>CAXBGQ010000257.1:0-4230 GCA_963975135.1 uncultured Nioella sp. | reverse complement strand
CCCTGATCGCCATCGACCAGGATGAGATCGCCGTTCAGCGCCTCGGTGGTGATACGCGTCGCGTTCACGATCAGCGGAATAGCCAATGCACGCGCGACAATGGCGGCGTGGCTGGCGACCGAGCCTTCCTCCAGCACCACGGCGCGCAGCGAGCGGCCATATTCCAGCAATTCGCCGGGTCCGATATTGCGCGCCACCAGCACCGGGTTATCGGGGATCTCGGCACCGGATTTGCCGCCCTGCCCAGTCAATTGCCGCAACAGCCGGTTCGACAGGTCATCGAGATCGTGAAGGCGTTCGCGCAGATAGGGATCAGGCACGGTTTCCATGCGGGCGCGGGCAGTGGATTGTTCCTTTTCGACCGCCGCCTCGGCAGACAGGCCGCGCGCGATGTCTTCCTCCATCCGGCGCATCCAGCCGCGTGAATTGGCAAACATGCGATAGGCTTGCAGAACCTCGTGCTGGTCCTTGTCGCCCTTGGGCGCATTGTCCAGCATCTCATCGACCGAAAGGCGCAGCTGATCGACCGCCGCGTTCAGGCGAACCCGTTCGGCTTCGGGGTCATCCGCGATCGGGTTGGTGACGACAACGCGCGGATTATGCAGGAAAACCCGGCCCTCGGCGGCCCCTTCCTGACCGATGCCGCCATGCAGGACCACCGATTTCTGGTGGCGCGCCGACATTGCCTCGCCTTCGCCGACAAAGGCCCCGAGCTCGGTCATTTCGGCCAGCACCATGGCGACCACTTCCAGCGCATAGACCGCGTCCTCGGAATAGGAGCGGCCATCGCGGGACTGCACCACAAGCACGCCCAGGTTTTCGCCGAGCCGCTGGATCGGGACACCCAGGAAAGAGGTGAACCTCTCCTCGCCGGTTTCAGGCATGAAGCGGAAACCGGGTTCGGAGGGGGCATTGGCGGTGTTGACGGGCCTGAGACGCGCCGCGACCCGACCCACCAGCCCTTCACCGACACGCAGCCGGGTGACGTGGACGGCCTCGGGGGTCAGGCCCTCGGTGGCGCATAATTCCAGTGTTTTGGCATCGCGCAGCAGATAGATCGAGCAGACATCGGTGCCCATGCTGTCGGCAATGATATGCGTGATCCGGTCCAGCCGTTCCTGACCGGCACCGGCCTCGGCCAATGTCGCCTGCAACCGCCTGAGCAGCCTGCGACTTTCGCTTTCTGTCCCGTCGGCCATCAAGACCCCCGATTGCGGACCCCCTCGTTGCGGGCGGTCTGTCCGTGCTCAAGGCATAGCGCGGCGGTGGGGCAGGGCGCAACGGGGTAGGGCACGTGCGGGCGGGAACAGGCCCGTCAGGCGGGTCCGGCCCGGTTATTGCCCGGCGCGCAGCCCGAGATGCCCGATTTATTCGCCAAGACGACAGCGATGGGCGCGATCATGGCAACGGGTGCTGGCAAAACGCAGTGACCGGTGGCTGCCGTCAGCCTGCCTTGTCCAGCTCAAACGCGTCATGCAGCGCCTGCACGGCCAGCTCCATGTATTTGCGGTCGATCAGGACCGAAACCTTGATCTCGGATGTGGTGATGACCTTGATGTTGATATTCTCGTCGCGCAGCGCCTTGAACATCCGCGCCGCGACACCGGCATGGCTGCGCATCCCGATGCCGACGATCGAGACCTTGCAGACATCGGTATCGGCGACCAGCCCGTGGAAATTGATCTCGCCGCGATCCTTGGCGTCATTCACGGCCTGCTCGGCGCGGGCCACCTGATTGGTGGGGCAAGAGAAGGTCATGTCGGTGCGGCCTTCCTCCGAGATGTTCTGCACGATCATGTCGACATTGACGCCGGCATCGGCCAGCGGCCCGAAAATGGCGGCCGACACGCCGGGGCGGTCGGCGACAGACACCAGCGTGACCTTGGCTTCGTCCTTGGAATAGGCGACCCCGGCAACTGCATTGCTTTCCATGATTTCCTCCTCGTCGCAGACCAGTGTTCCGGCTTCGTCGGAGTGTTCCCCGAAGCTCGACAGGACCCGCAATTTAACATGATAGCGCATCGCCAGCTCGACCGAGCGGGTTTGCAGCACCTTGGCGCCCAGGCTCGCCAGTTCCAGCATTTCCTCGAATGCGATCCGGTCGAGCTTGCGGGCCTTGCCGCAGATGCGCGGGTCGGTGGTGTAGACCCCGTCAACATCGGTATAGATATCGCAGCGCTCGGCCTTGAACGAAGCGGCAAAGGCCACGGCCGTGGTGTCGGACCCGCCGCGGCCAAGCGTGGTGATGCGGCCATCGTCACCGATGCCCTGGAACCCGGCCACCACCGCGACGCGCATGCCTTCGCCGAACTTGGCCATGATGTTGTCGGTCGGGATCTCTTCGATGCGGGCCGCGGCATGGGCGGAATTGGTTTTGAGCGGCACCTGCCAGCCCTGCCAGCTGCGCGCCGGCACATCCATTTCCTGAAGCGTCATGGCCATCAGACCCGCGGTGACGTTTTCGCCAGACGAGACCACCGCATCATATTCGCGGGCGTCGAAAAGCGGCGAGGTTTCCTCGACATAGCCCACCAGCTTGTTGGTTTCGCCCGACATCGCCGACACGATGACGATGACGTCATAGCCGTTTGCCACTTCGCGCCCGACGCGTTTTGCGGCACGTCGGATGCGATCGAGCGTGGCGACCGAGGTGCCGCCGAATTTCATCACCAATATGGGCATGGCCCGGCCCGTCCCCTTTGAATTGTCGCGCGTGTCATAAGGCGGTGGCGCGCGGGTGACAAGGGTGCCGCGACGCGGGTGTCGGCGTGGGGCCGATATGGGAGGGAGCGTTTGGTCGGCTCAGGCCCCCTCGGGGGGGGAGCCATCGCGCGGCCAATTGGGGCCCGCCCCAAACCCCGAGGTATTTCCACCAAGATGAAAGGGATCAGGGCAGGTGGCGGGCGGCTTCGCGGGTGGCGAAAAATTTCATGTCGGGTCCGTGGTTGGCGAGAAAGGCGCGCACCGTTTCGGGGTCGCGTTTGGAGAGATCGCGCAGCCACCAGGCGACCGCTTTCTGGATGAACCAGTTGGGGTCGTGTGTATAGCCGGCGGCCCAGCCAAGGATGCGGGCACGGGCGGCCTGTTCGGCAGGTTTGGGATGGCGTTGTTTGGTCCAGGGCAGCGTGAAGGTGAGAGCCGCGCGTTTGGTCCAGAGATGGGGCGATGTGGTCCAGGTCTCGACGGTGTCAAGGCGGGCGGGATCGGCGGTCAGCCGGCGTTGGCCCGCAAGGGCAACGGCATCGGCGATGGCCCAGCTGTCGAGATCGGGCAGCCAGCTTTGGATCAGATCCCAGGCCGGGCCGTCACCTGGTTTGATCCGGGCCTGTACCAGCATCTTGGCGGCGGTGATGCGGGCCTCGAAGATATCGGTTTTCCAGAGCGCGTCGGCAAGCTTGAGCCGGTCGCCCAGGGTGAGGCTTTGGCGCAGATCCCTGGCGAGGTCATTGCAGAACGCGTTCGAGAGGCCGAGATAGCGGCGCGGGGCCTTGTGATAGGCGGCCATTTGCGCGGCGCGTTCGGGATCGGCGGCGGCCTTCAGGGTGGCCAGCGTATCTGCCGCAGTCATGGTCCGCCCGCCGGTCGGCTGTGAGCGGAAGGCAATGACCGGGTCAGGCGCGTTGCCATTGCCGGGACCGGGTTCTTGCGATCGGTCATTCCACCGTCACGGATTTCGCCAGATTGCGCGGCTGATCGACATCGGTGCCTTTGTGCACCGCCGTGTGATAGGCAATCAGCTGTGCCGGGATCGAATAGAGGATGGGGGCCAGGAACGGGTCCACATCGGGCAGGATCAGCGTTTCCCAGGCATCGCCACCGGCCATTTCGGCACCCGCCGCGTCAGTGACCAGCAGCACCTGACCTTCGCGCGCCATCACCTCCTGCATATTTGAAACGGTCTTGTCGAAAAGCGCATCGGTCGGGGCCATCACCACCACCGGAACGGTCTTGTCCACCAAGGCGATGGGCCCGTGTTTCAGCTCGCCCGAGGCATAGCCTTCGGCATGGATATAGCTGATTTCCTTGAGTTTAAGCGCGCCTTCCAGCGCTAGCGGGAACATCGCGCCACGGCCCAGAAAGAGGACGGTCTGCGCGCGGCTAAGCGCCCAGGTGTGGCGTTTGATCTGATCCTCCAACGCCAGCGCCTGATTGATCAGACCGGGCAGGGCGCGCAGTTTGGCCAGCAACTCGGCCTCACGCGCGGCATCAATCCGGCCTTTCTGACGCGCG
>CAXBGQ010000256.1:0-4236 GCA_963975135.1 uncultured Nioella sp. | reverse complement strand
CCGCTGTTTCGCTCCGAGGTCCGAACGGGGCGGCGAATCGCCCTGTTTTCCCGGTCAGGACATGCATCGGAATATGCCGGGCTGCCGCCCGCTCTGCCAAAGCGCCGGGTTTCCGCGCAAAGCGGCGGGTTTCCGAATTTTTGATTGAACCAAACTGTGCTAGTCTGCGACCCATGTTATGAGATCCAGTTTCGGAGGACCCAACATGATCTTTAAAGCTATTACCGCCGCGACCCTGGCCGTCGCCCTTGCAACCTTTCCCGCCGAAGAGGCCAACGCCGATGCCGGTGACGTGGTTGGCGGGCTGATTGTCGGTGGCCTGATCGGGGCCGCGATTGCCAATGGCAACAATGCCGCCAACCGCCCCGCCGCCCCCCATCCAAGCACCACTGCGCCTTCGGGTCCCGTTCATGCCGGTATTCCCGCAACCCAGATGGGGCGCGACACGCAAACTGCGCTTAACTATTTCGGGTTCAATGCCGGTGCGATCGACGGTCAGATCGGGCGCGGCACCCGCGGCGCGATCGAACGCTACCAGGCGTCCATGGGGTATCCCATCAACGGGCGTGAATATCCGGCCTATCAGTATAACGAGCTGATGCAGGCCTATTATTGGGGTTTGAATGGCGGCTCGGCGCAGACCGGGCTTTATGGTCAGCCGCTGTTGATGGCCTATCGCTCGGCGCAGATCGCGCCAGCACCCGCGCCCCAGGTTGTCGTTGTTCCGGCGCAGCCCACCGTTGTTGCGGCCCCACCCGCGCAGACCGTGATCGTCGCGCCGCCGACCGCAGCGACCATCGTTCCGGTGGTCCCGGTTCAGGACACCAAGTAACGGGTGCAATCAAAGTTGAAACGGGGCCGCGCCGATATCTGGCGCGGCCCTTTTTGCGTGTGGCCCATGGGGGCGCGATATCGCTGCAGAATCCCCCTTCACATCCGTCATGCGGGCGGGTACAAGCCCGCCACCTACCTGATCACGTGCGGTCGTGGCGGAATTGGTAGACGCGCAGCGTTGAGGTCGCTGTGGGGTAACACCCGTGGAAGTTCGAGTCTTCTCGACCGCACCAAAACAGACCCGTCGGTCTGTTGGCTTCTCTGAAATCTTGAATGGAAGCGATATATCGGGGGGTCCGGCACCCTTGTTTCGACGTATTGAATGCGGTCAGCGAAGGCCGGATTCAGGACAGCTCGGCGCAATGCGTCTGATGTCATCGCCAGCGGGATAGATTTGGGGTTTTTTGAGCTGGCCTTCCACTTATTTCCCATGGCCTCCCGTTCCCGGCCTGGGTCTATTGGCTCATGATCCGAGCGCCGCGGCAGCCCGAATTCTTCATCAGTATTTTCTTATTTAACGGCTTGAGAAAATTTTAACCGCACCCAATTGCCGCGGATCGGGGTCCGTTTGCGGTTTTCCTTAAACCATGATCCGTATTCAGGCGAGAATGGCCGCGATTTTGTCCAATGTGGCGATGTTGACCGCGACGCCATCGCGGGCCGCCGCGATGCGTTTGGCGCGGCGTCCGTCGCCGGGCAGGTGTGCGCCCGCCTGCGAGCGGATCGCGCCAATGAGATCGGACATTCTTGTAGAAAAACTTCCGCCGCTGGTGGCACCGGGGTCGATGGCGATGAAGCATTGCCCGGTCTTAGGCGGCCCGCCCGCCGTGCCCGAAAACGGGGCGGCATCGATGCCGAGCGTGGCCCCGGACAGCGCCGCCGCCATGACCTCGACCAACAGCGCCACACCGACGCCCTTGTAGCCACCCGAGGGGGCCATCGAGCCTTTGAGCCCGACATTGGGGTCGGTGGTGGGGTTGCCGTCCGGGTCCAGCGCCCAGCCGACCGGGATGGCACGATCCTCGCGGGCGTGTTTCATGACCTCGGATTTGGCGATGGTGCTGGCGCTCTGGTCGATCAGGATATCGACCGCGCCGCCGCCGCCGGGTGTGGCCAGCGAAAACGGGTTGGTGCCGACCACCGGTTTCGCGCCGCCCGAAGGCGCGATCGAGGCGGGCGCATTGGTAAAGCCGAGCCCGACCAGCCCGGCCGCCGCCAGCCGGTGGGGGTGATAGCCCAACACGCCGCAATTATAGCTGTTGTGGATGTTGAGAACCGCGATGCCCTGTTCGCGGGCCAGATCCATCAGCTTGCCGAACCCGATGTCAATTGCCGGATGAGCAAAGCCGGTGGCGGCATCGACATGCAGCGCGGCGGGGCGCGGATGGGTCAGGACCGGCACGGCCTGCCCGTCAACCTTGCCGCAGCCGACATGTTCGCAATAGATCGGGATATAGGCCAGCCCGTGCGAGGCCACGCCATCGGCCTCGGTGGCGGCGGTGGCCACGGCCAGCGGGCGGGCGTTTTTCTCGGAGGTGCCTGCGGCGATGAGGGCGCGAAGGGCGAGATCCTCGATTTCCGCAAGGCTCAGGGTTCTTGTCTGGATCATGGCATCCTCACTTCAGTCATTATCGGAAAGCCCGGCCCCGGCACCCAGACGGCGCGAGGCATCTGTGGCGGGCGCATAGGTGCGCGCGGCAAACGCGATCAGCACGTACCAGATCGCGGGATCGGGTGTGGCGCGGGTCTGTTTCGGCAAGGAGCCCGCCATCGCGCCGCCCATTGAAACAGTTACATCCGAGGTCCCCGGCGGACTGGGGATATGGGTCAGGTCGACGCCCGCGCCATCGGTGTGGGCCACCAGATCGTCGCAGGCCAGGGTCAGGACAGTGCCCATCTGACGCGCGGTACCGGCAGCGAAGGGCAACAGCAATTGTGGATGAGCGACGTCAACGATACGGATCGGACCTTCGGTCAGTTGCGCCGCGAAATCCGACAGCGCCGCGCCGGTGACAAGCGGGCAGAGCACGCCCGGGGCCGACCAGATGCCGGGTTTGAGCTGTGGGATGGCATGGCGCGGTTCCTGCAACAACGCCGCCAGCGAGGCGCAGCCATCCAGGCCCTGCGCACAAAGCCAGCGCGTGGCCTTGCCCGCCTCTTCGGCCAGGCCCCAGGAATAGCCCGCGCCACGGGCGGCTTTGCGGGCAGTGGCCTCGACTTCGTTGAGGGAAAAGCTCATGTCTCCACCTCCGGGTAGATCCAGTGATCGGCGGTGGCGGGGCTCAGATCCTCGGGGTAGGGGGCACCGGCATACATGCAGATGCGCACCCACCGGTCCGATCGCGGGTCGAAATGCGTGGCCCCGAAAAACGCCAGCTTGGCGCGCAGCATGTCGATGGGCAGAACGGCGGCGCTGATCGTATTGTCATGGATCTCGCCATAGGGTGCCATGGCCGCAATCTGGGCCCGGCGGATGGTGTGGCGGTGGTCTGGATGGGCCAGCAGGAAGGTGGCGATTGGCTGGTCATCGGCCCAGTCGGCCAGCGCGGCATGGGCGGCGGCGGCGTCGCGCGCGGGGGCCAGAGGTTGCTCGTATTCGGCAATCGGCTCGTCGAACCGTTCGCCTAGGCGCGGCTCCAGCTTTTCTTCCGACACATACCAGGCACGGGCGCAGTTTTCGGGCGCGCCCCAGTTAACCGATAGGGCCCATCCGAAACTGGCCTCCAGCGCTGCGCGGGTGGCGGCGATGGTCACCGCGCCGTCGATGCGGAAGGCGTCCGAATTGTCATCGGCCATGCAGGCGGCCAGCCCGTCAACCATATCGGGATAGGGTTCGAGGATGAGCGAGGCGACAAGCTCCTGCGCGTCTTCGCCGAGCGTCGCCTCGGCCCAGTCATAGAGCCGGTTCCAGGGGCTGTTCGTGGTCAGATCGGCGGTGTCTGCATGGGCAATGAGCGTGGCCATATCGGCGCGCAGGGTTTTCAGTTTCTCGACTTGTATGGGATGCTCGGACCGCCAGTGGGCCACTGAAAGGGCGGAGCGGTCGAGCAGGGCGCGGAATTCGGCGGTTTCCGCATCGGTGGCCATGTCCACGGCGCGCACCCGTGCAATCGCCTCTTCGCGCGCCATGATCCAGTTGTTGAACAAAACCGGGTGATTGACGATGAAGGGGGCCATGCCGAGCCCGGTGGAATTGCCGATGCCAAGGCTTTGCGCGATGGCGGGGTCAAGGGTTGCCGCCTGATCGCCGCCCTTGGAAATTGCCATATGCTGCACCAGATCACGGACAAAGACCCGGGTCAGGTAGACCGAGAGCATTTCGGCCTGAAAGGGCGTGGCCAGTTCGGGGCGGTCTGCGATCGTTTCGCGGTCTGCCGCCCCCAGTTTGCCCGAGCCGTAGAC
>CAXBGQ010000255.1:0-4249 GCA_963975135.1 uncultured Nioella sp. | reverse complement strand
TCATCACGGCCGTCTCCGCGCGCGCCCGCGACAAGGATCGCGGCGCGGACCTGTCCGCCTATGCCTGGGAGGATGACCCGGTAGCGCTGGCCACCCGCGGCGATGTCGATGTTTTCGTGGAACTTATGGGCGGCGAAGATGGCCCGGCCAAGGACGCCACCGAGGCCGCGATTGCTGCGGGCAAGGATGTGGTCACCGCCAACAAGGCGATGCTGGCGGTGAACGGGCAGGCGCTGGCCGAAATGGCCGAAGCTGCGGGCCGCGTGATACGGTTCGAGGCCGCCGTCGCCGGGGGCATCCCGGTGGTCAAGGCATTGACCGAAGGTCTGGCCGGCAATCAGGTTTCGCGCGTCATGGGCGTGATGAACGGCACCTGCAACTACATCCTGACCCGGATGCAATCGGCGGGTCTCAGCTATGACGAGGTATTCGAGGAGGCCAATCAGCTCGGTTACCTCGAAGCCGATCCGAACCTCGATGTCGGTGGCATCGATGCCGGCCACAAGCTGGCGCTCTTATCGGCCATCGCCTTTGGCACGGCGGTCGATTTCGGCGGTGTGACGCTGGAAGGCATCGGTCAGGTCACCATCGAGGATATCAATCAGGCCGCCGAACTTGGCTTTCGGATCAAGCTCTTGGGCGTTGCGCGCATGACGGGGCGCGGCCTGGAACAGCGCATGACGCCCTGCCTGGTGCCCGCCCACAGCCCGCTTGGCCAATTAGAAGGCGGCACCAATATGGTGGTGCTGGAAGGCGACGCCGTGGGCCAGATCGTGCTGCGCGGCGCAGGTGCCGGCGAAGGCCCGACCGCCAGCGCGGTGATGTCGGACATCATGGATATCGCGCGCGGCGTTCGGCTGTCGACATTCGGTCAGCCTGCCGCCGGGCTTGAACATGCCACCCGGGCGCAGGTGGCCGCCGCCGCGCCCTATTACCTGCGCCTGACGCTGACCGACAAACCCGGCGCGCTGGCCAAGGTCGCCTCCGTTCTGGGCGATTGCGGCATTTCGATCGACCGGATGCGCCAGCGCAGCCATGGCGGCGGTGCCGACGCGCCGGTTCTGATCGTCACGCATAAGGTTTCGGCCCCCTCGCTGGAGGAGGCGCTGGCCACCCTGCCCCGCACCGATGTGGTGGTGGGTCAGCCGGTGGCGCTCAGGATCGAGGATATCTGACGCCTTTCTGCACCACGGCCACATCTGTCGGATTGGCCGAAGCCGGGTCCAGGCATCGTCACCCATGCGATGCCCAGCCCCCCGTAATTCACCAAACGCGTCCCGCCGCCGCAGGCGCTATCGCACCCCGCACCTTGCCCAAGCCGCCCGCAACCGGCTAGATGCTCTCAAAGCCTCATCAAAAGGACCGTGTCAGCATGTCTGAACCCATTGATTTCAACGACCGTATGCTGTCTCTCGGGCTTGCCCGTGTTTCCGAGGCCGCCGCCATCGCGTCAGCCGAGCTGGTTGGCCATGGCGATGAAAAGGCCGCCGATCAGGCCGCCGTGAACGCGATGCGCGAGCAGCTCAACAAACTAGATATCTCGGGCGTGGTGGTCATTGGCGAGGGTGAACGCGACGAGGCCCCGATGCTTTATATCGGCGAAGAGGTCGGCACCGGCGACGGCCCCGGTGTGGATATCGCGCTGGACCCGCTGGAGGGCACCACGCTGACCGCCAAGGATATGCCCAACGCGCTGACCGTGATCGCGATGGGGCCGCGCGGATCGATGCTGCATGCGCCCGATGTCTATATGGAAAAGCTGGCCATTGGCCCGGGCTACCCCGAGGACATCGTGACGCTGGATATGCCACCTGCCACGCGTGTGTCGGCGCTGGCGAGCGCCAAGGGCTGCCTGCCGAAAAACATCACCGTGTGCATTCTGGAACGGCCCCGCCACGAGGGGTTGATCGCCGAGGTGCGCGCCACGGGGGCCGCCATTCGCCTGATTACCGATGGTGACGTTGCGGGCGTCATGCATTGCGCCGAGGCCGACGTGACCGGCATCGACATGTATATGGGCGATGGCGGCGCGCCCGAGGGTGTGCTGGCCGCGGCTGCTCTGAAATGCATGGGCGGCCAGA
Organism: uncultured Nioella sp.; assembly: GCA_963975135.1. Lineage (GTDB taxonomy): Bacteria > Pseudomonadota > Alphaproteobacteria > Rhodobacterales > Rhodobacteraceae > Alterinioella. The sequence goes on along the minus strand of CAXBGQ010000255.1, from coordinate 2,168 downwards.
TGTATGGCCGGCTTCTGTTCCGCAACGATGATGAACGCGGTCGCGCCGCCAAGGCCGGCATCACAGACCTTGATCGCGTCTACAACCGCGATGAAATGGTGACGCAGGATGTGATCTTTTCGGCCACCGGGGTCACCAATGGCTCCATCCTGAACGGGATCAAGCGCGAGGTTGGCTGGTTGACCACCGAAACGCTGCTGATGCGGTCGAAAACCGGATCGGTGCGCAAGATGATCTATCGCAACCCGACACGGTAAGGCGCATGGGCAGCACGATCCTGGGCGTCACCTGTTCGGCCACCGGGCGGCACTGGGTCGGGCTGGAGCCTGAGGCCGAACGTCTGTCCGAGGCGCTGGCTCAACGCGCCGATCTGCCGCCCGCTCTGGCCCGTGTGCTGGCGCGGCGCGGTGTGCTGCCCGAGGAAGCCGCCAGTTTTCTGGCCCCTGCCTTGCGCGACCTGCTGCCCGATCCGGCGCGGCTCAAGGATATGGGCGTGGCGGCGGCGCGGTTCCTGAAAGCGGTCGCGGCGCGCGAACGTATCGCCATTTTTGCCGATTACGATGTCGATGGCGGGTCTTCGGCGGCGCTGCTGATCGACTGGCTGCGCCAGATGGGCCGCCCCGCCACGCTCTATGTGCCCGACCGGATCGACGAAGGCTACGGGCCCAACGACGCGGCCATGGCCGCGCTGGCGGGCGATCACGATCTGATTATCTGTGTCGATTGCGGCACGCTGAGCCATGGGCCCATTGCCGCCGCCAAAGGGGCTGATGTTATTGTGCTGGACCACCATCTGGGCGGCTCGGAACTGCCTGATTGCGCGGCGGTGGTGAACCCCAACCGGCAGGACGAGCCGGGCGATCTGGGTCACCTCTGCGCTGCTGGCGTGGTGTTTTTGATGCTGGTCGAGGCCAACCGCCAGTTGCGCAGCGATGCGCATAAGGGCCCCGATCTGATGGCGATGCTGGATCTGGTCGCGCTGGCGACCGTGGCCGATGTGGCGCAGCTGACCGGCGTCAACCGTGCCTTCGTGCGCCAGGGGCTGGTGGTGATGGCGCGCCGCGCCCGGCCCGGTCTGGTGGCACTTGGCGATATTGCACGCCTGGACCGCCCGCCGAGCAGCTACCACCTGGGCTTTGTCCTTGGTCCCCGTGTCAACGCGGGCGGGCGCATCGGCGAGGCCGACCTTGGCGCGCGCCTCTTGGCAACCGACGATCCCGCCACCGCCGCGCAGATGGCCAAACGGCTCGATGATCTCAACACCGACCGGCGCGAGATCGAGGCCGCCGTGCGTGATGCAGCCCTGGTGCAAGCCGAGGCGCGCGGGCTGGACGCGCCGCTGGTCTGGGCCGCCGCCGATGGCTGGCACCCCGGCGTTGTCGGCATCGTGGCGTCCCGGATGAAGGAAAGCACCCATCGCCCTGCCGTAGTGATTGGCTTTGACGGCGATGAGGGCAAAGGCTCGGGCCGGTCCATTGCGGGCGTCGATCTGGGCGCGTCGATCCAGAAATTGGCCGCAGAGGGGCTGATTACCAAGGGCGGCGGGCACCGGATGGCGGCGGGCCTCAGCCTGACCCGCGCACAGCTCGAGCCTGCGATGGCGCGGCTGTCGGACCTGCTGGCACGTCAGGGCGCGGGAGATGCTGGCCCCGCCGATCTGCGCATCGACGCCCCTTTGATGCCGGGCGGGGCGACGGTTGAGCTGATCGAGGCGCTGGAGGGTGCGGGCCCGTTTGGGGCCGGTGCGCCCGCGCCGCGGTTCGTGTTCCCGTCGCAGAACATCCGCTTCACCAAACCGGTCGGCGATGGCCACCTGAAATTCAGCTTTGGCGATGGTGGGCCGGTGGTGCTCGACGCCATCGCCTTTGGGGCGCGCGCCAACGGACTGGCCGACCTGATCGAAACCCATGCCGGCCGGCCCATCCACCTTGCAGGCCGGATCGAGGTTAATCACTGGAACGGGCGTCAGAGCGTGCAGTTGCGGCTGGAGGATGCGGCGCGGGCAGAGTAGGCCGCGTCGGCGCATCGGGGCACAAACTTTTCCTTGGGCGGGCCACAGATTCCCCTTGCGCATGGGCCCTGCTTTTCCTAGAACCCGCCTCACGCCAAGCAAGGCCCGTTCGTCTATCGGTTAGGACGCCAGGTTTTCAACCTGGAAAGAGGGGTTC
>CAXBGQ010000254.1:0-4260 GCA_963975135.1 uncultured Nioella sp. | reverse complement strand
GTCAGGATCGCCACGGGTTTCGAGCACATGAAGGTGTATTTCAGGATCGCGTCCAGCTCATCTGCATCGGCCTCGTGGTGAAAATGATAGGTCGGGATATGCAGCTGATTGAGCAGCGCCTTGGTATGGACCGCCATTTCCGCCTGGCAGGCCACCGGCTCACGCAATTCGCCGCGATACGAGATCAGCATCGGCAGCGGCATCCGGTAGAATTGCGTCAGCGTCACCAGCGTGTTGATGGTCACCCCAATGGCGGTGTTCTGCATGATGATCGCAGGCCGTTTGCCGCCCATGAAGGCCCCGGCACACAGGCCCATCCCCTCATCTTCCTTGTTGGCGGGAACGTGGTGGATTTCGGGGCGCGCCTCGACCTCTTCGATGACCCCGGCCAGCTGCTTGCAGGGGACGGTGGTGACAAATCCGATATCATTGGCGACCAGATCGTCAACGATCTTGCTGTGAATAGACATGAGCGGCGGTGCCTCCTTTCCTGAAGGGGTGGCGCGCCAGTTCTGAGCGTGAGTGATCAGGCCCGAAAGGCGCATCGCGGTGTGGTCGTGAAGATGTGGTTCACCCATTTCGTAAGCGGTTACATTGCGCCGCGCAAGCGCCTGCGCGGCATGTCCACGCTTTTTGCGAGCTGCACCGGCACCTTTGGACGCGGCAACAGCCCGCCGGGCCCGCCCTCGAAATTCCCTGTCACGATCTGCACTGGAGTTTCTTGAATCCGCGCCCTACTGTGCAGATATGCGTCCGGATATGCGGTGCCATATCTTGTAACAAGGATCGGTTCGGGAATGAGTGAGCTCGCCCAATATGCCACGCTATTCGGGCTGACTCTGGGGGCGCTCGGTTTCGTGCTCAGCCTTTATGCCCTGGCGCGCGCCATCGGGCGGTCCGGGTCTGAGCCGGGCAAGGATGTGCCCGCCACCGCCGGAACCCTGTCGCGCGATCCGGTCTGGGTGCGCTATCACGCCAAATATTACGGCTACGCGCTGTTGTTTCTGGCCTTCGATATGGAGATGGCCTTTATGTATCCCTGGTCGGTGGTTTACCGCGAAGAGGGGCTGATTGCTCTGCTCGATATGGGGGTGTTTCTGGCCATCCTCTTTCTTGGTCTGCTCTATGGCTGGAGCCAGGGGGCTTTGCGGCGGCAATGATGCAGGGCGCGCGCCAGGGTGTGATGAACGGGCTGCGCCGGCTGGTGGCGGGCGCGATGGCGCGCGATCTGTGCGCTTTCGTGGTGCCGGGGGTAGATGTGGCGCGCGCGGCGGGGCTGGATTTCGCGGGCGCGGGCCTGCATCTGGCGACCACGCCGCGCCATGCCAATCTGCTGCTCATTGCCGGGCCGTTGCCGCCGGGGCTGGTCGATGCTGCTACGGTCGCCTACGCCCAGATGCCCCGACCGCGCAGCATTCTGGCGCTCGGGGGCGGAGATATCTCGCCGCTTCCTGGCGCGAATGCCACCGGCGCGCTGTCGCAATCCGGTCTCAACGCCGGCCTGACCGAACTGCGCCGCATTATCGCCGAGGGTGCCTTTGCCGCCGAGATTTCCGATTTCGATGCCCCGGCCCTTGGCACGCGCATCGAATATACCTGTCCGATGCACCCCGAAGTGGTCAGCGATCAACCCGGCTCCTGCCCGAAATGCGGCATGACCCTGATCGAGCGGGAAACGGCCGCGAGCGGAGATGGCGGCCATAAGGCGACGGATCATGGTGGCGTCCCGGATCACGGCCCGACACCCGTCCACGCACATGACCACAGCGCGCATGCCACCTCTTCGGACCAATACACCTGCCCGATGCATCCCGAAGTGATCAGTGACCAGCCCGGCTCCTGCCCGAAATGCGGAATGCATCTGGTGCCCGTCGACACGCGCACCGCCCCCGATCACGATCCGCATGCGGGACATGCCGGCCATGGTGGGCACGCGGGCCATGGTGAGCACGGCGGCCACGAGGCTGATGCCACCCCCGCGCAATTCACCTGTCCGATGCACCCTGAAGTGATCAGCGACCAGCCCGGCTCATGCCCGAAATGCGGTATGCATCTGGTGCCCGTCGACACGCGCATCGCCCCCGATCACGATCCGCATGCGGGACATCACGGCCATGGTGGGCACGGCGGCCACGAAGCTGATGCGACACCCGTGCAATTCACCTGTACGATGCATCCTGAAGTGGTCAGCGACCAGCCCGGCTCCTGCCCGAAATGCGGTATGCATCTGGTGCCCGTCGACACGCGCATCGCCCCCGATCACGATCCGCATGCGGGACATCACGGCCATGGTGGGCACGGCGGCCACGAAGCTGATGCGACACCCGTGCAATTCACCTGTCCGATGCACCCTGAAGTGATCAGCGACCAGCCCGGTTCCTGCCCGAAATGCGGTATGCATCTGGTGACCGTCGACACAGGCACCGCCCCCGATCACGACCCGCATGCCGGCCATGGTGGGCACGCGGGCCATGGCGGGCATGGCAGCCATACTGCCGCCCAGATCGACGGGATTGAGCCAAATTTCATGTCGATGGTCGATTTGACCCGCGACCTGCCCGCCAGCCCCGACGGGCTGAAAATGGAGTGGATCACAGCCCCCTTTGGCCCGTTCTTTCCCGGCCTGCCCGGGGGGTTGGGGCTGATATTGACGCTGGACGGCGATACCGTTGTCGCGGCAAAGGCACAAGGTCTGGCGGGATCAGCGCTTGGCGATGATCTCGACGCACAGGGGCTTGCGGATCGGCTGGCGGCGCGCACACCGCTGGCTCCGGTTGCGATGCGGGCGCTGGTCTGTCTGGCGCTCGACGCCGCCACTGGGCAGGACCTGCCGATCGCGCGTGCATCCGCACGCGCCGCCGCGGTTGAGAGGGAACGCATCGCCAGCCACCTGACCTGGCTTGCCGGATTCGCGGGCCAGGTTGGAATAACCGGGCTGGAACGGCGCGCGGCGGCGTTGCAAAGGACCGTGCGCCACGCCGATATGACCGGGATGGCGGAAGGTGCCGGGGCCATCCAGGCGCTCTTGCGCAGGATCCGGGCTGTGCCGCTCATGCGTGCCAAGCTGATCCGGATCGGCAGGCTGAGGGGCGATGTGTCGACGACCGGGCCGGTTGCCCGCGCCGCAGGGATCACCACCGATACACGCAGCCGCGATCCGGTCTATGAAACGCTTGGCTTTCACGTCGTGACGCAAACCGCGGGCGATGCCCTGGCGCGGTTGCATCAACGTCTGGACGAGATTACCCAAAGCCTCGATCTGATCATCCGCGCCGGGGCCATTGAGATGCCCGAGCCGGGCCCAATCGGCACAGCGTCGGGCCATGGCATGGCCGCGGTTGAAACACCGCGCGGTGCGGCCACGCTGCACCTGACGCTGGAGGCCGGGCGGGTGACAGCGGCTCAGATCACGACCCCCTTCGCGGCGCAATCCGCTTTGATCGAGCGTGTGACCGCCCAGAGCGAGCTGGCCGATGCGTTAACCACGATTGGCTCGTTTGACCTTGATCCGTGGGAGATCGCGCCATGACCATTGCCATCGTGCTTTTATCGCTGGCCGCCGGTGCGTATTTCATCGCCGTGCTGGAAAGCTGGCTGATCCATGGCCGGTTCAGCCTGACCCGCCCCGCGATTGCGGCGGTGGCGCTTTTGGGACGTGAAAGCGTGCTGGCGCGCACGCCCGACCGGTTGTTTTTCGAAACCGCGCCGGTGTTGCTGTTGGTGGTCGGGCTGCTGGCGGCGGCGGTGATCCCGCTGGCACCGGGGGTGATCATCACCGATCTGGCCACGGGCGCGCTCTTTTTGAACGCGGCACTTGCCTATGTGCTGGTGGCGCTGATCATGGCCGGTTGGGGGCCGAACGGGGCCTTTGCGATGATCGGCGGCTGGCGGTTTCTGGGGCAATTCATCGCCTATGCCATGTTGATCGTGATGCCGATCACCGCCGTGGCGATGCGGGCGGAATCGCTGTCGACCGTTGACATCGTACAATCGCAGGCGGCGCTGTGGAATATCGCCTATCAGCCCATCGGTTTCGCCCTTTTTGTCGTGGCCGCGATGGGGCTGGCCTGGCTGCCGCCGCTTGACCTGCCCACCGGCGCGGGCGATCTGGCGGGTGGCTTTGAGGCTGAATATACCGGTGCGCGGCTGGCGGTGCTGCGGCTGGCGCGGCTTTTCATCATCCTGGTGATGGCGGGTGCCACGGTGACATTTTACCTGGGCGGCTGGCTTTGCCCCTGGTTGCCGCCCGTGGTCTGGAGC
>CAXBGQ010000253.1:0-4278 GCA_963975135.1 uncultured Nioella sp. | reverse complement strand
TAGAAATCGGTCGGGCTGCGGTCGGCGCGCGGGTCTTCATCGCGAAAACAGGGCGCGATCTGGAAATATTTGTCAAAGCCCGACACCATCAAGAGCTGCTTGAATTGCTGCGGGGCCTGCGGCAGGGCGTAGAACCGGCCCGGATGCAACCGGCTCGGCACCAGGAAATCGCGCGCGCCCTCGGGGCTGGAGGCGGTGATGATGGGGGTTTGGAACTCGTTGAAATCCTTGTCCCACATGCGTTGCCGGATCGAACGCACGACGTCCGAGCGCAGCTTCATATTGGCCTGCATCTTTTCCCGGCGCAGATCGAGGAAACGATACCGCAGGCGGGTCTCTTCGGGGTATTCCTGATCGCCGAACACCATCAGCGGCAATTCCTGTGCAGCCCCCAGCACCTCCAGATCGCGCGCGAACACCTCAACCTCACCTGTGGGCAGGGTGGGATTTACCAGGCTGCCATCGCGCGCCAGAACCGTGCCGTCGATGCGGATGCACCATTCCGACCGCACCTTTTCCAGATCGGCAAAGACCGGGCTGTCGGCATCGGCGATGACTTGCGTGATGCCGTAATGGTCGCGCAGATCGATGAACAACACGCCGCCGTGGTCGCGCACCCGGTGCACCCATCCCGACAGGCGCACGGTTTCTCCGACATTGTCCCTGGTCAATTCGGCGCAAGTCTGGCTGCGATAGGCATGCATGGGGCGGTCCCTTCGGGGGTTGGAATATCACCGCGCCGATACACCTTTTCGGGGCCGGGAAGTCAAGGCATCAGACGGGTGCGGACGGCCCATTGCGCCCGGGGCGGCAGCTGGTGCTTGAAATTACCGCCCGAATTGGCACTCTACACTGCTAAAAAGACCTGAGGACGCAGAGGGATAGAAAGGATTCGGGGCAATGTGGGACCGTCTTTTTGATCACATGATGCGCGGCTTTGTCAGCGTGGGGCGGCTTGATGTAACCTTGGCCGATGGTCAAACACGCAGCTATGCGGGCGCACCGGGGCCGGAAGTGGCGATGCAGTTTCACACCTCCGATCTGCCGCGCAAACTGGTGTTGACCACCGACATGGCGGTGGGCGAGGGCTATATGAACGGCGATCTGACGCTCGCGGGCGACGACCTGCGCGGGTTTTTTGCCTTTCTGGCGATGAATGCGGACCGGTCAGATCATTTGTGGTGGCGCCGGTCAGCGCATCATGTACGCAAGGCCCGGCGCCGGTTCGATCAATGGAACCCGGCCCATCGGGCGCGCGAAAACGTGGCGCATCACTATGACCTGTCGGCGCGGCTCTATGATCTCTTTCTGGATGAGGACCGGCAATATTCTTGTGCCTATTTCACCCATCCGGATCTCAGCCTTGAGGACGCGCAAACCGCGAAAAAGGCGCATATCGCCAAAAAGCTTTGTCTCGAACCGGGCATGCGTGTGTTCGAGATCGGCTGTGGCTGGGGTGGGCTGGCGCTGAGCCTGGCGCGCGATTACGGGGTTGAGGTTCTGGGGGTGACGCTCTCGACCGAACAACATGCCTGGGCCACCGAACGGGCGCGCGCCGAGGGGCTTTCCGACAAGGTTCGCTTCGAGCTGAGGGATTACCGCGCCGTGACCGGACAGTTCGATCGCATCGTCTCGGTGGGGATGTTCGAACATGTCGGCGTGCCGCATTACCGCGAATATTTCGACACTGTGCGCGACCGGCTGACCGATACCGGCGTGGCGTTGATCCATACCATCGGACGCGTCGCGCCGCCCGGGACGACAAGCCCCTGGATCACCAAATACATCTTTCCCGGCGGCTATGTGCCGGCCCTGTCCGAAATGCTCGAAGCCGTTGAAAAATCAGGACTTTACCAGACAGATATCGAGGTCTGGCGGTTGCATTACGCAGAAACGCTGAAACATTGGCTGACCCGGTTCGAGGCCCAATCAGACGCGGCCGCGGCGCTGTATGACGACCGGTTCGTGCGCATGTGGCGCTATTATCTCGCCGCCAGCGAAATGACCTTTCGCCATGGCCGCCAATGCGTGTTTCAGGTGCAACTGGCCCGCAATCAGGAGGCGGTGCCGTTGACCCGCGCCTATATCGAGGAATAACCGCCCACCGCATGCGCCAACACAGCAGGGATTTCGCCGCGCAGCGCATTGCCCAGATGCAGCGCGGCTGCGGTTTCCAGCATCTCGGGTGTCACCACCGCCTCGCACACGGCGCCACTGGCCAGCAATTCGGCCCGCAGGATGCCCGGCAGGCATCCGGAACTGAGCGGCGGTGTCACCCGTCGCCCATCCGGGCGCGTGACAAAGAGGTTGCTGATGGTGCCTTCGCAAACTTCATCGCGCTCATTGAGAAACAAGAGCTCATCGATGCCATCGGGCAGATGATTGCGGGCACGGTCATAAAGGCGGCGCTCGGTCGTCTTGTGGCGCAGCCAGACATCGTTGGCCGCCAGGCGCTGCCCGGCAAGGCCCACCCGCCACGGACGATCCGGCGCGTCGGGCAGGTAGGACCAGGTCAAATCGGCAACCCCGTCGCGGCCCAGCGTTAACCGGCACCGCAACGGCCGCGCGCCCGACAGGCTGGCAATCAGCGCCGCGATGCGGGCGTGATCGACCGGGTAGCCAAACGCCTTGGCCGAGGTCGAAAGCCGCGCCAGATGCGCCTCAAGCCGGGCAATTCCGCGCCCAGGCCACCAGCCAAAGGTCTCGATCAGGCGGGTTCCGGGTGGAATCGGGTCAGAAAACGGGCTTTCCACAACGCCTCCTCATACTCAGACGGGGCGGTGCTGTCCCAGACCACGCCACCCCCGACATTTACAACACTACGTCCTGATTTCTCGCGCAAAATCGTGCGGATAGCAACGTTGAACGAGGCCCGCCCGTCGGGGGCCGCCCAGCCGATCGATCCGCAATAAATCTCGCGCGGCCAGGGTTCCAGATCGGCGATCACCTGCATGGCGCGCAGCTTGGGCGCGCCGGTCACCGACCCGCAGGGGAAAAGCGCGCGCAGAATTTCCGACAAGGTGACGCCGGGCGCGAGCATCCCCTCAATCTGCGACACCATCTGATGCACCGTGGCATAGGTTTCGATCTTGAAGAGCTCTGGCACCCGCACCGATCCGGGCTGGCAGACGCGGGAAATGTCATTGCGCAAAAGATCCACGATCATCAGGTTTTCGGCCTGATTCTTTTCATCCGCCGCCAGCGCGTCGCGTGCCCGCGCATCGGCCACCGGATCGTCGGATCGCGGGGCCGTACCCTTCATCGGCCGGGTCTGGATGCGCCCGTCCGCGTCGGTGCGGAAAAAAAGCTCAGGGCTGCGCGACAGGATATCGGGGCCGTCGGTCTGCTCGATCAACACGCCATGGTTGACCGGCTGATGCACCATCAGGGCCTGATAAAGCGCGGCGGCACTGGCTGAGGGCAGGTCCAGATCCATCGGAAAGGTCAGATTGGCCTGATAGAGATCGCCCGCCCCGATCAGGTCGTGCAGAGCGGCAAAGGCTTCGGCGTAGCGGCGCGGTGTCCATCTTGCGGCAATGTTTTCAGGCCGCAGTGACGTGGATGGCGTCGGCCCCGCCACCACCGGCGCGTCGAAAACCCCGAACGAGATCAAGGGCAAACGCCGGTTCGCGGGCATCAGGGGGGCCAGCCGTGGCTCAAGCGCATAACCCAGCTCATAGCTCGCATAGCCCGCCAGCCAATATCCCTCGGCGCGCGCCGCATCCAGCGCCTCCAGTGCATTTGCCACCCCTGCCACGTCACGCGCCACGATCATCGCGCGCGGGCCCTCGAACCCGGCACGCGCGCCATCCGGCCCCTGATCAAACGTAATGCGCATTGGGTGACAGGCCCTGACCCGCTGATTCCATTAGCCGGTCTGTAGCCTGTTTCACCCCCTGCCGACAGACACGGATGCGCGACGCGGGCCAATTTCCTGCCCGCCCCCCCTTGCGCCGCCCCCCGTAATCCCTAAAACGCAGAAGAATTTGCGCGCCGGGGGCAACCCTTCCGCCGCGTCCACCTGACTGCTGCCGGGGATGCCTTGATGCCGAAAAGAACCGATATCCAATCCATCATGATTATCGGCGCGGGCCCCATCGTCATCGGACAGGCCTGCGAGTTCGACTATTCCGGGGCCCAGGCCTGCAAGGCGCTGCGCGAGGAAGGCTACCGGGTCATCCTGGTCAATTCCAACCCCGCCACCATCATGACCGATCCGGGCCTGGCCGACGCCACCTATATCGAGCCGATCACGCCCGAGATCGTGGCCAAGATCAT
>CAXBGQ010000252.1:0-4291 GCA_963975135.1 uncultured Nioella sp. | reverse complement strand
CCGGCAGCACGGTCGACAGGCGCCGGTTGGTAAAGGTGTAGATCTGGTCGGTATCGACATGGGCGATATGGGCCGGCATCATTTCGGTGGTCAGGCGGGTGCGGGCCTCCATCTCGGCCAACCCGCGCTTGGCCTCTTCCAGCTGGGCGATGGTGGCGGCTAGTTGCCGGTTGGTCTGGGACAGTTCCTCGGCATGGGTCAGGACCTGATCGGACAGTTCCTCGGAGCGGGCCCTGAGCAGGCCCTCCTGGGTCTTGATCGCGGTAATGTCGGTATAGACGGTGACCCAGCCGCCACCCGGCAGGGGGCTGCCCTCGACGCTGATGGTGCGCCCGTTGGATCGCGGGCGCTCCATGTAATGGGGCTGAAACGCGCGGGCCTGATCGACGCGGGTCTGCACGAAATCCTCGATATCGGCGACCTCGCCATATTCGCCCGAGGTCACCAGATACCGGATGGTATCTTCGAACAGGGCACCGGGGGTGACCAGATCCCGCGGCAGGCCGAACATGGTCTGGAACGGGCGGTTGCAGACGGCCAGCCGCAGATCGCTGTCATAGATCGACAGCGCCTGCTGAATGAGGTTCAGCCCGGCCTGGGTCATTTTCATCGTGGTGTCGGATCGGGCCATCGCGTGCTCCTTTCACCCTCACGGGGCTACACCCTGCCGCGCGCCGCCGCCAAGCCCCATGGGCATCTTGTTACAATTCGTTAGGATTGGGAAAAAGTCAGGCAAAAATTCACCGCCACTGCTGACAAAGTCCGGGAGATGGGTGCCGCCGCGCGCCTTGTGGTGCCCGTGGCACGAAACGTCGGCATGGGGGCCGGCGATGGGAGGAAAAGATTTGGCTCAGATCGTCGCAGGCTCGGCCGCGCCGAAAACCGTTCCGGCCTTGTTGGCCCGGAACGCGGCACAGTTTGGCAGCAAAGCCGCCTATCGGGAAAAAGAGTTCGGCATCTGGCAGAGCTGGAGCTGGGCCGAGGCCGCCGAAGAGATCGAGGCGATTGCCATCGGTCTTTTGGCGCTGGGGGCCGAAAAGGGTGAGCATATCGCCGTTATCGGGCGCAACCGCCCGGCCCTGTATTGGTCGATGGTCGCGGCGATGAAAATCGGGGCGGTGCCGGTGCCGCTCTATCAGGATGCCGTGACCGAAGAGATGGCCTATGTGCTGGAGCATTCCGGTGCCCGTTTTGCCGTTTGCGGCGATCAGGAACAGGTCGACAAGGTGATCGAAGTGCAGGAGACCGTGCACCAGATCGAGCATATCCTCTATCTCGATGCGCGCGGATTGCGCAAATACGACCACTCCAAGATGCACGCGATGGCGGATGTGCAGGCCGAGGGGCGCGCCGCGCATGACCGGTTTGAAAAAGAACTGGCCGCGCGTGAAGCCAGCCTGAAATACGACGATACCTGCGTGATGCTCTATACCTCGGGCACCACCGGCAAGCCCAAGGGCGTGGTTCTGTCCAACCGCAACGTGATCGAAACGGCGAAAAATTCCTCCGAATTCGACGATCTGCGCTCCAATGACGAGATCCTGGCCTATCTGCCGATGGCCTGGGTTGGCGATTTCATCTTTTCCATCGGGCAGGCGTACTGGACCGGGTTCTGCGTGAACTGCCCCGAAAGCGCCGACACGATGATGACCGACCTGCGCGAGATCGGGCCAACCTATTATTTCGCCCCGCCGCGGGTGTTTGAGACGCAGCTGACCAATGTGATGATCCGCATGGAGGATAGCGGCAAGTTCAAGAAACGGATGTTCGACAATTACATGGCCCATGCCAAGCGCGTCGGCCCCGATATTCTGGATGGCAAGCCGGTCAGCGCCATTGACAGGCTGAAATACTGGATCGGTGACAAGCTGATTTACGGGCCGCTGAAGAACACGCTGGGGTTCAGCCGCGTGCGCGTGGGCTATACCGCCGGTGAGGCGATCGGGCCGGAGATTTTTGACTTCTACCGCTCGCTGGGGATCAACCTGAAGCAGCTTTACGGTCAGACCGAGGCGACCGTGTTCATCACCGCGCAGCCCGATGGCGAAGTGCGCGCCGATACCGTGGGCGTGCCAAGCCCCGGCGTCGAGATCAAGATCCACGACAATGGCGAGATCTTCTATCGCTCGCCCGGCACATTCGTCGAATATTACAAGAACCCCGAATCGACCGCCGACACCAAGGACCCCGAAGGATGGGTGGCCACGGGCGATGCCGGGTTTTTCGAGGAGGGCACCGGACATTTGCGCATCATCGACCGCGCCAAGGATGTGGGCCAGATGGCCGATGGCAGCCTCTTTGCGCCGAAATACGTTGAAAACAAGCTGAAATTCTACCCCGATATTCTGGAGGCGGTGGTGTTCGGCAATGGTCGCAACCGGTGCACGGCGTTCGTCAATATCGACCTTACGGCGGTGGGCAACTGGGCCGAGCGCAACAATATCGCTTATGCCTCCTATCAGGAACTGGCCGGGCATCCGCGCGTGCTGGACACGATCCAGGCCCATGTCGAGGCGGTGAACAAATCGGTCGCGAATGACCCGATGCTGTCGGGCTGTCAGATCCACCGGTTCCTGATCCTGCATAAGGAGCTGGATGCCGATGACGGTGAGATGACGCGAACCCGCAAGGTGCGCCGCAAGATCGTCGAGGAGAAATTCAGCGATCTGATTGGCGCGCTCTACGATGGGTCGGACGAGATCTATACCGAGACCGAGGTGACCTATGAGGATGGTCGCAAAGGCAAAATGACGGCCACATTGCAGATCCGCGACGCGGCGGTGGTGATGGATACGGCGCATACAAGGGTGGCTGCGGAATGAACCAGATGAAAGTGGAACCCTATGTGACCGAGGATGGCCGGACCATCGGTGACGTGATGATGGAGATGCGCAACATCACCCTGCGCTTTGGCGGGGTGGTGGCGATCAAGGATATTTCGTTCGACATCCGCGAGGGCGAGATCCGCGCCATCATCGGACCCAACGGGGCCGGCAAATCCTCGATGCTGAACGTGATCTCGGGCTTTTATCATCCGCAGGAAGGCGAGGTCTGGTATCACGGGGCCCGGCGCCCGTCGATGCGGCCCTATCAGGTCGCGCGCCAGGGCATTGCGCGGACCTTTCAGAATATCGCCCTCTTTGACGGCATGAGCGTGCTGGACAACATCATGACCGGGCGGCTCAACCACATGTCATCGAGTTTTCTCGATCAGGCGATCTGGTGGGGCAAGGCGCAGCGTGAAGAGGTCGAACATCGCGCCAAGGCCGAGGAAATCATTGATTTTCTTGAGATTCAGGCGATTCGCAAAACGCCGGTCGGGCGTCTGCCCTACGGGTTGAAAAAGCGGGTCGAGCTGGCGCGCGCATTGGTGGCGGAGCCGAAGCTCTTGCTGTTGGATGAGCCGATGGCGGGGATGAACGTGGAGGAAAAAGAGGACATGAGCCGCTTTATCCTCGATGTGAACGATGAATTTGGCACCACGATTGCGTTGATCGAGCACGATATGGGCGTGGTCATGGACCTTTCCGACCGCGTGGTGGTGATGGATTACGGCAAGAAGATCGGCGACGGCACGCCCGATGAGGTGCGCAGCAACCAGGAAGTGATCGACGCCTATCTGGGGGTAAGCCATGACTGAGCCGGCCCTGAAATTGAACCGCCCTGTGGCAAGTGGAGGCCCCGATGCCTGAACAACTCGTCTTTGCAATGGAGGTCACGCTGAATGGCCTGATGACCGGGGTGATGTATTCCCTTGTCGCGCTTGGCTTTGTGCTGATCTACAAGGCTTCCGGCATCTTCAACTACGCCCAGGGTGTGATGGCGCTCTTTGCGGCCATGACGCTGGTGGGCATTCAGGAAGGCCGGGTGCCGTTCCAGCATCTGATCAACACCATCTTTGGCACCGAGCTGCATGAGTTCGGCTGGCAGGTGCCGGCGCTGTTGGCGATTGCACTGACGGTGGTGGTGATGATGGGGTTTGCCTGGCTGGTGCAGAAGGTGATCTTCAAGCATCTGGTGGGGCAGGACCCGATCATCCTCTTTATGGCCACTATCGGGCTGGCCTATCTGCTGGAAGGTGTCAGCGATCTGATGTGGGGCTCCGAGATCCGCACGCTGGATGTCGGCCTGCCGCAGGGTATCAACGATGCCATTGACCTGGCGACGTTCAACTGGTTCGGCTACGGGTTCTTCATCGACAATCTGGATATCGTGGCCACCATCGTGGCGGCGGTTCTGGTGGCCGGGCTGGTGGCATTCGCGCAATACACCAAACAGGGCCGGGCCATGC
>CAXBGQ010000251.1:0-4370 GCA_963975135.1 uncultured Nioella sp. | reverse complement strand
CTGTCTGAATCCGATCATGTGCTGGTGTTGATCGAGACACGGACGCTGGCGGGGCGGCTCGATCGCGGCCAACCGTCGAAAACCGCCGCCAAATCGGCGATTGGCATGGCCGAGATGCTGGCCCATGAGATCAAGAACCCGCTGGCGGGCATCACCGGCGCGGCACAGCTGATTTCGATGTCGCTGGCGGGTGAGGATCTGGATCTGGCTGCGTTGATCGTCGAGGAATCGCGGCGCATCGTGAAGCTGCTGGATCAGGTCGAGGCCTTTGGCAATGTCTCGCCGCCCGCGCGCGTTGCCGTCAACCTGCATGACGTGCTGGACCGCGCCCGGCGGTCGGCGGCGGTGGGGTTTGCGGCACATATGCGCATCAGCGAGGATTACGACCCGTCGCTGCCCCTGACCCTGGCCGATCCCGATCAGCTGTTGCAGGTTGTTCTGAACCTGCTGAAAAACGCCGCCGAGGCCGGTCAGCCGGGCGGCACCATCCGGCTGCGCAGTTTCTACGAGGCCGGGCTGAAGCTGCGCCGCGGCGATGGCAGCCAGGCAGGCCTGCCGTTGCAGGTGGAAATCATCGATGACGGCCCCGGCCTGCCGCCCGATATTGCAGCCAATATCTTTGAACCCTTCGTGTCGGGCCGCGACAACGGCACCGGGCTGGGGCTGGCGCTGGTGTCCAAGATCATCGCCGATCACGAAGGCTGGATCGCCGTTGACAGCGCGCCGGGGCGCACCGTGTTTCGCATGTCCCTGCCTGTCGCAGAAAAAGGAGACCGCTAGATGGATGGCACTGTTCTGGTCGCAGATGACGACCGCACCATTCGCACCGTTCTGACCCAAGCCTTGACGCGGGCGGGCTGCAAGGTTCATGCCACCGCCAGCCTTGTCACGCTGATGCGCTGGGTCGAGGAGGGCAAGGGCGACCTGGTCATCTCGGACGTCATAATGCCCGACGGCAACGGGTTGGAAACATTGCCGAAAATTACGGCCGAACGGCCCGGTTTGCCGGTAATCATCATTTCGGCGCAAAACACCATCGTGACCGCGATTCAGGCCACTGAAAAAGAGGCCTATGATTACCTGCCCAAGCCGTTCGACCTGCCCGATCTGATGAAACGCGCCGCCCGCGCGCTGGCGGTCAAGCGTCGCGCGCCCGCCGCCCCGGCGCGCGCGCCGGTGGCCGACGATTCGCTGCCGCTGGTCGGGCGCGCGGCAAATATGCAGGCGCTCTACCGTTTGGTGGCGCGGGTCATGAACACCGATCTGGCGGTGTTGATCACCGGTGAAAACGGCACCGGAAAAAGCCTGATCGCGCGCGCCATCCATGATTTTTCGGACCGGCGCAATTTGCCGCTGGTGGTCGCCTCGGCCGCCGATCTTGAAACCGCCGATGGCCCGGCGCAACTGTTGGCACGCGCCCGCGATGGCGCGATCTTGTTTGATGAGGCCGGCGATCTCAGCGACATGGCACAGGCCCGCGTCGTGCGGATGCTGGACGGGTTGGGCACCGAGGGCCCGCGCATTCTGTCCACCAGCCAGGCCGATCTGGCGGAACGGATGGAGGCGGGCAGCTTTCGCCAGGATCTCTATTACCGACTTGGCGGCGTCGTTCTGGCGGTTCCACCCCTGCGCGACCGGGTCGAGGATGTGGCGTTGTTGGCCGATCATTTCCTGGCCCGTGCCGAACGCGACGGGCTGGCTCCGCGCCGTCTGGCCGATGCAGCCCTTGACATGATCCGCGCCTATTCCTGGCCCGGCAATGTGCGGCAGCTGGAAAACACCCTGCGCCGGCTGGTTGTGACCAGCGCCGGAGAGGTGATCGGCCCTGCGGAAGTTGAGGCGGTTCTGGGCAACCAACCGGCAACCCGACCCGCGCATGGCGATGGCGAGGGGCTGAGCGCATCGGTGGCGCGCCATCTGAAACGCTATTTCGACCTGCATGGCGGCGTGCTGCCGCCGCCCGGGCTTTACCCGCGCATATTGCGCGAGGTTGAGACGCCGCTGATCGAAATCGCGCTGGATGCCACCGGCGGAAATCAGGCCAAATGCGCCGAATTGCTGGGCATCAACCGCAATACGCTGCGCAAGAAGCTGACCGAGCTGGATATTCGCGTGACACGCCGCCGCAAATTGATGTAAAACCGCAACAGGTGCGTTGCCCCCATGTGACAGTCGGGGGCGCTGCGCCCAGGTTTGGCGGTTCGGGCGGTTCTCTGCCCCATATGGTGAGGCTCAAAGGGTGGATAACCCTGCGCAGAGTGATGTAATTTCCCCACTCATGCGACTGATGTCGTTGAGATTGCGCCGGAAATGGCGCACGATGGGAACCCTCGGGCTGGTCCTTTTGGGGCCGGGTCTGGCCGTGGCGACCTTTTTGGTCATGGGGCCATTGGCGGCGGCCTCCGTCTCACCTGCCTTGCGCCTGATTCTGCTGGCCGACATGGTCTATATCCTGGTCGTTGCGGCGCTGGTGCTCTACCGCGTGGCCAAGATGGTGGCCGCGCGCCGGGCCCGATCGGCGGGCTCGCGGCTGCACCTGCGCCTGACCGGTCTGTTTGCGTTGGTCGCGCTCTTGCCCACCATTCTGGTCGCCGTTTTTGCCACCGTGACGGTGAATATGGGGCTGGAGGGCTGGTTTTCCGACCGGGTGCGGAACGCGCTTGGCCATTCGCTGGACGCCGCCTATGCCTATGAGGAGGAACACCGCGAGGGTCTGTCATCTGATGCGCGCGCGCTTGGCAGTTTTCTTAACCTCAACCGGCGCGCCACGCCGTTTCTGGCCGATGGCGACCTGCGGCAATTGTTGAGCCAGGGCCAGCAGGCTGTGCAACGCGGGTTGCGTGAGGCCTTTGTGATCGACGGCACCGGCAATATCCGGGCGCGCGGCGAACGCAGCTACCTGTTTGATTTTGAACGCCCCTCGGATGCGGATCTTGCCCGCGCCACGGCCGGAGAGCTGGTGTTGATCGAAGACCGCGCCGCCAATGAGTTTCGCGCCCTGCTGCGTCTGGATGCCTTTGCCGACCGCTATCTTTACGTCAGCCGCGAGGTGGATGGCCAGATCATCACGCTTCTGGATGAGACCCAGGAAACCGTGGTGCTGTATCGCCAGCTTGAGAGCGAACGCGGCCAGTTCCTGTTCCAGTTCGGGCTGATCTATCTGGGCTTTGCCGTGATCCTGATCCTGGCTGCGATCTGGCTGGGGCTGTGGTTTGCCGAACGCCTATCACGGCCGGTGGGGCGGTTGGCGGGGGCGGCGCAGCGGGTGGGGATCGGCGATCTGGATGTGCGCGTGCCGGAAGAGCCCGGCGAGGATGAAATCGCCATGCTGGGGCGGCTTTTCAACCAGATGACCCGGCAATTGAAGGGGCAGCGCGACGCCCTTGTCGAACAGCATAACCAGACCGAAACCCGGCGCCGCCAGTTTGACAGCGTCCTGACATCGGTGACCTCGGGGGTGATCGGGCTGGATGCGCAGGGGCGGGTCGACTTCATGAACCGCTCTGCGATGGCGCTGCTCGATCTGGTCGAGGCGCGCGATCACGGCCTGACGCTGGCGGTGGCGGTGCCGGAATTCGCGCCGCTTTTTGCCCGGCTCAGGGAGCGCAAGGCCGCGGTCTTGCAGGAAGAGACCAAGATCACCCGCGGCGGCACCCAGGAAAGCCTGCTGGTGCGCATGTCGATCCGTCGCGATGAGGCCGGCGCGCTGGAAGGGTATGTCGTGGCCTTTGACGATGTGACCGATCTGGTCTCGGCACAGCGCATGGCCGCCTGGGGCGATGTGGCGCGCCGCATTGCGCATGAGATCAAGAACCCGCTGACGCCCATTCAGCTTTCCGCCGAACGGGTGCGGCGCAAATTTGGCAAACTGCTGGCGGCGGGAGACGCCGAACAGCTTGGTCAATTGACCGATGTGATCGTGCGCCAGACCAATGATCTGCGCCGCATCGTCGATGAATTCGCAAAATTCGCCCGCATGCCGGAACCTGAACGTCAGCCCGACGATATTGCGCGGCTGCTGCATGATGCCGTGATCCTGCAAAAGGCGGGCCAGCCGGGCACCCGCTTTGTCGTCGATATTCCCGAGCATCCGGTGCCCGCCGATATCGATGCCACCATGATCGGACAGGCCTTTACGAACCTGATCAAGAACGGCGGCGAAGCCATTGAAACCTTGCAGGAAAAAGGCGTGCCAGAGGGGCATGTGCCGGAGCTGCGCATCGCCATGGTGTTGACCCCTGACACGGTTGAAATCAGCATCAGCGACAATGGCATCGGGTTGCCGCCGAACCGGGCGCAGCTGTTTGAGCCTTACGTGACGACGCGCGACAAGGGCACCGGGCTTGGCCTGCCGATCGTCAAGAAGATCA
>CAXBGQ010000250.1:0-4389 GCA_963975135.1 uncultured Nioella sp. | reverse complement strand
CGACAAAAGCGGCGCGTCGGCCTGCCGTGAAGATGCTGGTATCGGAGGAAGACGCGCCGCTTTTGTCGGCGCTCAAGGCCAAACGCCGGGCGCTGGCCGAGGCGGCAGGCCTGCCCGCCTATATGATCTTCACCGACAAGACCCTGATTGAAATGGCGGAAACCCGGCCGGGGGATATGGACGCAATGGCGCGGGTGAACGGCGTCGGGGCCATGAAGCTGGAGCGCTACGGCGCGGATTTCCTGTCCGTCATCACCGGGGCCGCGCCCGCGCCCGATCATCCCGCCCGCCGCAAACTGGCCGGGCGCGACGCGGGGCCTGTGTTTGATCAATTGATGGCCGTGCAGGTCGATCTGTCGCGCGGCGCAATGGGGACCGAGAAATACCTCTCCTGCACCCACGCGACGCTGCGCCAGATCGCGGAACGCCGCCCCGGATCGCTGGCCGATCTTGCGCGCATCTCGGGGATGGGCGACCAGAAGGCTGAAAGGTTCGGTGCGGCCTTTCTCGAGGTGTTGGAGGGGGATGGATGCTGATTGTAATATCACCGGCCAAACGGCTGGATTGGTCGCCGCGCGATGTCGAAATGACCGAGCCGATGTTTCAGGCCGATGCCGACCGGCTGGCCACGACGGCCAAGCAATTGAGCGGCAGGAAATTGCAGGCGCTGATGGATATCAGCCCAGATCTGGCGCGCCTGAACCGCGAACGGTTCCAGCGCTTCAGCGCGGGGCAGGACAAACGCCCCGCCGCGCTGGCCTTTGCGGGCGATACTTATCTGGGGCTTGAGGCCGGATCGCTCGACCCTGATGAAATGGCGTTTGCGCAGGTTCATCTGCGGATTCTGTCAGGGCTTTACGGGGTGTTGCGGCCGCTGGATGCGATGCAGGAATACCGGTTGGAAATGGGAAGCCGGCTCAAAACCCGGCGCGGGGGCTCGCTCTATGATTATTGGGGCACGGCGATTGCCAAGGCGCTGAATGCTGAGGCCGCGGCAATTGGCACCGATACGCTGATCAACTGCGCCTCGGTCGAGTATTTCACCGCCGTTGCGCCCGCCGCGCTGAAGCCCCGCGTGATCACGCCGCAATTTCTGGAGGAGAAACCTGGCGGGCCGAAAATCGTCAGCTTCTTCGCCAAAAAGGCGCGCGGTGCCATGGCGCGGTTTATCATCACAAGGCGGTTAACCGCCCCGGAGGGGATATTGGAGTTCGACACCGGCGGATATGAATATGTGCCTGAACTGAGTGAACCGGGTAAACCGGCGTTCTTGCGGCTTGCGGATGGGGCAGGGTAAGGCCCGGAATCAAGCGTGAAACGCGCCGGGCAAGCGCCTGCCCGTTCCGGCGGGCTGGCGCTTTGGAGAGAGTGGCACATCACTCAGAAATCAGATGAACTTGGCGGTATAAAATGCTTGCAGAAGACGTAGCAGCGCCATCCCACGGGCAGGCGCTGGCCCGGCTTCGGGCGTAAACGCGATTTCGAAATCGCGTTTCAAAGCGCGCTTTTTCCCGGCGCGTCGGAACCTACCCCTTACCCTCAACATTCTCGGCAAAGGCCACCTTGAACGCGGCCTGTTTCTCGGCACTCGCATCTGTCTGATACTTCGCCTTCCACTCGGCCATCGGCATTCCGTAAAACGCTTCGCGGCCTGCATCCTTGCTCATCTCGACGCCGCGTTCGCTGGCGGCTTCCAGATACCAGCGCGCAAGGCAATTGCGGCAGAACCCGGCCAGGTTCATCAGGTCGATATTCTGCACGTCGGGCCGGTCCTGCATCAGGTGTTGTTGCAGACGGCGAAAGGCGGCGGCCTCGATCTCGATGCGGGTCTGGTCATCCATGACAAGTGCTCCTTTTGGCCTAAATCTGCGCGTCCGTCAGCGCCCCGTCAAGGATCGGTGCCAGCCGCAGAGCCCAGTGTTTCTGTTGCTCAGGCGTTTCGATCAAGTCATTCCTGAGCTCGATCAACACATGCGGGCGGCCCATCTCGACCCCGTGGCGGTCCATCGTGTCGCCGGGCAGGTGGCCGGAATAGGGCTCATTATCGCCCACGTAAATATCGGCCTCGGCGCGCAAACGATCCAGCAGCGGCAGGGCCAGCCGGTCATCCTCGGCATAGAGCACGCCGACATGCCAGGGCCGCATCGCCCGGCCCTTGAATTGCGGCGTGAAACTGTGCACGGCCAACAGCGCACGGTCGTCGCGCGTGGCCGCCAGGTCGGTCAGCGCGTCGTGATAGGGGCGGTGAAACGCAGCCAGGCGGCGCTCGGTTTCACTGTCATCGGCCTCCCGGTTGGCCGGGATGATCGAGCCGTCATAAAGCCGCATCAACACGGTCGGATCATGTTCGCCCCGGTTCGGATCGATCACCAGCCGCGAAAACCGTGACAGGATCAGCGCTGCGTCCAGTTCAGCCGCCAGAAACCGCGACAGGCCCGCTGCCCCGACATCATAGGCGATGTGGCGCGCCATATCGGCGGGCGGCAGGCCCAGATCGCCGCCATTCACGCATTCGGGCACCCGATTTGACGCATGATCGCAGGTCAACAGCCATCGCGATGGGCGTTCGGGACCTTCGATCTCGAAAGGTGCAAATTTCTGGGTTTCGTCTCTCATTGCAGAATGTCACATACGCCAGCTTGCACCCAAGTGCCAGTTGTCCTGTAATGGGAAATCGGACATAACGGCGTCGAAACGAATGTGAGCGCTAACATAAATGTGGAAAGCGGGCCTGAAATGAGACGTCAACGCAATGTGAAAATCGTGGCAACGCTTGGCCCCGCATCGAATGATTACGCGATGATCCGGGCGCTTTTCGAGGCCGGTGCCAATGTGTTCCGCCTGAATATGAGCCATGGTGACCACGAAGAGATTCGCGCCCGTCATGCAATTATCCGGCAGATCGAACAGGATCTGGGCGAACCGATCTGTATCCTGGCCGATCTTCAGGGGCCGAAACTGCGCTGTGGCGTCTTTGCCAATGGCCCGTATGATTTGAAGGATGGCGCGCCGTTCCGGTTCGATCTGGACCCGACTGAGGGCGACGCCACCCGCGTGAACCTGCCCCATCCCGAGATTTTCGCAGCCCTTGAGCCGGGCGCGACTCTTTTGGTCAATGACGGCAAGATCAAGCTCAGGGTAGAAGCCTGCGGCGCGGAATTCGCCGATTGCAGCGTGGTTGCGGGCGGCGCGATTTCGAACCGCAAGGGCGTGAACGTGCCCGATGTGGTGCTGCCACTAGCGGCTCTGTCGGACAAGGACCGGGCCGATCTGGAATTTGTCTGCGGGTTGGGCGTCGATTGGCTGGCGCTGAGTTTCGTGCAGCGCGCGGCGGATGTAGCCGAGGCGCGCGATCTGGCGCGGGGCCGCGCGGCGATCCTGTCGAAGATCGAGAAACCCGCCGCCGTGACCGCGTTCGAGGAAATCCTGGCGGCCTCTGATGGCATCATGGTGGCGCGCGGCGATCTGGGCGTGGAACTTCCGGTGCAGAACGTGCCGCCGATCCAGAAACGCCTGGTGCGGCGCTGCCGGGCGGCGGCGAAACCGGTGATCGTGGCGACCCAGATGATGGAATCGATGATCGAAAGCCCGGTGCCGACGCGCGCCGAGGTTTCGGATGTGGCCACCGCAATCTATGAAGGGGCCGATGCCGTCATGCTCAGCGCGGAATCGGCGGCGGGCGGTTATCCGATCGAGGCGGTCACGACGATGAACAACGTGGCACTGGAGGTCGAGGCCGACCCGACCTATCGCGACATCATGGAAAACACCCGCAAGGTCCAACGCTCCTCGGTGGCCGATGGCATCGTGGCCTCGGCCCGCGAGATCGCCGAATCGACCGATATCAAGGCGATCTGCTGTTTCACGCAATCGGGCACCACCGCGTCGCTGGTGGCGCGCGAACGCCCGCGGGTGCCGATCATCGTGCTGACGCCGCTGGCCGATGTTGCCCGGCGCATGTCGCTGACCTGGGGCACCAATTGCGCGCTGACCGGTGAACTGACGCGTTTCAAGATGGCGGTTATTTCCGCGGCGCGGGCGGCGCGCAGCACCGGCATCGCCACTTCGGCCGATCAGATCGTGGTCACCGCCGGCGTGCCGTTCAACGTGCAGGGCACCACGAACATTATTCGCGTCGCACCCTGCGCCGAGCACCTGATTCTGTCGACGGACCTGGAATGAACCTGCCCCTGGACATCCTTTTGACCGTTTCCACGCTGGTCGTGGGGCTTGCCACCGCCTCGGCGCTGGCATCCTGGTCCGAAAAGGTGTTTCCGACCGTCACGCTTGCGATTTTGGCGGTTGGTGCGGGCGTATTCGTCTATTCGTTCAAATCGCTGCCTGATCACAAGGCTGGCGCGAGGTGCCGAACGCCTTTATTTCAGTTGT
>CAXBGQ010000249.1:0-4481 GCA_963975135.1 uncultured Nioella sp. | reverse complement strand
ACTTCGCCCGTCGCTGTTGGTCGGTGGCACCCGATGGCCGTTTGGATCTGCGCTATGACCCCCGGTTGCGCGACGCGATCGAGGCGCAAACGGCGGGGTTGGAGCCGCCGGACCTGTGGCCGCTTTTTGCGTTGCTGGAAGGCCTGCCGCTTGGCTTGATCCGGGGCGGGAATTCGGACCTGTTGACGGCAGAGACAGCGGCAAGGATGCGCGAATTGCGCCCTGACATGGATTATGCCGAGATCCCCGACCGGGGCCATGTGCCGTTTCTGGATGAACCCGGCAGCATCGCCGCCATCGGGCGGTTTCTGAGGAACTTGCCATGAGCAATATCGAGATGATCGAGGCAGCCGCGCGCCGTCTCAAGGGCCATATCAGGCGCACGCCGCTGTTGTCGTCGCCATTCCTTGATGAGATCGCCGGGCGGCGCGTGCTGGTCAAAGCGGAGGCGCTGCAACACACCGGATCGTTCAAGTTTCGTGGCGGGTGGTCGGCCCTGTCCGGGCTGCCGCCTGAGAGGCGCGCCAAAGGCGTGTTCGCGTTCTCATCCGGCAATCATGCCCAGGGTGTGGCGCTGGCGGCCCGGATACATGGCGTGCCCGCCGTCATTCTGATGCCCGCCGATGCTCCGGCGCTGAAGATCGCCAATACCCGCGCGCTTGGGGCCGAGGTGATCACCTATGACCGCGCGACCGAGGATCGGGATGCTTTGGGTGAAGCGCTGGCCCGCGATCGCGGCCTGACGTTGATCCGGCCCTATGATGAACCGCTGGTGATCGCGGGGCAGGGCAGTGTCGGGCTGGAATTGGCAGAGCAGGCGGCAGGCGAAGGGGAGGATGATGCCGACGTTCTGATCTGTTGCGGCGGTGGCGGCCTGACCTCGGGCGTCGCGCTGGCGCTGGAGGCCAAAGCGCCCGGCCTGCGCGCGCGCCCGGTGGAGCCTGCCGGGTTTGACGATGTCGCCCGGTCACTGATCTCGGGCCGGATCGAGGAAAACGCGCAGACCTCGGGCTCGCTCTGCGATGCCATCATCACACCGAAACCCGGCGATCTGACCTTCCCGATCATGGCCCGGCTCTGTGGCCCCGGAATTGTGGTGACAGAACGCGATTGCCTGCGGGCGATGGCGCTGGCATTTTCACGGCTCAAGATCGTGCTGGAGCCGGGCGGCGCGGCGGCACTGGCGGCGGCACTTTTCCAGCCGGATGCCGTAGACGGACCGGCCGTCATCGCGGTGGCCACCGGCGGCAATGTCGATGCGGCGCTGTTTGCCCATGTTCTGGCGGAATTTGGAGACGCGACATGACCGACATCACAATTGCCAGTTTCAACGTCAAGAACCTGATCGGGGCCGAACAGGAATATTACCGGTTCGAAAAATTCACCGATGAGGAATACGCCTGGAAACGCGATTGGCTGGCCGAGCAGGTATTGACGCTGGATGCCGACGTGATCGGGTTTCAGGAGATATTCACCGAAAGCGCGCTGGCCGATGTGATGGAGGAGGCCGACCGGCGTGGACGGGAGCTGAACGATATGGCCCAGCCCGATCCGCGCCACCGCTATGCCCGCAAGGCTATTTTCAGACGGCTGAAGGTAGAAGGATATGCCGATGCCGCGCTGGCCTTTGCGCCGAACCTCAATGATGGCGGTCCGGGCGAACGGCGGCCGGGGCTTGCGCTGGTGTCCCGGTTTGGCTTTGTCGATGAACCGGAGGTCATTCAGGCGGTGGAACCTGCGCTGGAGATCCCGTTTCAGGCGCTTGGCGGCGACGCGGGCGCGGGCAGTTTCACGCTGGCTCGTCTGTCGCGCCCCATTCTCAAGGCTAGGGTCGAGATGGGCGGCAAGGTGGTGACGGTGTTCAACTGCCATCTGAAATCGAAGCTGGGGGAGTATGATCGCCCGGCAGGAGCCGATTTTGCACCCGCCGCCAATCTGACCGATTACGACCCCGTGGGGCGCGCCATGGGCAGCCTGCGCGCGGCGCTGCGCCGGATGGGCGAGGCGTTCATCCTGCGCAAACATATTATAGAAGAGTTGAGCACGAACCGCCCCGTCATCGTGTTGGGCGATTTCAACGATCACGAGAATTCGGTTTCCTCCGAAATCATCGCGGGCGAAGTTCCGTTCAAGAACTACGCCTGGATGCGCCGCCATGACGCGTCCCGGGCCAATGACCGCTACACCAAGGCTGAGGCCACGCAGATCCTGGCCGATGTCGAGGCGGCGCGTCTGCATTCCGCCGAGCGGCTCTTTGTTCGCAAATCGCTGCGCGACATGGTCTATACGGCAGCCTTTGGCGGCAGGTTTGAAAGCATCGACCAGATCTATCTGTCGCGCCATTTTCTGCCCGAGACACCGGGTGCGATTGGTGAGATGACCTATTTCTCTGTTCTGAACGACCACCTGACCGATGGCTCGCACCCCGAAGCGCCCTATAACAAACTGGCCTCGGATCACGGGCAGATCATGGCGCATATCCGCATCGGGGCTGCCGAGGATTAAGCGGGTCGGCGCAGTGTGACCAAAAAGATCGACAGGGCTGCGGCCATCAGGACCATGGATAAAAGGAAAGGCGCGCCGGGCAGGTAGAGGCCGGTGCCGTCGCGGGTGAACCAGAAAAACGTCTGGGTCATGATCAGCGGTGACAGGATCATCGACATCGCGTTGATCGAGCCGAGCACGCCCTGCAATTCGCCCTGCTGGTCTTCGCTGGCGCGGCGGCTCATCAGCGCCGTGATCGCGGGCGTGGCGATGGAGCCGAGGGCGGCAAAAGGTGTCAGCGCCCAGATCATCCAGCCCTGGCTGGCAAAGCCAAAGGCAAGCAGCGCCAGCACGTCGATGATCAGCCCGTATATCACCGCGCGCGCTTCCCCCAACCAGGGCATGACAATGCGAATGAGACCGCCCTGCACGATGATCATGCCGGTGCCGTAAAGCGCCAGCGACATGCCCACCAGACGCGCGTCCCAGCCAAACGCCTCCTGCGTGTAATAGGCCCAGATCGCGGGATAGACATAGCCCGAGACCGAATAGAAAAACATCGCCACCAGCATCCATTTCAGGCCTGGCAATTTGCCGATCTGCATGAACCCGCCCAAGGGGTTGGCGCGCCGCCACAGGAAGGGCCGGCGTTTTTCGGGCGGCAGGGATTCAGGCAGGACGAAATAGCCAAGGGCGAAATTGGCAGTGGCAAAGAGGGCGGCGGCAATAAAGGGCGCGCGCGGGCCGAACCCCGCCAGCAGGCCGCCGATCACCGGGCCGATGATGAACCCGATGCCGAACGCGGCCGAGATCAGGCCGAAATTCTGCGCCCGCTTATCGGGATGAGATATATCGGCGACAAAGGCAGAGGCGGTGGCATGGGTGGCCGATGTGACACCGCCAAGAAGGCGTCCGATCAGCAGCCACCATATGGTGCCCGCCAGCGCCATGATCACGTAATCGACCGCCATCATCGCCATTGAAATAAGCAGGACCGGCCTGCGCCCGTAACGGTCGGACAGGTTGCCAAGTGTCGGGCTGAACAGGAACTGCGTCACCGCGAAAGAGGCGACAAGGATGCCGCCCCACACCGCCGCATCCGACAGCGAGACGGCCTGCACCTCGCGGATCAGGTCGGGCATCACCGGCATGATCAGCCCGATCCCCATCGCATCCAGCGCCATGGTGATCATGATGAAGGTCAGCGGCAGCCGGTCAGGCATCGCGCAGGCGGTCGGACACGGTGGCCGCGAAATCGCGCGCTTCGATCGGGGCGGTGCCCAAGGGATCGCCCGGGCGCAAATTCAGCCCCGGATGGTCGCGCGCCAAAAGCGCGGTTAGCGGCGTGCCGCTTTCCAGTGCCTCGAGACAGAGCGTTTTGACGATGGCCTGCGCATCGGGGCGGGGCATATGCGCAGCCAATGCGAAGCTGAGCGCCTCGGCCTGGATCAGGTCCAGCGGATCGGCCAGGTTCTGCGCCATCCGGTCGGTTTGTGGCTCCAGCGTTTCCATCAACTCGGCGGCCAGAGACAGCCCCTTGGCCACGGCCATGATCATCGCAGGCAGGCTGAGCCATTCGGTAAACCACGCCGCGCCGTCGCGTTGTTGCCGATGCAGCGCTGCCCCCTGCATCGCCCCGTTCAGCGCGATGACATGCCGCGACAGCGCCACAAGAACGGACGCATCCACCGGGTTCTGTTTCTGCGGCATGGTCGAGGAGGCCCCGGAGGCTCCAAACCGCACCTCTGCGGTGTCGCTTTGCGCCAGCAGGCCAAGGTCTTCGCCCAATTTCCCTAGACTTCCCGCGACCAGGGTCAGCCATCCGGCCAGTTCGGCCATGCCGTCGCGGGTGCTGTGCCAGCTATGGCCGGGATCGGCGAGGCTCAATGCGTCGGCCAAGGCTGCGCGCAAGGCGGGGCCCGCATCACCGAATACGGCGCTGGTGCCTGCGGCCCCGGACAGCGAGACCCGCAACAGGCGCGGGCGTAATTCATTCA
>CAXBGQ010000248.1:0-4503 GCA_963975135.1 uncultured Nioella sp. | reverse complement strand
GCTGAGGCCCCCGATGCAATCGAGGCCCCCGCCTCGGACACCATCGTGACCACCAGCCTGCGCCCCGCCATCCGGCCGGCCAACCTGGAAGCCACCCCGCATGAGCTTGCCGCCGACCACGCGCCCGAACCGGCCGCCGAGGTGTCATCGCACGCCGAGGTAACATTGGCCGCGCTGCGCGCCCCGGCCGCCCCATCGGCCCCATCCGCCAACCTCGCCCCTGCCTTTGACCGCAATGCCAATGCCTGCACCCGCCGTCTGGCGCGCGAAATACCGCGTCGCCCCGGCAATGCAGCCGGCGGCACTGCTTTCATCTCGACGCTGGCCTCGGCCTCTGGCACCTCGCGCGACGCACTGGTTGCGCGTGAGGTTCTGCGCGGCAATGTTCCCGCCTTCATGCGCGACCTGGCCCCGGTCAGCTTTACGGGCGTCCTGCCCAATGGCCGCAGCGCCCAGATCACCATCTGCGTGACGCCCGATTACCTGTCCGTCGGCAGCGACGCCGATTTCGTCCGCGTGCCGCTTGGCCTGTCCGCCGCCGGACAGATCGCCGATCAGTTCAACATGATGCTGCCCACGACGCGCATGGTCGACGCAATCTACGCCCAGGCCGATCTGCGCCTGGCACCCGCGCCGATGACACCGGGCTCGCAGATGTCCTCGACCGACTATTTCCTGCGCCATAACGCGACGGTCGAACGCCAGCGCCTCAATGCCGGTGGCCGCTTGGGCATGCTGGTTGCGGGGCAAAAGAAGGATGTCGTGCTGACCAACCGGTTGGCCCGCGTGCCCGGCCGTGTTGCGATCTATGGCTGGCAGCGCCCGGGCGGAAGGCCGATCCAGCCGCTTTCGACCGTGCACGCCGCCTCCTATGCCGATTACAGCCACGGCATCCGCCTGGTCAGCCGCACCGCCTTTGTAAACGGTGAGGCCTTCGATCTTGAGGATCTGCTGATGAACGCCACCTATGCCGGTCTGCTGAACACCGACGGGCCGATCGGACGCCCGGCGATCCAGCTGGCCTCGCGCTAAGGCCCAACAGACAACCCGAAACCAAAGCCCCGCCGGACTGCACTCCGGCGGGGCTTTTTCTGTCATCCACCCGGGATCAGTCGATATCGCGGAAACAGCGGAACCCAAGGTGGTAATTGCGGTGGCTGGCGGGGTCCATCACCCGGCTGCCATGCCAGAACGGGGCCCGCCACCGCGCCCAGCTCGGATGCGCCCGGATCGTGTCCCAGATGAACCAGCTGCCCTTCATCTCGGTCACGCCCAATGTGGTCGAACCGCGACTTGCCATCTGGCTTTCGTTCAGCGGCAGGTTCATGTGCTCGGCGGCATTGCCGTCAATGTCATAAACCCCAAGCGGACTGCGGCATTGCGGAAACGACCCCGCCGGATAGGTGTTCGACCCGCACCCGTTAAAGTCGCCGCCATTGCAGCCCGGCGTCTTGCTGCTGCCGGTGGCACAGATGCCCGCCTGCCATTCGCCGGTGGAATAGAGATTGCTCTGCCAGGCCCAGTTCTGGTTGTGCCAGGCGCGCATCGCGCCCTGACTGCCCAGGTCGAACCGGTAGTCGGGCTCCAGCAATGCGCCGGCCGCGGCCCCCTCCCATTCATGGGCGTCGCCGATGCGCCCGCCTTCGGCCGCGCAGAGCACCGCCGCCTCGCGGGCACGCACCCAGACCACCGGATAGGCCAGCGGCACATTGGGGTATTCGAACATGTCGACACAAACGGTCGCGTCCTCGGGGCGCTCGGTCGCGGGGTCGTATAGCGGCACCATGTAAGGCTCGCCGCAGATCCGCTCAAACCGGGCATTGCGGTAACTCCGCTGCACCGCTTCGACGCTGCCGCCGATGCGCTCGGCGGCCTCTTCGGGCGTCATCGGATAGCGCGTGAC
Organism: uncultured Nioella sp.; assembly: GCA_963975135.1. Lineage (GTDB taxonomy): Bacteria > Pseudomonadota > Alphaproteobacteria > Rhodobacterales > Rhodobacteraceae > Alterinioella. Next base: position 2,600 of record CAXBGQ010000248.1, on the reverse strand, counting down.
CGCCGGGTTGCCCTGTCCGATATAGGACGACCCGGAAAAGATCTCACGGATGCGCGCGATCTCGGCGTTTGTGACGCCGCGCACCTCCTGCATCTGGCGGAACATCGCCTCGTTTCGTTCATTCAGCGACTGCGCCCCCGCCCCGGCGCCCATGACGCCGCTCAGAAGGGTCACAAACACAAAGGCAAGATATCGCATGGGAATTAGCTCCTTGGTTGATGGTTACTCGCGGCGCAGAAGATAAAAGAAGTCGCGATTATCGGCGTAGCCCACAAAGCGCGGGATGGTCCCGCTTCGCGAGCTTTGATCGACCGCGGCCATGCCGCGCACAAGGTGTTGGGCCTCGATCCAGTCGTCACCCTCAATCTGCGGATAAAGCGCCATATAGGTCAACTCCTGGCTGTTCATGTCCAGCAGCATAGCATAATCGCAGCCATAAGCCTGAAAAGTTCGGGCCATCCCTGACGGTGTCGCGGTCGAGAAATAGGCATAGATCAGAAACTGCCGCCCCTCGACCTCGCGCAGGCACGATCCGGCCCGCAAGGTACGCAATTGCGCCTCGGCCGATCCCGACCAGTTGCCCGCTCCCCATTGCGTCACCCGTTCGCCCGGCACGCCTTGGCCGGTTTCCGGATCGGGGTTGATCAGCGCCACGCCATTTTGCCGCGCAAAGCGCATATTGGGCAGCAAGGCCTCCATCTCTTCGGTCCAGGTGGTCATGCCAAAGGTGCCGTCATCCATGACATAGATCGTCGCCAGCCCCGGCCAAAGTCGGCTCAGCAGCGTGCCATTGACCAGAAACCCGTAATGGTGGCCATTGTTGTAACCGGCCAGATCGCCATAGCGAAACGCGCCGTGCTCACGCTTGAAACCGCCGGTAAAGGTGGCCGCGACCCGGTCCAGATAGGCCGGGCTCAGCATGCCGTTCATCACCAGCGGCGCGGGGCTGCTGAAACCGTCAGGGCCCGGTATCGACCAATCATTGCCGGACCTGCTGGGGCGCGGCGACCAACCGAACGCCGGATGATCGGTGCCCAGCTCATAGCCGATCTCGAAACTTTCCATGTCAAAGGCCACCAGATAGACATCGGCATTGCGTTCAACCGCGTCCAGCCAGTTGGCCTCACCCCGGCGGTTCAGGATCTCGTCGCTGATCATGCCCGGCTGCATCACCGATGAATAAATCCCCGGCGCATCCTCAACCGCATACCAGCTGCCGGCCTCCATGCCGCCCTCGGCCCCAATGAGGTCGAACCCCGGCGAGGCCCGCATGACCGGAGACCGCGACAGGTTGGCCCGGCCAAGTGCGGCAACAACCGCGCCCGCATCGGCCTCTTCTATCTCTTCGCTATCCTCAAGAAAGGCATCCACGTAAAACGTGCCCTTGATCAGGTTGACGATGGAATCGCCGAAAATCACGTTCTCGCGCAGGAAATCGGCAATCGCCTCGCGGCTGCTGCGCGAGCCTGACACGCGGTTGCGCAGATAGATCCGCCCGTCACAGATCGCGGCATAGGGCAGACCGGTATCGGCGGCGGCCTCCAGCTCGGAATTGCGGCCAAGCCAGGGCACGCATTCCTCGCTGTCATCATCGCCATCGATCACCAGATAGGGGCTGTCGCCATCGCCGCCCAACCCGAACTGCCAGATATCGGGGGCGGTGTTTTCCAGATGGTAAAAGGCAGGCCGCGCGCCTGGCTCCTGCACCCTCAAAACGAACCAGCTGTTGATATTGGGGTTCATCGAAATCAGCTGCACCTGCAAGCCATCGGCACCCGCGACCGTTTCTTCGGCGCGATAGGGCTGCATCGCGAATATCGACCCCGGCGGTTCGGCCTGGAAATCAGCCATTTGTTGGGCCAGCACCTCGGCGCTCGGGGCATCGATGCCGGTGGCAAACGCCGGCAGGGCCAGCGACATGGCTAGGGCAAATGTGGGTCCGGCAAAGGGCGAAGGCAAAGTCATTCCAGGCAAATCCTACTCCAAAAATATCAACGTGACGCGCGCAAAGGCCAGAAATTTGCCAAGCGCGATGGACGCTCCGTGCCCGAATGCTGCAACATATCCGCCCATCGCGCAATGCCGGGCCGCCCGCATATCCGGCCGGGGCGGATCACATTTTCGCACCCAAATTCCGGGCCTCTGGCCTCAGACCACCACCGCCCGCTGATCGGCGCGCCCCATCGAGATCAGCATCGGGGCCTCGGCCTGAAGCCGCTCGAAATCGGCCTTGGACGCCATCCCGCGCCAGCCACACGCCACCAGCGATTGCGCCACCGCGCCTCCAAGCGTGCCGCCGGGGCCAGTGACGATAAAGAGATCGGGGGCAAATTCGCGCGCGCCCATGCGGATCGCGGCGGTGAAATCATAAGGTTCGGTCACCTGATGGCCAAGCGTATAGGCCGCCAGCGCGCCAGGATCGGTCGCGCCCGGCCACCAGATCGCCCCGCGCCCGTCAATCAGCGGGGCCTTGGGCTGACCGTATTGCACATCCTTCAAAGCGCCCCGGCCAAGGGCGGCCACCGGGGCCTGAAGCGCCGTGTGAAACGCGGCGTGGCCTGTGAGGTGCATCGGAAACCGCCCATCGATCTGCGGCACGG
>CAXBGQ010000247.1:0-4508 GCA_963975135.1 uncultured Nioella sp. | reverse complement strand
AAGCTCGGCCTCGATATCTTCATGCAGGCGGCGGCGGTTGTGGTAATGCACCTGCATCCCGAACACCGCCGCGCGGCGCGCCACGGCCTGCCCGATCCGGCCCATGCCCAGAATGCCAAGCCGCTTGCCGCCGATGCGCCCACCCATGAACGCGGTCGGGGCCCAACCGCCCCATTTGCCCGCCTGCATCGTGGCCAGGCCTTCGGGAATGCGGCGGGTAACGGCGAGGATCAGCGCCAGTGTCATGTCGGCGGTGTCCTCGGTCACGACTCCGGGCGTATTGGCCACCAGAATGCCGCGCTGGCGGGCGGTGTGCACGTCGATATGATCGACGCCCGCACCATAATTTGCGATCAGTTTCAGCTTTTCACCGGCCTGTCCCAACAGCCCCGCATCAATCGTGTCGGTCACGCAAGGGACAAGGATATCGGCCCGGCGCATGGCCGCCACCAGCTCTTCGCGGCTCATCTGGGTATCGGCGTCGCGCAGTTCGACATCGAAAAGCTCCGACATCCGCGTTTCGACGGCTTCCGGCAACCGTCGCGTTACGACAACACTCAGCTTCTGACCTGGCATGGCACATATCCCTTTGCTGGCTTTGCGGGCCTTCCCATGACACTCTCTTATCCACGTTGGGGGCGCAAGACAGTGCGCGCAAACAGCGACAAAAACACCAATGAGGCCACAAAAACCGGGCCCTATGAGCAGGCAAGTTTGACCATGAAACGCATTTGGACGGGCGTCGTTCTGGCTTTGGCCATCGGGCTGGGCGCGGGCGGCGCGGGGGGCACACCGGCACAGGGGCCGATCGCGTCGGCACCGGATACGGCCATCGGCCCGGAAACCGGGCTGCCGTTGCCGCGCTTTGTGTCGATCAAGGCGGCCGAGGCGTTCGCCCGCCGCGGGCCATCGCGTAGTCACCGCATCGATTGGGTGTTTCAGCGTCGCAACATGCCGATGCAGATTGTCGCCGAATATGGCCATTGGCGCCGCGTGATCGACCGCGACGGGGCCGGCGGCTGGATGCATTATGCGATGCTGTCGGGCGTGCGCACGGCCATCATCGAGGTCGACATGCTGGAATTGCGCGCGCGCCCCGACCCGGACGCGCCGGTGCGTGCGCAGGCCGAAATGGGCGTGATCGCCTTTGTCGAGGAATGCGCCGACAACTGGTGCTTGCTGGAGGTCGGCGGACGCAGCGGATGGGTGCCCGATACCACGCTCTGGGGCGTCGAACCGGGCGTCGATTTCGACTGATCCGCGCCAAGGCGCGGAGGGCTGCGCGGGGCCGAGGAGCTATTCCGCCAGCCCGCGCCCTTTCAAGAGCGCATCGACCCCCGGCATCCGGCCACGAAACGCGGTATAGAGCGCATCGGCCTCCTGGCTGCCGCCCGCCGACAGGATGAAGGCCTCCAACCGTTTCGCGGTTTCGGCATCGAAGGGGTCGCCCGCTTCCTCAAAGGCCTGAAACGCATCGGCATCCATCACCTCGGACCACATGTAGCTGTAATAGCCCGAGGAATAGCCGTCACCGGCAAAGACATGCGCGAATTGCGGCGTTGCATGGCGCATGGCGATGGCGGCAGGCATCTTGATGCGCGCCAGTGTTGCGGCCTGGGCGGCCATCGGATCGGCCGGGGCGGCACCTTCGTGGAAATCCAGATCGACCAGCGCCGAGGCGACATATTCGACGGTCTGGAACCCCATGTCATAGGTCTGCGCCGCCAACAGGCGTTTCAGCAGGTTAGGCGGCATCGGCTGCCCGGTTTCGGCGTGAAGCGCGTGTTTTTCCAGCACCTGCGGCAGAACGAGCCAGTGTTCATAGAGCTGGCTTGGCAATTCCACGAAATCGCGGGCCACCGACGTGCCCGAGATCGAGCCATAGGTCACATCCGACAGCATCTGGTGCAGCGCATGGCCAAATTCGTGGAACAGCGTCCGGGCGTCGTCATAGGACAAAAGCGCCGGGACGGATTTGGCGAAATTGCAGACATTGACCACGATGGGGCGGGTCTCGCCATCCAGTTTCGACTGGCTGCGCATGGCCGAGCACCACGCGCCCGAGCGTTTCGAGCCCCGCGCGAAGTAATCGCCCAGGAAAACGGCCATGTGCCGCCCGTTCTGGGTGACCTCCCAGGCGCGCACATCGGCTTGGTACATCGGGGCATCGAGCGGCGTGAATTCCAGCCCAAAGAGGCGATGGGCGCAATCGAAGGCGGCTGCGATCATGCGGTCGAGCTGAAAATAGGGCTTCAGCGCCGCCTCATCGAGATCATGTTCGGCCCGGCGGCGTTTCTCGGAATAATAGCGCCAGTCCCACGGCGCGAGATCGCCGTTGACGCCATCGGCCTGCATCATCGTGGTCAGGATGGCGGCATCGGCCTCGGCCTGGGCGCGGGCCGGGGCCCAGACCTGCATCAGCAGCTCGCGCACATTGTCCGGACTGCCCGCCATCTCGGTTTCCAGCTTGTAGGCGGCAAAGCTGTCATAGCCCAACAGCGCCGCGCGTTCCGCGCGAAGCGCCAGCGTTTCCGCCGCAATGGCGCGGTTGTCGGTGTCGCCACCATTGGCCCCGCGCGCGGCCCAGGCCTTTTGCGCCTTTTCGCGCAGATCGCGGCGCGGGGAAAATTGCAGAAACGGCACGATGAGCGAGCGCGACAGCGTTACCACGGGGCCGTCGGCACCCTTTTCCCGGCCTGCGGCGCGGGCGGCGGCGATGGCGAAATCGGGCAGGCCTTCGAGATCCGCCTCGGCCAGGTCCATGAACCAGCCGCGTTCCTCGGCCAGCAGGTTTTGCATGAAGGTAGTGCCCAGAACCGCGAGCCGGGCTTTCACTTCGGTCAGCCGGTCGCGGTCGGCGGGCCCCAACGCGGCCCCCGCGCGGGTAAATGACCGGTGCGTCAGCATCAGGACACGGGCCTGTTCATCGCTGAGCCCGAGGCTGTCGCGCGCATCCCACAGGGTGCGGATGCGGCCCCAGAGCGCCTGATTATTGGTCATTTCCGAGGATAGCGCCGACAGTTTCGGGGCCATGTCGCGCTGCAGGGCTTCGCGCGCAGGGTTGGCGTCCGCTCCAGCGAGGTTGAAGAACACGCCCGCGACGCGGTCGAGCAGCCGGTCGGAGCGTTCCAGCGCCTCGATCGTATTGGCGAATGTGGGCGGTTCGGGGGTCTCGGCAATGGCCAGCATCCCGGCGCGGGCCAGATCGATGGCGGCCTCCAGCGCGGGGCCGAAATGGGCGTCGGTGATGGTGTCGAAGGGCGGCAGACCGAAGGGCGTGGTCCAGTCTTGCAGCAGCGGGTTGGTCATGGGTGTCTCCTTTGCGGCGCAAGATAGGCAGGTGCTGGGGCTGGCGCGAGGGCGGAATGCCTCCGGCGGGGATATTTGTTGGCGCAAAGAAGCAAGGGGGGGCGTTAAGGTTAATATGGGGTTGGTGGGGTGCAGGGTTTCGGACTGACGCGTTCGAACCGGTAGCGCGCCAGCGACGGGGGAATGTTTGGCAGAACCTGATGCGTCGCGGCGTTTTTCATCATCGCCCGCGAGGGATAAGGGCGCTCTACCCGCCGCAAACCGGGCAATCGGGGTTGCGTTTGACGGCGATGATCCGGGTTTCGGCGTAAAGTGCATCGAAGATCAGCATGCGGCCCTTCAGGCCCGTGCCCGCGCCGGTGATATGCTTGATCGCCTCGGCCGCCATCAGCGACCCGATAATGCCGGGCAGCGCACCGATGACGCCGGTTTCGGAGCAGGTGGCGGCCTGGCCCGGTGCCGGGGCCTGCGGAAAAATGCAGGTCATGCAGGGCGCGCCATGGGCCGGATCGAACAGGGTCACCTGCCCTTCCCAGGCCGAGATCGCGCCAGAGATCACGGGCACACCGGTCGCGACGGCGGCGCGGTTGATCAGATCGCGGGTGGCAAAGCTGTCGGTGCCATCGAGGATGAGATCGTAATCGGCAAAGAGGTCCGGCGCGATATCGGCGCTCAGCGCCCGGTGATAGGGAAGGATCTCGACATGCGGGTTCAGCGCCGCCATCCTCTCCTGCGCCGAAAACACCTTGGGCATGCCTTGCGCCGCATCAGTGTGAATGATCTGGCGTTGCAGGTTGCTGAGATCGACATCGTCATGGTCGATGATGCCGATCCGGCCCACGCCGGCGGCGGCCAGATAAAGCAGCGCAGGCGAGCCCAACCCGCCCGCGCCCACCACCAGCACGCGCGCCGCTTTCAGCTTGCGCTGACCGGGGCCGCCGATCTCTCGCAAAGTGATATGGCGGGCGTAACGTTCCAGTTCTGCTGCCGAGAAGGGGCCGCTGGCGGGGGCTTCGGACGCGCGTGCCGCCTGGGCTCGGTCGGCCCGCGCGCGCAGCATCAGCAAGCCCTGACGATAGATCAGAACCAACGCCGCACCGCCCACCAGCAGCAGCCAGGGTCCGGCTGACCCACCGGTGGCGGCGCGCACCGGGTGTCCGTCGGGCAGCAAGAGGTGAAGGCCGATGACTGCAAGAAAC
>CAXBGQ010000246.1:0-4559 GCA_963975135.1 uncultured Nioella sp. | reverse complement strand
CCGCCACGGGGCAGGTTGGGCTGCCCGAGGGCGCGGTCGATCTGGCGCTTTCGGGCACCGCCGCGCTGGCGCTGGTCAACCCGTTTATCGCGCCGCGTTCGGTGCAGGGAACCGCCGATCTGAACCTGCGGCTGGCGGGCCCGCCGAGCCTGTCGGCGCTCAACGGCACCATTGAGGCGCGCGATATGCGGATCGCGGCCCCCAATGCCGGGCTGGCCATCGAGAATGCTTCGGCCAGCGTCGCGCTGGCGGGCGGGCGTGCCGATATCACCGGGCAGGGCAGCCTTTCCTCGGGCGGCGGTGTGACGCTTACGGGCAGCCTCGATCTGGGCGCGCCGGGCCTGCCGGGGCGCTTTGACATCGGCCTAGATACAGCCCGTATCGCGCAGGGCGACCTCTTTCAGACCGTGGTGGAGCGTGGCGACATCCGGCTTTTCGGGCCGATGACGGGCGGCCCTGCGGTCAGTGGCCAGATTACCCTCGGCCAGACCGATATCGTGATCGAGCCCACCTCCTTCGGCACTGCCGAGCCGATCCCCGAAATCCGCCATATCGGCGAGAATGCGGCCCAATATGCGACGCGGGCCAATGCCGGGCTCCTGGCGGGTCCGGGCGCGTCGGGTCCGCCCCTGCCGCTCGATCTGACCATCACCGCCGCCAACCGGATCTTCCTGCGCGGCTCGGGCCTGGATGCCGAGTTGGGCGGCGCGATCCGAATTGGGGGAACCAGCGCCAATGTCATTCCGTCGGGCCAGTTTGATCTGGTCCGGGGCCGCCTGTCGCTGCTGGGGCAACGCTTTGACCTGATCGAAGCTTCCGTAACTCTGTCAGGCAGTTTCGACCCGTTTCTGCGCGTTGTCGGCCAGACTCAGGCCGGGGATACACAGGTGTTCCTCACGCTCTCGGGCCCTTCCGGCGCACCCGAACTGACGCTCAGCTCGCAACCCGACCTGCCCGAGGATGAGATCCTGTCGCGGCTTCTCTTTGGCCGTGGCACCGCCAGCCTGTCGCCTGTGCAGGCGCTGCAACTGGTCGATGGCGTGTCGCGGCTGGCGGGATCGGGCAGCATCATCGGCGGCATCCGCGACACGCTTGGCATCGACGATCTGGATATTCGCACCGATGCGGCGGGCAATGCCGAGCTGCGCCTTGGCCGCTATATCGGCGAAAACGCCTATACCGATATCGGTATCGGGTCGGATGGCGAAGCGGATCTGTCGCTGAACCTCGATCTCACGCCCAACCTGACCGCGCGCGGCAGCTTTGGCTCGGACGGAGAGGGCGGGCTGGGGATCTTTTTTGAACGCGACTACTGACAATGCGTTGCGTTTCGTGATGGTATTGCGTTGATTTCGTTGCGCAAGGGGAATGTAATGCACAGCCTCGATCCAAAGCAGACCCGCGCCTTTCTGGCCGCCATCGAGGCCGGCACGGTGCGCGGGGCCGCCGAGGCACTGGCGGTCGAGCCCTCGACCGTCAGCCGCGCCATTGCCGGTCTGGAACGCCAGCTTGCCACCACGCTCATTGAACGCGGACGGCGCGGTGTGCTGCTGACCGAGGCGGGCGCGCTCTTGCGTGATTTTCTGCGCCGTCAGGCCGGAGAGCTTGAGGCGCTGCATTCGCAGTTCGACGCGCTCAAGGGCATGGCGCGCGGCACCGTGGTGCTGGCGGTGGGTGAGGGCTTTGCCGGTGATCTGGTGGGCGGCGCGCTGCCCGGTTTTGTCGCGGATCATCCCGGCATCAGCTACCGAGTGAGCGTCGGCACCACCGAGGCGGTGACGCATCAGATCACCACCGATCAGGCCCATATCGGGTTGGCCTATGATGTGCAGCCCGACCGGCAGATCAAATCGCTGGCCCGGTTCGCGCAACCGCTGGTGATGCTGGCCCGTCCCGACAGCCCGTTTGCCGCGCCGCCCGGCCCGCTCGATATGGCGATGGCGGCGGGGTTCCCGGCAGCGGTGGCGACGGGCGGCACCGGGATCGGGGCGCTTCTGGCGCGGGCTGAGGCGCGCAGCGGACAGCGTCTTTATGCCATGGTCCAGTCCGGATCGATCGCGGTTTTGCTGGCCTTCGCGCGCGCGGGCCTCGGCGTGACCTTCCTGCCGCGCTTTGCCGCCATGGCCGATATCAACGAGGGTCGCCTGATCGTGCGCGAGATAAATGAGCCCGCCTTTCGCGCCAGCCATGCCGCGCTGATCTCCCGCCAGGGGCGCGCATTGCCACGCGCGGCGCAGGCGTTGGCGGCGCATCTGGCGCGGCAGATGACGGCGTTTTCGGGCGTTTAGCTGTTGCATTTTACGCAACGATAAACCCCATCCGTTGCGCTTTTTCGAACCACGCCGATATGGCAGGCTGCGCGGGTTGGCGACAAGAAGGGATCAGGCGCATGGATATCGGCATTATCGGATGCGGCAATATGGGCGGGGCCATGGCGCGCCACCTGTTGGCGGCCGGTCGGACGCTGGCCTGCCATGACCCTGACCCCGCCACGCGCGCGGCGATGGCCGATGCAGGGGCCGAGATCAGCGACAGCGCCGCAGATCTGGCCGCGCGCGCCGATGTCATCGTGCTGTCGCTGCCCAATGGTGCCATCGTGCGCGCGGTGATGGCCGAGATCACCGGCCATCTGCGGCCCGGCGCGACCTTGTTGGATACCTCCACCTCCGACCCCGAAACCTCACAGGCGCTGCACCGGCAGGGTCAGGCAGAGGGGTTTCATTTCATCGACGGCCCCGTCAGCGGCGGCCCCATTGCGGCGCGCGCCGGGGCCATGACGATGCTTCTGGGCGGCGACGCTGATGCTATTTCCGCGATCCGCCCGCTCATCGATCTCCTGACGGCCAAAACCGTGCATGTCGGGCGCGCGGGTGCCGGTCATGCCGCCAAGATCGTCAACAACCTGCTTTGCGCCGCCAATCTGGTGCTGGTGGCCGAGGCGATGCGGTTGGGCGCGGCGGCGGGGGTGGAGGCGGAGGCCCTGCTGGAGGGGATCAACGCAGGCTCAGGGCGCAGCGGCGTCAGCGAGGTGAACTATCCGAAATGGGTGCTGCCCGGGGCTTTCGACAGCGGCTTTACCATGGGGCTGATGCGCAAGGATGTGGCCCTGGCCCGCGATCTGGCGGCGGGCGCGGGGGTGGAGATGCCGGGCTTCGCGGCCATCTCCCGGATCTGGGCCGACAGCGCCGGGACGCTGCCGGATGGCGAGGATTTCAACCGGATAACGCAATTCGAGACGCCGGAGGCAGGCCAATGACACGCAGCGAGATCTTCACCGAAACCATGGCGGCGCTTGGCCTAGGTGACCGGGTGCAAAGCCTGATCGGCGGCGCGCTGATGGACGGGCAGGGCGATACTATCACGCTGATCGATCCGTTCACGGAAGAGGCGCTGACCAGCTATGCCGATGCCGGGGCCGCGTTGGCCAAACGCGCCTGTGACGCCGCTGCCGCCGCGCAACGTGACTGGGCGCAGGGCTTTACCCCTGCCGCGCGTGGCCAGGTCATGCAGGAGATTTCGCGTGCCGTGCTGGTCCATGCCGAACCGCTGGCCCGGTTGGACGCGCTGGTGGGAGGAAAACCGATCCGCGATGCCCGTGTCGAGGTCGCCAAAGTGGCCGAGATGTTCGCCTATTACGCCGGTTGGGCCGACAAATTGCATGGCGAGGTCATCCCGGTGCCATCGGGCCACCTGACCTATACGTTGCGCGAACCGCTCGGCGTGGTGTTTCAGGTAACGCCCTGGAATGCGCCCGTCTTTACCGGCGGCTGGCAGATCGCGCCGGCCATCGCCACCGGCAATGGCGTGGTGATAAAACCCTCGGAACTGACGCCCGTCACCTCCGTGGCGCTGGTCAAACTGGCCGAAGGCGCGGGGCTGCCTGCGGGCTTGGTCAATGTGCTGGCGGGGCTTGGACCGACGGCCGCGCAGGCGGCCATCGCGCATCCGGCGGTGCGCAAGATGGTGTTCGTCGGCTCGCCCGAAACCGGGAGGCGGGTGGCCGTCGCGGCGGCAGAGGCGCTGAAACCCGTGGTGCTGGAGCTGGGCGGTAAATCGGCCAATATCGTCTTTGCCGATGCCGATCTGAAAGCTGCCTGTCTGGGGGCGCAGGCGGCGATTTTTTCGGGGGCCGGGCAAAGCTGCGTGGCCGGTTCGCGGCTGTTGGTTCAGCGCGACGTGCAGGCCGATCTGGTCGAGATGCTGACCGAGGGCATGAACGCGATCCGGCTTGGCGATCCGCTGGACGAGGCGACCGAGCTGGGCCCGATCAGCAATGCCCGCCAATTGGCGCATATCCGGCGCGTGGTGGCGGGCGCGAGGGCCGAAGGTGGCACCGTTCTAACCCGGCCCACCCTGCCCGAACGCGGGTTCTTCGTGGCCCCCACGGTGCTGGCGGGGCTGGGGAATGCCGCCACACCCGCGCGCACCGAGATCTTCGGGCCCGTCGTCACCACGATCCCGTTCGAAGATGAGGAGCAGGCCATACGCCTCGCCAATGACACCGAATTCGGCCTTGCCGGGGCGGTCTGGACAGCTGATGTCGGGCGCGCGCACCGGAT
>CAXBGQ010000245.1:0-4565 GCA_963975135.1 uncultured Nioella sp. | reverse complement strand
GGCCTGGATGGTCTGTGGCAGTTGACCGGCTTCAACCTGGGCTGGCGCGGCTGGCAGGGGCGCGGCTATGCGCTTGGCGTGGGCGAGGTCAAGCTGACCGGCATGGTCCGGCCCGACCGCAAGATGCTGACCTACAAGATTGATTTCACCAAGGCGCTGCAAACCCGTCGGCTGACGATGGGGGTTGCCGATGGTATCGTCGAGGCCGATGGTGAAGTGATTTATCAGGTCAAGGACATGAAGGTCGCGCTGTCGACCTCTTGACCCCTGGAAAGGGAGTGCGTGAATGCGCCGAGTAGTTGTCACCGGGTTGGGGATCGTTTCCTCGATCGGAAATAACGCAGAAGACGTCACGGCAAGCCTGCGCGCGGGCCGGTCGGGGATCGTTGCCAGCGCCGAGATGGCAGAGCATGGGTTCCGCAGCCGGGTTGCCGGCACGCTCAAGATCGATCCCAAGGACCATGTCGACAAGCGCACCCTGCGGTTCATGGGGCCGGGCGCGGCCTATGCGCATATCGCGATGAGCCAGGCCATTGCCGATGCGGGCCTGACGGAAGACGACGTGGTGAACCCGCGCACCGGGCTGGTGGCGGGATCGGGCGGGCCATCGACCAGCGCCATGCTGACCGCGCATCAGGCGGTTCTGTCGTCGGGCGCGACCAAACGCATCGGGCCTTTCGCGGTGCCCAAATGCATGTCTTCCACGATCTCGGCCAATCTGGCGACGGCGTTCAAGATCAAGGGCATCAATTACTCGATCACCTCGGCCTGTTCGACCAGCCTGCATTGCATCGGCAATGCGGCCGAACAGATCATGATGGGCAAGCAGGACGTGATGTTTGCGGGCGGCGGCGAGGAGTTGGACTGGACCCTCTCCTGCCTCTTTGATGCGATGGGCGCGATGTCGTCCAAGCGCAATGATCAACCCGAGGCCGCAAGCCGGGCCTTTGACGCGGATCGCGACGGGTTCGTCATCTCGGGCGGTGGCGGCATCGTGGTGCTGGAAGATCTGGAACATGCGCAGGCGCGCGGGGCGACGATTTACGCCGAGGTGACCGGATTTGCCGCCACTTCGGACGGGCATGACATGGTGGCACCCTCGGGCGAGGGCGGCGAACGGGCCATGCGGCTGGCGCTGCAAACCCTGCCAGAGGGCCGGAAAGTCAGCTATATCAACGCCCATGGCACCTCGACCCCGGTGGGCGATATCGGTGAGGTTGAAGCCGTGCGCCGTGTCTTTGGCGAAGGCCAGGTGCCGCCGATCAGCTCGACCAAATCCATGACCGGCCACGCCCAGGGTGCGGCGGGCGCATTGGAGGCGATTTTCTGTCTTTTGATGTTGAAGGGCGATTTCATTACGCCGTCGATCAATGTCGAGACTCTGGCCGAGGGCATTAATCCCGGTGAGGTCGCGACAGAATTTGTGTCTGATGCGGGGCTCGATACCGTCATGACCAACAGTTTCGGTTTTGGCGGCACCAATGGCTCGATGCTGCTTTCCAGATTTAACGGATAATTCCATGGCAAATTTGATGAACGGGAAACGCGGGCTGGTGATGGGGGTTGCCAATGACCGCTCGATCGCCTGGGGTATTGCGAAGGCGCTGCATGACGAGGGCGCGGAGCTGGCTTTTTCCTATCAGGGCGACGCTTTCGGCAAACGGGTGAAACCGCTGGCCGAAAAGCTGGGCGTTGATTTGCTGGTCGATGTCGACGTGACCGATGATGCCAGCCTGGATGCCTGTTTCGCCAAGATCGGCGCGGAATGGGGCAAGCTGGATTTCGTGGTCCATGCCATCGCCTTTTCCGACAAGAACGAGCTGGCGGGCCGTTTCATCGACACCACCCGCGACAACTTCCGCAATTCGCTGACAATCTCGTGCTATTCGCTGATCGACGTGGCGCGCCGGGCCGAACCGCTGATGCAGGATGGCGGCACCATCCTGACGCTGACCTATATGGGATCGAACCGGGTGACGCCGTTCTACAACGTGATGGGCGTGGCCAAGGCGGCGCTGGAAAGCTCGGTGCGCTATCTGGCCAATGATATGGGGCCCAACGGCATCCGTGTGAACGCAATATCGCCGGGGCCGATGAAGACCCTGGCGGGGGCTGCGATATCGGGGGCCCGGCGCACCTTCAACACCGCGCGCGACAATGCCCCGTTGCGCGACAATGCCACACTGGAGGCCATTGGCGGTACCGCGGTGTATCTGGCGTCCGATCATGGCCGCTGCACGACGGGTGAGATCATCAATGTCGATGGTGGCTATCATGTGTTGGGCATGATGCAGCCGGAAAACCTCTGATCGGGCGCGTCACTCTTCGTGCTCGGACAGGGCGCGGCGTTGTTCCTCGACATGGGCCTGATAACCGGCGGCATCCCCGAAATCAGCAAAGCCGACGTAATGCTCATGCGTGTCGGCCACCCGGCGGGAATGCTTGATCGGGCACCAATAGGCCTCTGTCCGTCCGGCAATCTCACGAACAAAATTCAGCAGCCCGTTGCCGTAGCCACAATAGACGCAGTTCAGTTTCTGCAGTCCGTTGAGGTATTGCAGCATGTGGCGGTCGATGGCGATGTAATCCGCGCGGCGCACCTTGCGAATGCCATAGACCGGAAAACACAGGGCTTGATAGGTCGTGATGAACAGATCGAGGATCACCAGCGGAACGATCAGCGAATAGATGACCGGCGCGGTTAGCACGACCAAAAGGCGGGACAGAAAATCCGACAGGTTTTCGCGCGCGGCGCGATGGGTGCGGCGGATGTCCTCCTGGAACTCCACCCGTTTGCCTGAAACCGAATAGCGGAACCGCGCGCGGCGTTCTTCGATTTCGTTTTGCAGGGCGGATCGCGCATGGTGGAACCGCGCGCGCAGCTTTTCGGTTCGGTTGTCCAATGGGTGCGCCCTCCGCGCCATGAGGAAGTGGCAAGCCAACAATGCCCTGCCACGGATGGCAACGGTGGCATCGTGAAATGGCGGCGGTTATCACCTCTTGGGAATAATGCAGCCGGAAAACCTCTAACCCATTGCCTCAGGCGTCATCAGGCCGACCTCGGCACCGGTGGGGTCGGTCATCATGGCAATGCGACCGGTGCCGGGGACGTCGAAAACCGGCCCGTTCAGCGTTCCACCCTGCGCCAGACTCGCCGCCACCGCCGCGTCGACGTCATCGACGGCGAAGTAGCTGTGCCAATGTGGCGCGACGTCAGAACGTTCTGACGCCCCCGAAATTTCCATCATCCCCGCCATCGGCTTGCCGTCCTTCATGGCCAACACGTAGAGCGCACCATCCGGCATCGCCATTTCCTGATAGGTCCAGCCGCAGATCTCGGCGTAGTAAGCGCGCGCTTTGGGCAAGTCGCGGGTCATAAGCTCATTCCAATAGGCTAGGCCATGTGTATCGGTCATCTCGGTTCCCTCTGATTTCCATTCATGACGAGCATAGCTCAGGCCGGGCAATGCACGCGATTGCGAATTGTGGCCTTTCGCAGCCTGTGCAACTCTTCGCCGGAACAAGGAGGGGCCAATGCCGATCACGACCTGTATTTTCGATGCCTACGGGACGCTTTTCGACGTCAACGCCGCCGCCCGCGCGGTGGCGGCAGAGCCGGGACAGGAAGGTTTTGCCGCCGTCTGGCAGGAGGTTTCCTCCCATTGGCGCGCCAAGCAGCTGCAATATACCTGGATCCGGGCGCTTTCCGGGCACCACACCGATTTCTGGCAGGTGACGCAGGATGCGCTGGATTGGGCGCTGGAACGCTGTGGCCAGAGCGACCCGGAATTGCGCGAGCGCCTGTTGGGGCTTTATTTCACGCTGGCGGCTTTCCCGGAAGTGCCCCAAATGCTGGCCGATCTGAAAGCGGCCGGGATGGCCACGGGCATCTTGTCGAACGGATCGCCCGCGATGCTGGAGGGGGCCGTGGAAAGTGCCTTGATCGGCGATGTTCTGGACGCGGTATTGAGCGTGGAAAGCGTCGGCATCTTCAAACCCGACGGCCGGGTCTACGATCTGGTGGGTCAGCATTTCGGCTGCAGGCGTGACGAGGTTCTGTTCGTGTCGTCGAACGGGTGGGATGCGGCGGCGGCCAAGGCCTATGGATTTCATGTGCTGTGGGTGAACCGGGCGGGCGAGCCGCTGGATAGGTTGCCTGCACCGCCCGACCATGTGGCCGATGATCTGGTGTCAGTGCCCGCCATCGCCGGAAATTTTTCATGAAAAAATTTCGCACCGTGGATGGGTTGGACCTCGCCTATGAGGATCAGGGCAGCGGGCACCCGGTGCTGTGTCTCGCCGGTCTGACCCGGAACATGGATGATTTCGAGCCTGTGGCCGATCATTTCACGGGTTCCGCGCGGATCATCCGGCTGGACAGCCGGGGCCGTGGTGCATCCGATTTCGCGCCCGATTTCATGACCTATTCGGTGCCGCATGAGGCCGCCGACGCGCTGGCGCTGCTGGATCATCTGGGGCTGGAACAGGCCGCCATTCTGGGCACCTCGCGCGGCGGGTTGATTGCGATGACGCTGGCCGCGACGCATAAATCGCGGCTGTCTGGC
>CAXBGQ010000244.1:0-4649 GCA_963975135.1 uncultured Nioella sp. | reverse complement strand
CGACAACCCCGCCGCAGGGCTGCGCCTCGACATCGACACCGATGGCGCGAAAGGCCAGTTCGCGTTGAAAGGCCCGGCTGGATACGGTCGCGGGCGTGGCAAACAGCGCCACATGCTGCACGGCCACCTCGCGCGGCGGCGAATTATCGCCCCATTGGCGTTCGGTCAGCGCCTCGATCAGCGGCACAAAGACACCCAACACGCGCTTGCCTTCGGGCACCCAGGCCTCCTGCATTCGGCGCAAAGCGGCGGCCGAGGCCGTGTTGCAGGCCAGAATCACCAGATCGCAGCCTTCGTCGAACAACCGCGAAACACCCCTGGTCGTCAGCTCATAGACATCGTCGGCATCGCGCACACCATAAGGCGCATGGGCATTGTCGCCGTAATAGACAAACGGCACCTCCGGCAGGCGTTTCGCAACGGCATCCAGCACCGTCAGCCCGCCCAATCCGCTGTCAAATATTCCCACTGCCATCGCGTTTGTGCCTTTCGTCGAACTCAAACCCGACCTCGGCCGGGTTCAGGGGGGTTGGCGACAAGTCATAAGTGGCTTGGCGCAGGAAATCCATCATCGCGCGGGGATCTGTTGCGTGTTCCGCAAGATCGGCGCGCGGGATCGGATCACCGATGACCACACGCACCGGTGTGTTCACCCGGTTCTTGAATTCCTTGATCAGGAATCCCAGGCGCAACGTGGAATGCAGGTGGCTGGCGATCTGAAACAGGCGGCTGGTATGGCCATCGAAAAAGACCGGCACCACGGTGGCATCGGATTTGGCGATCATGCGGGCGGTAAAGCCGCGCCACGCGGGGTCCATCGGGCGGCCAAAGGGCTTGGCGGCGGTCGAAACGGTTCCGCCGGGAAAGACGCCGATGGCCCCGCCTTGTGACAGGTAGCGCAGCGCGGATTTGCGGGTCTGGATGTTTTGCGCCATGGCGGCTTTGTCATCCCCGAACGAGATCGGCAGAATGACGCGCTCAAGATCTTCGGCCTTGCGGAAAACGCTGTTGGCCAGAATTCGGAAATCGCCGCGTGCCAGGGCCAGGATATGACCCAGCATCAGACCGTCCAGAATACCGTAGGGATGGTTGGCGATAACAAGGGCCGGGCCGCTGGCGGGGATGTTTTCCAGTGCGCCCCCGACCACCTCCAACCGCAGCCCGTAGCGTTCCACCAGCACGGCCCAGAAATCGCGCCCCCCGGCGACCTCATCCTCATAGCCACGGGCGCGGCGCATAAGTCGCTGGCGCCCGGTGGTGTTCTCGATCGCCTTGATGATGGCGCGCCCGCCGCGCGTGCGGGCCGATTGCGCATAGGATATCTCGCGCGTGATCTCGCGCATCTTCCGGGGCTTGTCGTCGCGGGTCATGGCGGCGGGATCCTGTCCAGGGCGCTGACACATGGGCCATAGCGCCATCAGGCGATTCGAGAAACCGGGGTCAGCGCCGCACCCACCCCCACAGGCACAAAAGTTCCATCGCGACATGCGCGCCCGCAACGGCGGTGATGGCGGCAGTGTCGAAGGGCGGCGAGACCTCGACCACATCGCCGCCGACCAGATTGATCCCCGCCAGATCACGCATCAGGATCGCGGCCTGCCCAGAGGACAGCCCCCCCCAGACCGGCGTGCCGGTGCCCGGCGCGAAGGCCGGATCGAGGCAGTCGATATCGAAAGTCAGGTAGGTTGGCGCATCGCCCGTGATCTGGCGCGCCCGCGCGGCGACCGTGGCGGGCCCTTGTTCATGCACCATCCGCGCATCCAGCACTTCGATGCCCAGATTATCGGCAACCACGGTGCGAATGCCGATATGGACCGAGCGGGACACATCGATCAGCCCCTCCCGCACCGCCTTGTAGGTAAAGGTTCCATGATCGACGCGGCCCGGATCGTCATCGGGCCAGGTATCGGTATGGGCGTCGCATTGAATGAGCGCGAGGGGCCCGTATTTCTTCGCATGCGCCCGCAAAAGCGGCAGCGTGATCGAATGATCGCCACCAAGCGCAATCAGCGCGGCCCCCTGACCCAGAATGCCATCCGCATGCGCCTCCAACGTCGCGGGAAATTCGGACATGCGGGCATAGTCGAAGGCCAGATCGCCATAATCGGCAATCGCCAATGCGCTCAACGGATCATAGCCGTCCCAGCCATAGGGTGGGTCGTAGACCTGCAGCGCGCTGGCCTCACGAATGGCGCGCGGGCCCAGCCTTGTGCCGGGGCGGTTGGTCACGGCCTGATCGAACGGCACGCCGGTCACGGCCACATCGACACTGGTCAGATCCTTGGTATAGCGGCGGCGCAGGAAACTGGTGGCCCCGGCAAAGGTGTTCTCAAAGGCCGGCCCTTTCAGGCTTTCGCGGGTAAAGGCCCCGTCGACATCCTTTTTCGCATCTTCCAAAGCCATCGTGGTCCCTTTCGCAGTATCGCGCCAAGGCCCTATCCAAAGCCCAAGGGATCGGCAATGGCAACTCTGACTTGCATCTTTGTGGTGGCGCGGTGCATCACAAGGGGGCCGCTTGCGCCCATTCAAAGGACAGCCCGCCAATGACCCAGACCGATCTGCGACAGGGGTTTTTGAACGGGATGAGCCTTGCCGCGGCCTCGGTCAGTATCGTGACCACCGACGGGCCCGCGGGGCGCAATGGCGTCACCGTCAGCGCCATGACCCCGGTTTCGGCCGATGGCGATGCGCCGACGCTGCTGGTGTGCCTCAATGCGCTGGCCCCGACATTGCCGACGCTGCTGGAGAACGGCTGTTTCTGCGTTAATGTGCTGAAGATCGACCAGGCGCAGGTATCGGACGTGTTTTCGGGCCGCACACCGGCCCCCGGCGACGACAAGTTCAATATTGGCGCGTTTTCGCCTGCCCTGACCGGCGCGCCGCGCTTTGACGCCGCTTTGGTCAGTTTCGATTGCCGTCTGGTCTCGGCCGAAAAGATCGGAACGCATCACATCTGCATCGGCGCGGTCGAGGATGTGGCGGTGGCCCCGGAGGGCACGCCGCTGCTTTACGGGCTGCGCAGCTATCTGCGCGCCGAAAAGCATTAGCACGGCTTGCCAACGGCGCGCCGGGATCAGTCCAGCGGCTGCGCGCGTTCGACAAGGCGGGCGAAAAAGCTCGCGCCGATCGGGGCGGCGGCGTCGTTGAACTCATATTCGGGATGATGCAGGCCCGCGCCTGCACCTTGGCCCAGAAAAAGATAGGCACCGGGGCGCTCGGCCAGCATATAGCTGAAATCCTCGGCCCCCATTTCGCGCAGGCCATGGCCGTCGACATTGGCCGCCCCCACAATTTCGGCCGCCACACCCGCCGCAAATTCCGCCCTTTCAGGGTCATTCACCGTGGCGGGATATGAGCGGGTATAGTCCAGCCGGGCCGCGACGCCGAAAGAGGCCGCCTGCCCGGCCACGATCTCGGCCATGCGGGCCTCGACCCTGTCGCGCAGATCGGCATCGAAACTGCGCACCGTGCCGCCGAGATAGGCGGTTTCCGGCACGATGTTTTCGGCTGTTCCCGCGTGGATCATGGTCACCGAGACCACCAGATCCTGCAACGCATAGTGATTGCGCGACACGATGGTTTGCAGCGCCTGTGCGATGGCCACGGCGGCAATCACCGGATCGCGGCATTCATGCGGATAGGCCCCATGCCCGCCTTGCCCGGTGATGTGGATGTCAAAGCTGTCGACCGCCGCCATGATGGGTCCGGGTGTGGTGTAGATATGGCCCAGATCATGGCCGGGCGTGTTGTGGATCGCATAGACCTGGTCGATCCTGTGGCGCTCCATGATGCCCTCGGCGCACATCACCCCGGCCCCGCCGCCCTGTTCCTCGGCCGGCTGAAAGATCAGCGCTACCCGGCCCTTGAAATTGCGCGTCTCGGCTAGGTATTTCGCGGCCCCGAGCAGCATGGTGGTGTGCCCGTCATGGCCGCAGGCATGCATCTTGCCGGGGTGGATCGAGGCATGCGGCAGGCCTGTCGCCTCCTGGATCGGCAGCGCATCCATATCGGCGCGCAGCCCGATGGTGGGGCCAGCCCCCTGCCCTTCGATGATGGCCACGAGGCCGGTCGTGGCGATGCCCTCATGGATCTCGGTTATGCCGAATTCGCGCAACCGATCGATCACGAAGCGGGCTGTCTCAAAGCAGTCGAACCCCAGTTCGGGATGGGCATGCAGGTGCTTGCGCCAGGTGGTCATGTCATCGCCATAGGCGGCGATCCGGTTGATCACGGGCATTGCTGGACTCCCCCCGGTTCCTCGGCTCTAACGACCTCAGCCTGACCCAAACGCGGAGCCTGCACAATGCGCGATGATCTGATCCATGACCCCGAAGGCGGGATGGCGCGACTGTTGGAGATCATGCGCCGGTTGCGTGATCCGCAGACGGGTTGCCCCTGGG
The DNA here is from genome assembly GCA_963975135.1 of uncultured Nioella sp. Lineage (GTDB taxonomy): Bacteria > Pseudomonadota > Alphaproteobacteria > Rhodobacterales > Rhodobacteraceae > Alterinioella. The sequence continues at coordinate 249 of CAXBGQ010000244.1, read as the reverse complement.
ATATCGAGCAGACCTTCGAGACCATCGCGCCCTACACGATCGAGGAAGCCTATGAGGTCGCCGATGCCATCGAGCGCGGCGATATGGCCGATCTGAAGGGCGAGCTTGGCGATCTGTTGTTGCAGGTGGTCTATCACGGGGCCATGGCCGAGGAGGCCGGGCATTTCGGGTTTGACGGGATCGTGCGGGGTGTTGCCGACAAGATGGTGGCCCGCCATCCGCATGTCTTTGGCGATGAAAGCCGAGACA
>CAXBGQ010000243.1:0-4685 GCA_963975135.1 uncultured Nioella sp. | reverse complement strand
GTCAGGTGGCCACGGCCCGCGCGGGGCGTTGTTTGAAAGGGGAACACCCTCGGTCAGGAGGCATCAATGAGCCAGCGGGCTCTTGCAGATGCCGCCTGCTGATCCCGCTTGATTCGCAGATAGCCGAGACCCCGGGAAACACCGGGGGCCGGGGCTGCGCAGGGCACCGGTGGTTCAAATCTCCGCGCCCGCGCGCCCCCCGTCGCGCCAAAGCCAAAGTGCTGCCGTCAATCCGATGAGACACGCCGCGAGGAGCAGCGCGAGGAGCATCGGCGCGGCGCTCTCAGGGCGCAGGATCAGCCCGGTCAGCGTGCTGAGCCCGGCCCCGCCCGCCACGATCATTGCGCCCGACAGCCCCGCCGCATTGCCCGCCAATTCGGGCCTGAGCGACAACATCCCGGCATTGGCCGACGGCGTCGTCAGCCCGTTTCCGATGCCCACAAAGACCGTCGCTCCGAAATAGGTGACCAGCGTCATCAGACCAAGGCCATAGGCAACGAGGCCAAGGCTGAGCCCGATACAGGCCACGATCCGCCCCGCCAGCACCATTCGGACGAGGCCCGCCCGTGTGCTGAAGCGCGAGGAGAGGGCGCTGCCCAGGAAGAATCCTGCGGTGATCGAGCCAAGCACCAGCCCCATCGCGGCGGGCGAGAGCCCGAAGGCGCGGCTTGCCACCAGCGGCGCGCCGGTCAGAAAGATGAAAAACGCGCCGACTGAAAACACCGAACAAATCGCGTAGCCCCAGAACCGCGCGATCCGGGCCAGGCAGGCCATGTCGCGCGCCATGGCCCCAAAGCCGCCGCCCCGGCTGGTGCCGGTTTCCCCCAGATTACGCCAGACCAGCGCCAGAAGGCCGAAACCGGCAACGGTATAGACCGCAAAGGCCGCGCGCCAGCCAAAGACCTGTTCCAGAGCACCGCCCAGAACCGGGCCAATCATCGGGGCAACCGCCATCGCCATCGACAGCCGCGCCATGCGGGCGGCTGCCTGACCGGTGCTATCGGTGTCGCGGATAATGGCCAGCGACATGGCCGAACAGGCGATCACAGCCGCCTGAAGAAACCTTGCCGCGACAAGCAGGCGGATATCGGTGGCCAGAAGGCAGAGCGCCGAGGCCAGCGTAAAGACACCAAGGGCCGTCAGCACCACGGGCCTGCGCCCGACCCGGTCCGAGACCGGCCCCGCGATGATCTGCACCAGTGCCGTCATCGCCAGGTAACCGCCGATCATCAGGTTGACGGTGGCATAGCTGGCCTCCATTTCGGCGGCGATGGCCGGCAGCGACGGCAGGATCATGTTCAGGCTGAGCGTCGCCAGCGCTGTCATCGCCACGAGCGTCAGAAAATGCGGTGGCGGTGCGGGCATCGCCGCCGAGGCCGGATCGCGGATCATGTCGAGGGCCTTTTGCAAGCGGTGCCAGAGCGAAACCTAAGACCCTATAAGGGCGCGCGTCAATTGCGGGCGCGGCTCGCGAGAACGCATCAGGTATTTCAAAAGAGTCAATGTCAGCGCCGATTTCTGCTATGGTGGCAGCTTCGTATCTTTTTTTTGGGAGGAAATTACAATGCCATCATTCATATTGACGGGGCGCTATACGCTCGACGCTGTGCGCGGCCTGATGGCCAAACCGGAGGACCGGTCAGCGGCGGTCGGGGCCGTGGTCGCGGCTGCAGGCGGCAAGATGTTGCATTACTGGGTCACCACGGGCGACACTGATTTCGTGCTGGTGGCCGAGGCGGACCGGGCCGAGGATTTTCTGGCCGGTGTCATGACGGCGGCGGCGTCGGGATCGGTGACCGATTTGAAAACCGTGCGCGCCTGGTCCTCGGCTGAATTTGCCAAAATCGCTGAAAAAGCGGCGGCACTTGCGTCGAGCTATCGCGCGCCGGGAACCTGACGGGGCCCGATCCTTGCCGTTCGTATCGGCCCTGACGGGCCGACCGGGCGGTGTCGCTGCGATCAGCCTGCCGGCAAAAGGACGCGCAGCAGGCGCGCGGCTTCGTCATCGGGCGCCGCAAGCGCGCCCTGATCTTCGCCAGGATAGAACCGCGCCCGCGTTGTCGTGGGCATCGGTGCCGGGGTGAGCAGATGCACCTTGGGGCCCTGGCGGGTGAACTCGGCCTGCCAGCTTTGCACCAGCGCGCGTTGCGCGGCCTTGGACATCGCGTAAGCGCCGGCGAACTTGCCCGCCACGGCGTCGTCGAAGAAGACCGCCTGCGGGTTGGGAGCGGGCGCGATCAGCGGCTCGATCAGCGCGATGGCGCGGGCGAGCGCGTGGATATTGGTGGCGATATTGGCATCCAGATCCTTGGTGCGGATATGGCTTGCGGGCGTCAGCGGCGTGACGCGGATGGCCGCGTGCACCCAGATATCGGCGCGGCCCCACCGGTCATAAAGGTTGCGGCAGAGATGCGCCATCGCGCCCTCATCGGTGATGTCCATCGGGGCCAGCGTGGCACTGCCGCCGCGCGCCTTGATGCGGTCATCGAGGTCTTCCAGGCCACCCGCGGTGCGGGCGACGGCGACGACATGCGCGCCCTGTGCGGCAAGCCATTCGGCGCTGGCGGCACCGAGGCCGCGTGAGGCCCCGGTCACCAGGGCAATCTGTCCATCAAGCAATTTCTCAGTCATGCGCGCCTGATGGCGCGTTTGCGCGGGCTTGGCAAGGGGGTGCAAGGGAAGTGTGCTTGACTTTGCGCGGGCCTGTGGGGAAAACGGGGCCCAAGGGGAAACCTCAATTTCGATAGGAGACGCGCATGAGCCGCGACATGACCTTGAGCCAGGCCGTAACCCGAACCGATGGTGCTGTGAAAAAGCTACTGATGGTGCTTGGCGGATCGGCCTTTATCGCCGTTGCCGCCCAGATATCGGTGCCCATGCTGCCGGTGCCGATGACCTTGCAGACCCTGGCCATCCTGATGGTTGGCTTTTCCTTCGGATCGCGGTTGGGCGCGGTGACGCTCTTGGCCTATCTGGCGGAAGGCGCGATGGGACTGCCGGTCTTTGCGGGTGGTATGAACGGGCTGGCCTTTGCCGGTCCGACCGCCGGGTTCCTTTTGGGTTTTGTCGCCATGGCCTATCTGGCCGGTCTGGCCGCCGAACGCGGGGTTGCGCGCGGGTTTCTGGGCACGGGCGCATCTGCGCTGGTGATCTCGGCGCTGCTTTATGTTCCCGGATTGATCTGGCCTGCGGCGCTGGCTGGCGGGCTTGGATTTGAGGCCGGATGGGTGGGGCAATCGAGCGGGTTCTACTGGACCTGGTTCGTAGCACCCTTTTTGATCGGCGATGCGATCAAGGCGATCCTGGCAGCGCTGCTTGTCTCAGGTGCCTGGAAGGCTTTGTCGGCCCGCTGAAGAAGGCGATGGTTGAAAGATGTGGCACCGTCCGGGGGATCCTCGGGCGGTGTTTTTCATTTTAATGAGAGATTGCGCTGGCTGGTGCCATCGCCCCGGGGCGGGCGGCCCGCGTCAGGCCCCTTTGGGGCCCTCCTTGAGCCGCTTGGGTGTACGTTCGGGCGGTTTCTCGTCTTTTACTACGGCCGGTGCAGGCGGAGAAGACGGGATGCCTCCGGCGGAGGTATTTTGGCCAAGATGAATGAAAGGGGGCCGACGCTACGGGTTGGTGCCTGCGTGCAGATCGTGCAGGCGGGCGAGGGCTGTTTCGCAGAGGCCGAGATCAAGCCATTGGCAGCCCTGGCAGAGGGTTTGCAGATCGCCCGGTGCGACAGAGGCCCGGATGCGGGTCTTGGCCTCACCCCATGTCAGGTGCTCGCGGGGGCGCAGGCCGAGCGCCGCAGCATGGCCGCGGTCGAGTTTTGCGATTGCCGCTTGGTTGGTGCAGAGATTGCCGCGCCGTTTTGGGCAAGGCGTGCAGATGTCATCGGCGTGGCCGGTGACCTGAATCGGGGTCGCGTCGCCATCGGGGCTGCGCAGGCGGTCGTCCACAATTGCGGACATATTGGCGGTGAAGGCGTCGGAATAGCCTTTGCCGGCAAAGCCAAGGGCGCAGAGAAAGTGATGCGGGCGAAAGCGGAGCGGGGGCATCGACCGGTTACTCCGCCGGTTCCCGCACCTCGAACCCCTTGGCGAGCATGTCGGTGGGTTGCACCGGGTAATCGCCCGAGAAACAGGCATCGCAATATTGCGGGCAGGCGTTGTTGCGGCCCTTGGCTTCACCCACCGCGCGGTAGAGCCCGTCAAGCGAGATGAAGCGCAGGCTGTCGACCTGAAGATGCGCCTGCATTTCGGCCTCGGTCATCGTCGCGGCCAGCAGTTTTTCGCGCTGCGGTGTGTCGACGCCGTAAAAACAGGGCCAGGCGGTGGGGGGGGAAGCGATGCGGAAATGCACCTCGGCGGCCCCGGCATCCAGGATCATCTCCTTGATCTTGCGGCTGGTGGTGCCGCGCACCACGCTGTCATCGACCAGGATGACCCGTTTGTCGCGGATGAGCGCCCGGTTTACATTGAGTTTCAGCCGCACGCCCATGTTGCGGATCTGTTCGGTCGGCTCGATGAAGGTGCGGCCCATATACTGGTTGCGGATGATGCCCATCGCATAAGGGATACCGCTTTCCTGAGAAAAGCCGATGGCAGCCGGCGTGCCGCTGTCGGGGACCGGGCAGACCAGATCGGCGTCAATCGGGGCCTCGCGCGCCAGTTCCACCCCGATCTGGCGGCGGGTTTCAT
>CAXBGQ010000242.1:0-4689 GCA_963975135.1 uncultured Nioella sp. | reverse complement strand
CGCCGCGTCACCCGCCAGCACCAGCATACCGCCCAGTTCGATCGAGAGGCGTAGCACCTGACCGGGCTGCGCATCGATCCGCGCCACCGTCTCGAGCAAATCCACCTTGCGCGCCGGATCGCTCCGCCAGTCATCGCCCATCCAGGGGTAGACGACCTGCCCGCCGATCAGATGCTCCTGCATCAGCGTGCCCATCGTATTGACGATTGCAAACCCGTCACCGGGCGTCACCGCCCCGCCTGCGGCCAGCGCCAGATACCAGCCCATCGAATTGCCGGTCACCGCCACGATCTCGATATCCCCGGCCAGCGCGGCCACATCCGCAAGCGCCGAGGCCGCGATCAAGGCCGAGGCCACGTCGCCGCGCGAGTATTTCGACAGGCTGAATTTTTCCGCCGCGTCCAGCGCCGAAACCGTCTCCTGCCCCGCCGCCCTACGCGCCGCGTTAAATTCGGCAATCAAACCCGCGCGAACCCCGTGATGACGCGCCAGATAGCCAAGCTCAGCCTTATTATAGGTGCCACGCCCCGGCAGGATCAGAACCGCGCGCCGGGTCATGGCACGCCTCCCACCAGCGCTTTGGCCGCCGCGATGATGCCCTCTTTCGACGGCAGGGTCGCGCCATAGGCGGGGCCGGTGGCGATGAAGCTGTCCTCGGCGCTGACGCGGGCGAAACTGGCAAGCCCCGCCTCATGGAAATGGCCCATCAGCGCCTCGGCCTGCCCGCCGGTAAACCGGCATTCATCGACGATCAGAACATGCGCGCACCCCTTCACCGCCGCCAGGATCGCCTCGATCGGCAGCGGGGCCAGCCAGCGGATGTCGATGACGCGCACCGCGATCCCCGCCGCCGCCAGCTCGGCCTCGGCCTGACGCGACAGGTAATGCCCGTTGCCATAGGTCACAATCGCCAGATCGGTGCCCGCCCCATGCTGGCCGATCTCACCGATGCCGATGCGCCGGTCGGGCGCAGGGTAATGCGTCATCCAGGCCCCATCGCCGGGCGCGTGCAGATCGCGCATCGGATAGAGCGCGATAGGCTCCACGAACACCACCACCCGGTTTTCCTCCCGCGCCAGCCGCACGCATTCGCGCAGCATGCCCGCCGCATCGGCCCCGGTTGACGGGCAGGCGATGATCAGGCCGGGAATGTCGCGCAGCACGGCCAGCGAATTGTCATTGTGGAAATGCCCGCCAAAGCCCTTTTGATACCCCAGCCCTGCAATGCGGATCACCATCGGGTTGGTAAACTGGCCCTGGCTGAAAAACGGCAGCGTCGCCGCTTCGCCGCGCAACTGATCCTCGGCATTGTGCAGATAGGCCAGGAACTGGATCTCGGGGATCGGCACGAACCCATTGCCCGCCAGCCCGATGGCCAGGCCCAGAATGCTCTGTTCATCCAACAGCGTGTCGATCACCCGGTCGCGGCCAAAGCGTGATTGCAGCCGCTGCGTGACGCCATAAACGCCGCCCTTGGTGCCCACATCCTCGCCCGTGACGACGATCTCGCCATGTTCCAACATCAGATCGGTCAGCGCCAGGTTCAGGCATTTGCCCATCGGCTGCGGGGCCTCCATCGCCTTCATATCGCTGCCGAAAACCGCCGCGCGGGCCTCGGGCGCGGGGCCGTTGGTGGTGGCGCAGGCGCGTTTCGGCGGGATGATGCTGGCCATCACGTCGCTTGCAGTTTGCAGACGCGGACGGCGCACAACCTCACCCGCCACGCGGGCCACCCGATCGCAGGTCTCAAGGTAAATCGCGGCCGCGTCCTCGGGGGCCAGTGCCCCCTCCTCCGCCAAGAGCCGCGCGGAATGCAAAAGCGGGTCATTGGCCTCGTCGCGCTCCACCTCTTCGCGCGGCAGATAGCTCGTTGCCACATCCGCCCCGGCATGGCCATAGAGCCGCACGGTGCGCAAATGCAGGAGTGCGGGCTTGCGGTGGCAGCGCACGAAATCGGCGGCCTCGCCCGCCGCGCGGAAGGTGTCGAAAATATCCAGCCCGTCGGCCTTGAAATAGCGGATGCCGGGGCGGTGGCGCATGGATTTTTCGATCCAGCCTGCCGGCGTTTTCGTCGAAATCCCGATGCCGTTATCCTCGCAGACAAAGAGGATCGGCAGCGGCACCGATTGCACGGATGTCCATCCCGCCGCATTGATCGCGCCCTGCGCGGTGGAGTGATTGGCCGAGGCATCGCCAAACGAACAGACCGCGATGGAATCGGGCGCGTATTGGCGATGTTCCGGCGGATGGCGGCGCGCCAATCCAATGGCATAAGCCGCGCCGACCGCTTTCGGCAGGTGGCTGGCGATGGTCGAGGTCTGCGGCGGGATCATCAAGGGCCGTGAGCCCAGAACCTTGTGCCGCCCGCCCGAGATCGGATCCTCGGTCAGGCAGGCGAAACTGGCCAGCATGTCCCAGGTGATATTGATGCCGGGCACCTGACCCGCGCGGGCGATCTGAAACGCGCCGTCGCGGTAATGCAGGAATGCGGGGTCGGTGGGCAAAAGGGCTGCGGCCACGGCGGCCATGCCCTCATGCCCCGACGATCCAATGGTGTAGAACCCCTGTCCGGCCTTCTGCATGGCGCGGCTTTCGCGGTCCAGCGCGCGGCTCAAGGTTTGCGCGCGAAACAGCGAAACGGCCTGCGCGGCCTCCAGCGGCGGCACCGGCGCGCGACCCGGTGGAAAGGCCCGCGCCGCAAGCGCGCGCAGCAGGTTTTCGTGAACAATCTCTGCCCGGTCCATCGTCGCCCGATCCCGCCAATTCGCCCTCGGCCCCCATGTTGCGCGTTGCCTGCGGCTTGTCCAGACCCCGACCATCGCGCCACGGGGAGTCCCACAGGGCGCTTGACATATCGCCGTTTTGGCAGCGAAATCCGGCAAATTCACATGAGAGGCGACAAATTGCATGCGAGACACTCTTGACCGACGCATCATCCGTGAATTGCAGCGCAATGCGCGCGCCACAACGTCAAATATCGCCGAGCGGCTGGAGGTGGCCCGGTCAACCGTGCATGAACGCATCGCGCGGATGGAAAAGGACGGTACCATATCGGGATATTCCGTTGTTCTCAGCCGTACACCCGGCGAGGAAACCGTTCAAATTCTGATGTTTCTGGAGATCCGCCAACAAGATACCCGCAAGATTCTGCAACGGCTGTCCTCCTATCCCGAAATCCAGGTCTGTTTCTCAATCAATGGTGAATATGACCTGTTTCTGTCCGCCGAGGCCCCGCGCATCGAGGATCTGGACATACTGGTCGATGAGGTCGGCGAAATACCGGGCGTAGTCCGCACCAACACATCCGTGGTCTTTGGCCGCAAGTTTGACCGCCGCCAGGCCGATACAGAGGACCGGATCGCGCGGCAAATGCGGGGGCTGGCAGACAAAAACTCCGATTGATCCGACAAACTGCCTGAAAATTCGTGCAATCCGTCACTTCGGTGGGGGACGCGCCGGGCGCTCTGCCATCAGACTTGGCCAACGCGAACGCCAAGAGGAGAACCCCCATGCGCAATTGGACCGTCTGCATCGTCGGCGCGGGCAAGATCGGGCGCATGATCGCCGAATTTCTGCACCGGTCCCCGAATTACTCCGTGACCCTGGCCGATGCCGATCTGGCCAGCCTGACCAGAGCGCAGAAATCGGGGTTCAACGTGCAGCAGGTGGATGCGGGCGACGCGGGCGCTTTGGCGGGCGCGCTCACGGGGTTCGACGCCGTGGTCAGCGCCGCCCCGTTTTTCCTGACCCCCACCATCGCGGCGGCCGCGAAGGCAGCGGGCGCGCATTATTTCGACCTGACTGAGGATGTGGCCGCAACCAGCGCGGTCCGCGAGCTGGCCGATGGCTCTGCCACCGCCTTCATGCCGCAATGCGGCCTGGCCCCCGGTTTCGTGGGCATCGCGGGGGCCAGCCTGGCGGCCCGGTTCGACGAACTTGATACGCTGGCGCTGCGGGTCGGCGCGCTGCCGCTTTATCCGACCAACGCGCTGAAATATAACCTGACCTGGTCGACCGACGGGCTGATCAATGAATATTGCAACCCCTGCGACGTGATCGAAAACGGTCAACCCGCAAAGGCGGCCGCGCTGGAGGATCTCGATGTGATCAGCGTCGATGGCGTTGATTACGAGTGTTTCAACACCTCCGGAGGGCTGGGCACCCTGACCGAGACCCTCGCCGGAAGCGCGCGCCGTGTCTCCTATCGCACCATCCGCTATCCCGGCCATCGCGATATCATCAAGCTCCTGCTCAATGATCTGGGCCTGGCGCGCCGCCGCGATCTGCTGCGCGATGTGTTCGAGACCGCGCTGCCGCGCACCGATCAGGATGTGGTGCTGGTGTTTTGCACCGCCACCGGCTGGATCGACGGCGAATATCGCGAGAAGAGTTTCATTAACAAATCCGTGGCACAGGAGATCGGCGGCAAGACCTGGAGCGCGATCCAGATCACCACCGCCTCGGGTGTTTGCGGCGTGATGGATTTGATGCGCCGGGGAAAGCTGCCCGATTCGGGATTCGTGCGCCAGGAACAGGTGGCGCTAGCCGATTTCATGGCCACCGAGTTCGGCCGGAACTACGGCAAGGGCGCGCTGACGGGATTGGACGCGGCTGCCTGATCGGGTGGGCTAAGGTGGTACCGCCTTCCCGGCTTGAACGGGAGACCTCCGGATCCACAATCCGGCGCTC
>CAXBGQ010000241.1:0-4701 GCA_963975135.1 uncultured Nioella sp. | reverse complement strand
ATTCCGACAGGCGGTTGTTCAGCACCCCCTTGCCTTCGATCACGTCGCGCTTTTCGGCGTTGAACGCGGTGGCGTCATCCTTGAAATACTGCACCAGGGTGCCGGGCTCGGGGCCTTCATACAAAACCTTGGCCTTGCCTTCATAGACCTTCTTGCGCCGTGCCATAATCTCTCCAGGAATGAATTGGGGCCGCCCTTGCGGCAGCACACCGTCACTTGGGCGCGCTATAGGACAAAGCGCGCTGTGTCGCAAGGCGGATGGGCCGGTTTGGCTTGCAGCCGGGCCATATCGCGCGGTATCTGGGATGTAATCGAGATTACGCGCCCCAAGGGAGACAGCCACAATGACCACGTTCGACGACCGCGAAAACGCCTTTGAATCGAAATTCGCCCATGATGCCGAGATGATGTTCAAGGCCGAGGCACGCCGCAACAAGCTGCTTGGCCATTGGGCGGCGGAGCTTCTGGGCAAATCGGGCGATGACGCCAATGCCTATGCGGTCGAGGTGGTGAAGTCCGATTTCGAGGAAGCCGGCCATGAGGATGTGGTGCGCAAGGTCGCGGGCGATCTGGGCGACAAGGCCAGCGATGACCAGATCCGCGCCAAGATGGCGGAACTGATGATCGAGGCCAAGCGCCAGCTCATGGACGAAGCCTGATCCACACGGCACCGGTTCTGAAAAGGGCCACGCGGGATGCGCCTTGGGTGGCGCTGGTGCGATGCCTATGAATTCAGACTTCGTTCATAATGATTATGCAGATTATGCGCTTGCCTCATGACATCGAACGGATCACACCCGGGCGCGAGATTGCCCGCTGAAAAAGGACCGCCTGCGCCCATGTCCGATCTACTGTCCCGCCTCATGGAAACCCGCGACTGGCTGATGGCCGATGGGGCCACCGGAACGACGCTGTTCAACATGGGGCTCAGCTCGGGCGATTCGCCCGAGATCTGGAATGCCGACCATCCCGATCGGATCGCCGCGCTCTATCAGGGCGCGGTCGATGCTGGCTCCGATATTTTCCTGACCAACAGCTTTGGCGGCACCGCTGCGCGGCTGAAACTGCATGACGCCCAGGACCGCGTGTTCGACCTGAACCGGGCCGCCGCCGAAATTGGCCGCGACGTGGCAGACAAGGCGGGCCGCGATGTTGTGGTGGCGGGCTCGATGGGCCCGACCGGCGAAATCATGGAGCCGATGGGCGCGCTGACCTATGCTGGCGCGGTCGAGATGTTTCACGAACAGGCCGAGGGGCTGAAGGCGGGCGGGGCCGATCTGCTCTGGGTCGAGACCATTTCAGCCGCCGAAGAATACCAGGCCGCGGCCGAGGCCGCGCATCTGGCCGGCATGCCCTGGTGCGGCACCATGAGCTTTGACACCGCCGGGCGCACCATGATGGGGCTGACCTCCGCCGAAATGGCCGCGATGGTGGCAGCCCTCGATCACCCGCCGCTGGCTTTTGGGGCCAATTGCGGCGTTGGGGCCTCCGATCTTCTGCGCACCGTGCTTGGCTTTCGCGCCGCGGGCACCGTGCTGCCGATCATCGCCAAGGGCAATGCCGGCATCCCGAAATATGTCGATGGCCATATCCATTACGATGGCACGCCCGAGCTGATGGCCCGCTATGCGGTCCTGGCGCGTGATTGCGGTGCCAAGATCATCGGCGGCTGTTGTGGTACCCAGGCCGAGCATCTGCGGGCCATGCGCGCGGCACTGGAGACCACGCCGCGCGGCCCTGCCCCCACGCTGGATGTCATCACAGACGCGCTTGGCGGGTTTTCCTCGGATAGCGACGGCACCGATGGTGCAGGCCCGACCCGCGCTCGCCAGAGCCGCCGCCGCGCCCGGGGCTGATGCCCAGGCTGTCGTCATGCGCTCAAAACAGGCTCAACTGATCGCCCGGGCGGGGCGGCACCCGGAACAGATCGCATCGAAGCGGTGGCAATTCGCGGGTCAGCCCGGCCGCCCGCAATGCTCGCGCAAAACGCAGCTGCAACATCCCGGCATAAATGCCGGTGCCGGTCATCCGCGTGCCAAAACCGCTGGCATAATCCTTGCCGCCCTGCATTTCTCGCACCCGCGCCATGACACGCGCCGCCCGGTCTGGCATATGCACCTGCAACCAGTCCTGAAACAGCGGGGCCACCTCCCGCGGCAGCCGCAAGGTGATCATACTGGCCGCGCGTGCGCCTGCCGCGGCACCCGCCTCCACCAGCCACTCGATCTCGAAATCGGTCAGACCGGGAACGATGGGCGAGACCATCAGGCGCACCGGAATACCCGCCCCCGCCAACCGCTCGATCACCTTCAACCGGCGCAGCGGCGCGGGCACGCGCGGTTCCATCCGGCGCGCCAACCCGGCATCGAGCGTCGTGATCGACACGCCGACCTTGACCAGCCCATCACCGGCCATCTCGCTCAGAATATCCAGATCTCGTTCGATCAGCGTGCCTTTGGTGACGATCCCCACCGGGTGGCGAAATTCCTTCAAAACCTCCAGCACGCCGCGCATCACTTTCAGATCGCGTTCGATCGGTTGGTAGGGGTCGGTATTGGTGCCAATCGCCAAAGGCGCAACCCGATAGGCGCGCCGCGAAAGTTCGGCCCGCAGAACCCCGGGCATGTCGGGCCGGGCCACCAGCCTGGTCTCGAAATCCAGCCCCGGCGACAGCCCCAGATAGGCATGGCTTGGCCGCGCGAAACAATAGATGCAGCCATGCTCGCAGCCCCGGAACGGGTTGATAGAACGGTCAAATCCCAGATCCGGCGAGGTGTTTCGCGTGATCGCGCTGCGCGGCCGTTCAAGGCTGACCTCGGTGCGAAGCGGGCGGCGCTCTTCCGCCCTGTCCCAGCCATCCGCCTCCGCCACGCTTGCCAGCCTGTCAAACCGGTTGGCCGGGTTATACCCCGCCCCGCGCCCGCGCGCCCCGGGGTGCCGCATTGCATCATCCATACTCATGCGGGGCAATATGGAACAAAGGTGGAACACTCACAAGCCAAGGTCGGAACCGACCGGAACCGCGTCGTTATCCGGCGCGTCACAGAACCCGCGCACGTCCAAAGATCATCCAAACATGCAACCCCGCTAAGGTCAGGGAGCCTAGAATAATGTCTGACGAAGATGAAATCATCCTGTCCGAGCTCAACGATGAAGAGCTTGTGCAGCAAATGTTCGACGACCTCTATGACGGGTTGAAGGAAGAGATCGAGGAAGGCGTCAACATCCTTCTGGAACGCGACTGGGCCCCCTACAGGGTCCTGACCGAGGCCCTGGTCGGCGGCATGACCGTTGTCGGTCAGGACTTCCGCGATGGCATCCTCTTTGTGCCCGAAGTGCTGCTTGCGGCCAATGCGATGAAGGGCGGAATGTTCATCCTGAAGCCGCTGCTGATCGCCACCGGCGCGCCGCGTGTTGGCAAGATGGTGATCGGCACGGTCAAGGGCGACATCCACGATATCGGCAAGAACCTTGTGTCGATGATGATGGAGGGCGCGGGCTTTGAAGTGGTCGATCTCGGCATCAACAACGCGGTCGAAAGCTACCTGGAGGCTCTGGAGGCCGAACAGCCCGATATTCTGGGCATGTCGGCGCTGCTGACCACGACCATGCCCTATATGAAGGTCGTGATCGACACGATGGTCGAACAGGGCATCCGCGACGATTATATCGTCCTGGTTGGCGGCGCGCCGCTGAACGAGGAATTTGGCAAGGCCATCGGGGCCGATGCCTATTGCCGCGACGCCGCCGTTGCCGTGGAAACGGCCAAGGAATACGTCGCGCGCAAGCACAACCAGATGGCCGCCGGGGCCTGAGCCGACCGTCGCTTTGCCCTGTCCCCGGCGGGGGCCAATTAACGCCATATTAAGGTTAACGCCCCCCCTCCCGCTTCTTTGCGCCTGAAATATCCCGGGGGGCGTCGCCTTTGGGCGACGGGGGGCAGCGCCCCCGATCCACCCTTGCCTTTCAGCGCCCCGCCCGATCATCTGCGCACATGCGAGTCTATGCCTTGGGAGACGTTCACGGCCAGCTGGCCAAGCTGGAAGCCGCGCTGGCGCTGGTCGAGGAAGATCGCGCGCAGAGGGGTGATCAAGACGCGCCGCTGATCCAGGTCGGCGATCTGGTCGACCGTGGCCCGCAAAGTGCCGCGACCGTCGCACGGTTTATCGAGCTGACACGCGCCGACAGCCGCATCACCGTGCTGCTTGGCAATCACGACAACATGTTTCTGCGCTTTATGGAAACACCGCCGGCCCCGGACCCGCGCCTGCGCCCCGATCTGACCTGGCTGAACCCGAGGCTTGGCGGGCAGGAAACGCTGGCCTCCTATGGCGTCGATATAACCGCCCCCCTGACCGAAATGCACGCCCAGGCAAGGGCGCTCGTGCCGCAGGAGCATATGGATTTCCTGGCCCGCCTGCCGCTGACCTTTGCGTATGGCGATCGCCTATTCGTCCATGCCGGCATCCGCCCCGGCGTGGCGCTTGACCGGCAGGATCCCGAGGATCTCTACTGGATCCGCGACGAATTCCTTCTCGATCCAAGCGATCACGGCCCCCTCATCGTGCATGGCCACACGCCCGTGGACCGGGTTGAACATCACGGCAACCGGTTGGCGATCGACACGGGTGCCGCCTATGGCGGGGCGCTGTCGGCTGTGGTGATCGAAGGCCGCCGCGTCCGGCTGCTGACCCAATCGGG
>CAXBGQ010000240.1:0-4718 GCA_963975135.1 uncultured Nioella sp. | reverse complement strand
CGCCGATAATCACCGATGTGCCCCACCCCTTGTGGCTGGCCTCCAATGCGGCGCGCATCACCTGCACATTGCCGGTGGCGTCAAAGGTGTAATCGGCCCCGCCGCCGGTCAGTTCAACCAGATGCGCGACCAGATCGCCCTCGACCTTGGACGGGTTCACGAAATCAGTCATGCCGAATTGCCGGGCCATTTCGGCCTTGTCCTCGTTCAGATCGACGCCCACAATCTGATCCGCCCCGGCCAGGCGCAGGCCCTGAATGACGTTGAGGCCGATTCCGCCCAGACCAAAGACGATACCGCGTGATCCGATCTCGACCTTGGCCGTGTTGATCACCGCGCCGATGCCGGTGGTCACGCCGCAGCCGATATAGCAGATCTTGTCAAACGGCGCGTCCTCGCGGACCTTGGCCAGCGCAATCTCGGGCACCACGGTGTGATTGGCGAAGGTCGAACAGCCCATGTAGTGATAGATCGGGGTGCCATCGAGCATGGAAAACCGCGTCGTGCCGTCGGGCATCAGGCCCTGCCCCTGGGTGGACCGGATCGACTGGCAGAGGTTCGTCTTTGGGTTCAGGCAATATTCGCATTCGCGGCATTCGGGCGTGTAGAGCGGGATCACGTGATCGCCGGGTTTCAATGATTTCACCCCCGGCCCGACCTCCAGCACCACACCGGCACCTTCATGCCCCAAAATCGCGGGAAAAATGCCCTCTGGATCGGCCCCTGAACGGGTAAATTCATCGGTGTGGCAGATGCCGGTGGCCTTGATCTCGACCAGAACCTCGCCCTGTTTGGGGCCGTCGAGATTGACCTCCATGATTTCCAGAGGCTTTCCGGCCTCAAGGGCAACGGCGGCACGGGTGCGCATGGTTTGCTTCCTTCCTGTTTCTGTCTTTGCGGCAAGCCTGTGGCAAAGCCGCCTCCAGATCAATGGACGAGATCGGGCAATGGCCGGGATTTTTCCACGCCAAGCCTGTGAACTGTCGCCGGGTTGCATGTTGCGCATGTAAGTGTTATTAGCACACTAAAATATTTGAGGAGACGCCATAATGACCCGCCTGATTCTTGCCGCCGCGCTTTCACTGGCCATCGCCCCCATGGCCAACGCCCAATTCACAACCCTGCCCTGGACCCCGGATACCCCCGGTTATGCTGACACCAAGTCCCCAAATCTGCCGGTGGCCGGGCTGGCTTGCGGCGCGACCCATCTGCAATCCTATGTCGGTCAACCGCTGTCCTATGCCTATGCCACCGACGCGGCCATGAATGCCCGAATTCTGCGCCCCGGCATGATCACCAACATGCTCTATGTGGCCGATCGCCTGAACTTCCATGTCGATAATCGCGAGACGATTACACGCATCTCCTGCGGATGACTTGCGCCCGCCGCTGATTCCCCCTATATCCCCCTCAACAGCGGCGCGTCGGCCTCCACCCCCGAACGCTCCACCGGGAAATTTCAACGGGCCGCGCGCCCGTTTTTTTGTGCTTGGAACAAATGTCCGACCTGATCGCCAAGACCGCTATCGACAAACGCCTGGCTGGCATCCTCACCCCCATGATCGAGGGGTTGGGGTTTGAACTGGTGCGCATCCGTTTGATGAGCGGCAAGACACAGACGCTGCAAATCATGGCCGAGCGCCCCGATGGCAGCATCAGCGTGGATGATTGCGGCGAGATCTCGGCCGCCGTCAGCGCGCTGATGGATGTGGAAGACCCGATCGAGGATAATTACGCGCTGGAGGTCTCCAGCCCCGGCATCGACCGGCCGCTGACGCGGCTCAAGGATTTCGACACATGGGCTGGCTACGAGGCCAAGCTGGAAACCACCGAGATGATCGACGGGCGGCGCCGGTTCAAGGGCGAGCTGGCCGGGATCGAGGGTGATGAGGTGCTGGTCAACCTCGACACCGATGGCGGCGACCCCATCACCATCGGATTGCAATTCGACTGGCTGAGCGATGCCAAGCTGGTGCTGACCGACGACCTGATCACCGAGATGCTGCGCCAGCGCAAGGCTGCGGGCGTCGTCGACGAAACCCAATTTGACGAGATCGAAACAGAGATGCCCAACGAGGCGGAGGACTGAGACATGGCAATTACCAGTGCAAACCAGCTGGAGCTTTTGCAAACCGCCGAGGCCGTGGCCCGCGAAAAGATGATCGACCCGATTCTGGTGGTCGAGGCGATGGAAGAATCGCTCGCCCGTGCCGCCAAGTCGCGCTATGGCTCGGAGCTTGATATCCGCGTCCATATCGACCGCAAGACCGGCAAGGCGACCTTCACCCGTGTGCGCACGGTTGTTGAAGAGGTCGAGAACCACTTTACCGAACTGACCGAAAAAGAAGCGCAGGAATTCAAGGAAGGTGCTGTTGTCGGCGATGAGATCATCGACGAGGTACCGCCCGTGGAAATGGGCCGGATCGCCGCGCAATCGGCCAAGCAGGTCATCCTTCAGAAGGTCCGCGAAGCCGAGCGTGATCGCCAGTTCGAGGAATTCAAGGATCGCGCCGGAACCATCATCAACGGTCAGGTCAAGCGCGAAGAATATGGCAATGTCATCGTCGATATCGGTCGCGGTGAGGCCGTTCTGCGCCGCAACGAAAAGATCGGCCGCGAAAGCTATCGCCCGAATGACCGTATCCGCGTCTATATCAAGGATGTGCGCCGCGAACCGCGTGGGCCGCAGATCTTCCTTTCCCGCACCGCGCCGGAATTCATGGCGGAACTGTTCAAGATGGAAGTGCCCGAAATCTATGACGGCATCATCGAGATCAAGGCGGTGGCGCGTGATCCCGGCAGCCGTGCCAAGATCGCCGTCATTTCGTATGACAACTCGATTGATCCGGTCGGGGCCTGCGTGGGTATGCGCGGCAGCCGTGTTCAGGCCGTGGTCAACGAGCTTCAGGGCGAAAAGATCGACATCATCCCGTGGAATGACGATCAGCCGACCTTCCTTGTGAACGCGCTGCAACCTGCGGAAGTGTCCAAGGTGGTTCTGGATGAGGATGCCGGCAAGATCGAAGTCGTGGTGCCCGACGATCAGCTCAGCCTTGCCATTGGCCGCCGCGGTCAGAACGTGCGCCTGGCCAGCCAGCTGACCGGCCTGGATATCGACATCCTGACGGAAGAAGAAGAAAGCACGCGTCGCCAGGCCGAATTCACCGAGCGCACGCAGATCTTCATGGACAATCTCGATCTGGATGAGTTCTTTGCGCAACTTCTGGTGGCCGAGGGTTTCACCTCGCTGGAAGAAGTTGCCTATGTAGAGCTGGATGAACTTCTGGTCATTGACGGCGTCGATGAGGACACCGCCAAAGAGCTTCAGGCCCGCGCCCGCGATCACCTGGAAGCGCAGAACAAGAAAGCGCTGGAGCACGCCAAGGAACTGGGTGTGGAACAAAGCCTCATTGATTTCGAAGGCCTCACACCCCAGATGCTGGAAGTATTGGGCGAAGATGGCGTGAAAACGCTGGATGATTTCGCAACCTGCGCCGATTGGGAACTGGCCGGTGGCTGGACCACGGTCGACGGGCAGCGCGTCAAGGATGACGGGCTGTTGGAAAAATTCGAAGTCAGCCTGGAAGAAGCGCAGAACATGGTGATGACCGCGCGCCTGCAATTGGGGTGGGTGACCATCGAGGAACTTGAAGAACGTGCCGCAGCCGAGGCGGAAGCCGCAGCCGCCGCAGAAGAAGAGGAGGCCGAAGCCTGATCGCAGGCTTCGGAACCTGACCGGAATGACCCGGGGTGGCCAAACCAAATCTCGCGATGAAGCCGAAAGGCGCTGCATCGCAACCGGCGAAAGCCAGCCCAAATCGGGGTTGATCCGGTTTGTTGTGGGCCCGGACAATATGATTGTGCCGGATCTGCTGGAAAAACTGCCGGGTCGCGGGATCTGGGTGTCGGCCGATCCTGCCGCCTTGGCAAAAGCGGTCGAAAAGAACCTGTTCAGCCGTGGGGCCAAGCAGGCGGTCACGCTGCCGGACGACTTGATCGTGCAGGTCGAGGCCGGGCTGGCGCGCCGCGTTGTGGACCTGGTTTCGCTGGCGCGGAAATCGGGCCGGGCTGTGGCCGGGTATGAAAAAGTGAAAAGCTGGCTTGCCGAAGGGCGCGCCAAAGTCCTGCTTCAGGCCGCCGATGGGTCAGAGCGCGGGAAAACGAAACTCTGGACTCCCGAAGGGGGCCGATACTTCGGCTGCCTGACGGCGCAGGAATTGGGTTTGGCATTCGGTCGCCAAAGTGTGATACATGGCGCGCTTGCGGCTGGTGGACTCGAACGACGTGTTGTAGAGGAGGCCTCGAAGCTGCGAGGCCTGCGCGGCACATACGGCGAAAATCTCGCCGAGAAGGATGCGAAAGACGTATGAGCGATCAAGACGGTAAAAAAACACTGGGGCTTTCTGGCGGCGCGCGCAACGGCCGTGTGAACCAGAGCTTTTCGCGCGGGCGGACCAAAAGCGTTGTGGTGGAAACCAAGCGCAAGCGAGTGGTTGTGCCCAAGCCCGGTGCATCGGGTGGCGGATCTGGTGGAACCACCAAACGTCCCTCGGGTGTGTCCGACGCCGAAATGGAACGCCGCCTGAAGGCGCTTCAGGCGGCGAAATCGCGTGAGGTCGAAGAGGCCGAAACCCGCGCCCGCGAAGAACGCGAGCGCGAAGAAGAACGCAACCGCCGCCGCGCCGATTGCTGCGAGCAGCGGCGCGGTAAATAATCCA
>CAXBGQ010000239.1:0-4771 GCA_963975135.1 uncultured Nioella sp. | reverse complement strand
ATTGCGCGGGATGCGGTGGGGCGGCATGTTGTCGGGATCCCCGCGCCGTTCCAGCCCCAGCCCGACCCCACCTTCGCCCAGACCCAGTGACACGCCATCGCTGGTGGCAAAATCAGGGTGGTGACAGGTGGCGCAGGCGATATTGCGGTTGCCCGACAGGATCGGATCGTAAAACAGCAACTGGCCCAGTTCGATCTCAGCCGGATCGGACTGCATCCATTCGACGGGCGGGAAATCGGCCTCTGCCAGGGCGGGCAGCGGCCAGAGGAACAGGATCAGCCAGCGCATGACGGGGCCTCCGATATTTCGACGGTGAGCTGTTGGCGATAGGGGCGGTCAGGATCGATCAGGATCGATGGAAACCCCGGATGGTTCAGGGCATCGGGCGGGGCCTGTGGCTCGATGCAGATGCCGTGGAACGGCCACAGGCTCTTGTCGGTCCAGCCGCCGGGCCGCGCGGTCAGATGCGTGGCGGTATAAAGCTGCGCGCCGGGCTGATCAGACCACAGCCGCAGATGCAGCCCATTGGGGGCCACCATTTGCGCAACCGGCGCGGCGGGGTCGCGGGTGTCGGGGAAAACCAGATTGATATCGCTGCCCTCGCGGCCCGGATCCATCGCGCCAAGCGCGGTGAGATCGCGGAAATCATAGCGGCTGGCGTCAACCGGCAGGATTTCACCGGCGTCCGGCGGTCGGCGATGCAGGTCAGTTGATGACCCCAGATCTCGCCACCGCCCATCAGGTTATAGTAATTATGCTGCGCCAGATTGACCGGCGTGGGCCGGTCGGCCGTCGCGGTCATGTCATAGGTCACACGCGCGCCTTTGAGCGTGACGGTGACGGTGAAATCCACGGAGCCGGGGTAGCCCTCTTCGCCATCCGGCGAGTGGTATGAAAACCGAACCGCGTTGCCCGCACTGTCGCCGTCAATGTCCCATAACCGCCCGCTCAGCCCCCGTTGCCCGCCATGCAGATGGGTCTGGCCCTCGTTCTGCGACAGCTGGAACATTTCATTGTCGATCACCAGCCGACCGCCGCTGGTGCGATTGGCGACCCGGCCCACGATAGCCCCGAGATAGGCATCGTCCATCAGGTAGGCCCCCGGAGCCGCGTAGCCCAGAACCACCGGCACCGATGCGCCGCCGCAAGGCACCCACCAGCCCTGGGTGATGGCCCCGAGGTTGAGAAGCGAAAGCCGCACATCGCCATCCGATAGCTGCGCCTGCATCAAGGGTGCGTCATCCGGGCCTCCAACACGGGTAATCTGCATTGCGGCCCTCCCATCGGGCGTCAGACGAAACGGTTCACCACGTTTTCCAGGTATTCCTGCCGGCCCGACCGCGGCGCGGGGTTGATACCCTCTGCCCGGACCCGCGCGGCGATCTGGTCAAGGCTGCGGTCACCGGCCAGCATGGCACGCGCCTCATCGCTCTGCCAACCGGCATAACGGTCGGTCACGAAATCCGGCAGGGTCGCGTCCTCGATCATTGCCGCCGCCGCCTTGAGGCCCCGCGCGCAAACATCCATGCCGCCGATATGGGCCATCAACAGATCCTCCGGCTCCAGCGATTGGCGCCGCAGCTTGGCGTCGAAATTGGTGCCACCCGAGGAAAATCCGCCGCCGCGCAGGATGTGGTAATAGGCCAGCGCCACTTCGGGCACCGTGTTGGGAAACTGATCGGTATCCCAGCCGGATTGGTAATCGTTCCGGTTCATGTCGATCGAGCCGAAAATACCAAGAGCCTGCGCCAGCGCGATCTCGTGTTCAAACGAATGCCCGGCCAGAATGGCGTGCCCCTGTTCGATATTGACCGTGACCTCGCCTTCCAGCCCGTGACGCCTGAGAAAGCCATAAACGGTGGCCACGTCGTAATCATATTGATGCTTGGTGGGCTCCTGCGGTTTCGGCTCGATCATGATCTGGCCGCCGAAACCGATCTTGTGCTTGTGGTCGACCACCATGTTCAAGAAGCGGCCAAGCTGCGCATCCTCCTGCCCCAGATCGGTGTTGAGCAGCGTCTCATAGCCTTCGCGCCCGCCCCAGAGCACGTAGTTTTCACCGCCCAGACGGTGCGTCGCGTCCATGCAGGTCATGACCGTTGCGGCCGCAAAGGCAAACACATCCGGATCGGGGTTGGTGGCCGCGCCCGACATGTAGCGGCGATGCGAAAACAGGTTTGCCGTGCCCCAGAGCAGCTTGGTGCCGGTCGCCGCCATCTTGCCCGCGAGATAGTCAGTCATCTCCTCCAGGTTGCGGGTGTTTTCCGCAAAATCCGCGCCTTCGGGGCGGACATCGGCATCGTGGAAACAGAAAAAGGGCGATTTCAGCAGGTCGAACATCTCGAAGGCCACATCGGCCTTGAGCCGGGCCGCCTCCATGCCATCGGCGAACCAGGGGCGCTCAAAGGTCTGCCCGCCAAACGGGTCGTTGCCGGGCCAGACGAAATTGTGCCAATAGCAGGTCGCGAAACGAAGATGGTCCTCCATCCGTTTGCCCGCGATCACCTCATCGGGGTCATAGTGGCGAAAGGCCAGCGGATTGCGGCTGTCTGCGCCTTCAAATGGGATCTCGGTGAGGTCGCCAAAAAAACCGGTGCTCATGTCAAAACTGCCTTCATGTTTGGATAAAGCGCGCGGTAGCGGGCATAGGCGTCGTCATAGGCCGCGCCCAGATCCGGGCGCGGATCAATGGTTTCGGACACCTCTGGCGGTGTCATGATGTCGGTGATGGAATGGCCCGTGGCCGCCATTGCCAGACGGGCCGCGCCAAGCGCCGCGCCAAACTCGCCTTTGGCAGGCAGGCTGAGCGGCAGGCCGAGGATCGAGGCCAGGCTTTCCAGCCAGAACCGCGACGCGGTGCCGCCACCAATCGCCAGAATCCCGGTCAGATCGGTGCCGGTCGATTTCAGCGCCTCAAGGCAATCGCGCAGGGCAAAGGCGACGCCTTCCATCACCGCCTGGGTCATCGCCGCCTGATCGGTGGCGATGTCGAGACCTGCGAACCCGCCGCGAATGGCGGCATCGTTATGCGGCGTGCGTTCGCCCGACAGATAGGGCAGGAACAGCACCGATGCGGGGCCGGATATTGTATCGGGCAGCTTGCCCGCCAGCGTCGCGGGGCTTTCGCCCATGGTCTTGGACAGCCAGTTGAGGCAATCGGTGGCCGCCAGGATCACGCCCATCTGATACCAGGTGTCGGGGACGGCGTGGCAAAAGCTGTGGACGGCGGTTTCGGGGGCGGGGGCAAAGCGGTCCTTGGCGGCCAAGAGCACGCCCGAGGTTCCCAGAGAGACAAACCCGTCGCCTTCGCGAAAACATCCGACACCGCAGGCCGCGGCGGCATTATCCCCGCCACCGCCCGCAACCTCGACCGGGCCGGTAATGCCCCATTTTTGCGCCAGCGCCGGGCGCAATTGGCCGCCGCTTTCGCTGCCTTCCACCAGGCGCGGCATCTGTTCGCGGCGCATATGCCCGGCCGCCAGCAAGGTCTCGGACCAGTCCCGCGCGCCGACATCCAGCCAGGATGTCCCCGCCGCATCCGACATGTCCGACACATGATCGCCGGTCAGCCAGAGGCGCAGGTAATCCTTGGGCAGAAGCACTTTGGCCGTTTGGGCGAAGGTTTCGGGTTCGTGGGCCTCGATCCAGAGCAATTTCGGCGCGGTGAAACCCGGAAAGACGATATTGCCGGACAGCGCCCGCACCTGCGGCGCGCCATCCAGTTCTGCCGCCTCGACCGCCGCGCGGGTGTCGTTCCACAACATGCAGGGGCGCAGAGGGCGATCATCGGCCCCGATCAGCGTCGCGCCGTGCATCTGGCCCGACAGGCCGATGCCCTTGAGCGCGGCAAGAGCGGTCGGGGCCTCTGCCAGAAGTGTTGCCATTGCCGTCTCGCAACCGGTGATCCAATCGGCCGGGTTCTGCTCGCTCCAGCCCGGATGCGGATGGCTGACGGGCCATGCCGCCTCGGCCGAAGCCACCACGGCACCGGCGGCATCGACCAGCACCGCGCGCAAACCGGACGTGCCCAGATCAAGGCCCAGATACATTGTTCCTCCCCAACGGGCCGACGCCCGCCATATTTATTTTATCCCCTGAAATAATGCACGCGAAATTCCTTGAGTCAACCTCCCGACACGAAAAACGGGCCTCCGGAAGGTTCCGAAGGCCCGCAAGGCGGCGCAGATTTATCGCTTTTCGTCACATCTGGCTTGGCAGCCACAGGACGATCATCGGGAAAGCCACCAGCAAGGCGATGGTGATGCCATCTGCGATGAAGAACGGCGTCACGCCCTTGAACACATCCTGCACGGTCAGGTCATCGCGCACACCGGCAACCACGAAGCAGTTCAGGCCAATGGGCGGCGTGATCAGGCAGAACTCAGCCATTTTCACCACCAGGATACCAAACCAGACGGCGGCCATCGGGCCCGACATGCCAAAGGCACTGGCCTCGGCGGTGACATCCATGCCGCCATTGAGCGCCATGACAGCCGGGAAAACCACCGGCAGCGTCAGCAACAGCATCCCGATCGCATCCATGAACATGCCCAGAACCGCATAGGCCAGCAAGATCGCAATCAGGATCAGCATCGGCGACATCTCAAGCGATGTCAGCCAGTCGGAAAACGCCCCCGGCAGATCGGCAAAGCCCAGGAACCGGACATAGATCAGAACGCCCCAGATGATGGTAAAGATCATCACGCTGAGCTTGGCGGTTTCCAGCAACGCCTCTTTCAACTGCCCCCAACGCATCCCGCGATAGAGCGCC
>CAXBGQ010000238.1:0-4788 GCA_963975135.1 uncultured Nioella sp. | reverse complement strand
CGACCAATGTCTGGTTTTCCTTTTGCGGCGAGCCGCTGTTGATGCCTGAGCGGCTGATCGAGATGCTGGAATACGGGCAGAAGGCTGGTCTGCGCTCGCTGAACCTCAACACCAACGGCATGCGGCTCACCAACGACGTGGCCAGAAAACTGCTCGACACCAGCCTTTCGACGATCGTGATCGGGATTGACGGCTTCGAGAAGGAAACCTACGAGAAATACCGCGTCCTCGGCGACCGCGACACCGTCTACGCCAACGTCCAATTCCTTCTGGAGGAGCGCAAGCGCCGCGACAGCGGCCCCGAGATCATGGTCCAGTTCATCGAAATGGACGACAATATCAAGGAGTTCGAGCCGTACCGCGACCACTGGCTTGGGCTCGGTGCCACGGTCAAGCTCCGCCGGCAGTTGAGCTGGGGTGGTAAATTCGCCACCGCGATCGACGTCGCCGACGAAAAACGTATCGCCTGCCCCTGGGCGATCACCATGATGCACCTGTTCTGGGACGGCCGGGTGCCCCGCTGCCCCGGCGACACCGAGGGCGAGGAGAGCGTCGGAAACGCCTGGGACGACACCCTGGTCAACCTGTGGGGCAAACTGAGCGGCTATCGCCAACTCCATCTTGACCGCAGGTTCGACGAGCTTCCCGAGCGATGCGACACCTGCACCGACTGGAAAACCGGCGCGTCGGTAAAGCTGCGCCCCGGTCAGGCGACCCGCAGCGACCACCAGGCGTCATCCTGATGACCACGCTCTATCTATGTGCGGCAGGCAACCCCGACGGGGTCCGGCTTGCCCTCGAAGTGAATGACGCCAGCCCGCGCTGGGACCGCATCGTTCTTGTGGACGATGATCCCGCCAAGCAGGGGCGCGAGATCCTGGACGTGCCCGTCCTGGGGCCCTTTGCGGCCCTGGCCGAGCATCAGCCCGGCGACGAGGCGGTGAACCTGGTTGCCCGCTCGACCAAGGGGCGGGATGGCGCGCGGGCAATGATCGAGAGCTTTGGAATTCCACTCGTAAGCCTGGTCCACCCTTCGGTGAATCTGCGCGGGGCCACGTTGGGGCGGGCTGTGACCATCTATGCGGGGTGCACCATTTCCGCCCTGTCGACGGTCGGCGACCATGCGGTGGTGTTCACCCAGGCGGTGCTCGGGCACGGGGCTTGTCTCGGCACCGGTGCCGTGCTTGCGCCCGGGGCGGTGGTCAACGCGCGGGTTCGGGTGGGCGATCGCGCCTATATCGGGTCCAACGCCACGGTTCTGCCTGACCTCGAGGTCGGGCAGGAAGCCACGGTCAGCGCCTGCTCGGCCGCCGTGGGGGATGTCCCGGCCGGCTGCACCGCTCTTGGCGTGCCCGCCGAGGTCATGGGCGGGCCGGTCTCGGCGGCCTCTCCCGCAGCCGTGGCAGGGGCATTCGACGAGAGCAACGAGCCGGGCACCGATGCCTCGGCGGTTCTGGAAGAGGTGCAAGCCATCTATGCCGAGGTGCTCGGCATGCCGTCGATCGACCGCAACGCCAACTTCTTCGACGCAGGTGGCACCTCGAAGCAGGCGCTGGAGCTGCAAGTATCGCTGAGGGACAGGCTCGGCGTGCCGGTGACGATCGTCGATATTTTCCGGTGCCCGAGCCCCGGCCAGCTTGCAACCCACCTGTTCGGTGGGACGAGCAAACCCTCGCGCCCCTCGCGGGCGGACATGCGCCGCCGTCGTCGTCACGCTCATTCCTGAGCCCATCCGCTTGGCAACCCTAGGGCGCGCGGCGATCCCCCAGGGTGCCCCTCCCGCTAGGCGCAGCGGCCTGCCTGGGCCCGGATCGCTTTGGGGCCTGTCCCTCATTTGTGAGGCCTTTCTTTCGAGTTCCCCTGCAGAGGGCCGCAAGCCGCATCCGGATCAGAGGTTCAGGATCGATCAAGGGGCGGGCTGTGCTGCAACGAAATGGCGTCAGAGTCTGGCGGATGCCAGACAGATCGGTGAGGCGGTCAATCGACCGAAACAAGGGGCTTGAGCGACGTGATCGTCAGGCGAGGGCTCGCAAAACAGTGCCCGTTGCGCCGCTTGGCCCGGCCCCAACATCGCAATCCTCCCTGCCGCTATGGCCCTCTGAAGCTTCACGCGGTAAGCTATGCACCATATGTCGAGGCTTCCGAGAAGTGCCTTGAGACAATTGAATCAACAGGAAGCCCCCGGATCAAGAAGAGGCTTTCAGCAAAATATGCCTTCGTGCCCGATATCGGCCTTGCTCTGGAGTGCCACGGAGGGTTCACAATCGACTGTTCGCGGCAAAAGATCGTACTGCCCGCGACGGGCCGTGAATGGTACCCGTCGCTTGGCAAGGATGGTTTCTTGCAAGGGCGCACTTGACCTCTAAAAGCCTATGAAATACGACACAATTCGTAGCGCGGGCGTTGTGTAATGGTAAGACCTCAGCCTTCCAAGCTGATGATGCGGGTTCGATTCCCGCCGCCCGCTCCAATCCCTTCCCGAGATCGCAATCAGCCGTCAGACAGGCATGTCGTAAAGGCCCCGGCAACATTGCGCATGAGGGTGGCGTAGAACCGGGGGCCGGGCGAGATATCGACACCCAACGGGTCAATCACGGTTGTGCGGGCGGGCCGTCCGTCCATCACGGCATCGACCAGACCGGCGTTGAATTGCGGTTCGGAAAAGACGCAAGCCACATTGCGCTCGGTCAGGATGGCGCGCAAATCTTCGATCCGGGCGGCACCGGGGTCGGACGCATCCACCAGCGCGATGGCCCCCACCGGAGACAGGCCGAAACGGGCCTCGAAATACTGGAAGGCGTCGTGAAACAAAATGAAGGGCGTGTCGCGGATCGGATCGATCTGGGCCACGATCTCGGCCCGCAGGGTGGCGATATCGGTCAGCGCGGCCCTGGCATTGGTGCGGTAGGTGGCGGCGTTATCGGGGTCGAGCCCGACCAGCGCATCGGCGATCAGCCCGATCCAGATGGCGGCGTTATCGGGGTCGAGCCAGGCATGCGGATCGCGGGCGCTCTGTGCCGATGGAACCGGCGCGGAGGGGTCGAATATGGCCACCTCGCGCGCGGCCATGGTCAGGGTTTGCGGAACTTCCAGCAGCGCCAGGGATTGCGCGTCGGGGGCCAGGTTTTGCAGGCTGCGCGTCAACCATGGGGTCAGATCGGGGCCCATCCAGATCACCAGGTCCGCCGCCTCCAGCGCGGCCGCCTGCGACGGGCGCAGCGTGTAGTCATGCGGCGAGGCACCGGGCGTCATCACCAGATCGGGCGCGCCGACATCGCCCATCACCTGCGCCACCAACGCGTGGACCGGCGCGATATCAACCGCGACGCGCGGCGGTTCGGCCCAAGCCATGGGCGCGGTGATCAATGACAGGGCAATCAGGGCAGGGCGCAGCATCGGTTTTCCTCGTTATAGTGTAACATGGCGGCTTGATATAAGTGATGATATCACATAGCAAGTCGGAAAGCGCACCAACCCCAGAGGCCGCGAAATGGATCCGATCGGATTTGATGAACACGACCACGCCGCCTGTCGCCACGGCAATATCGCGCAGGTCGAGGATCGGTGCCGCGCCGCGGGTTTGCAGCTGACACCGGTGCGTCGGCGGGTTCTGGAAATGCTGCTTGAGGAGCACCGCGCTTTGGGGGCCTATGAAATTCTCGACCGATTGCGCGCCGAGGGCCATGGCAGCCAGCCGCCGGTGGCTTACCGCGCTCTGGATTTCCTGGTGAAACACGGCTTTGCCCATAAGATTGAGCATCTCAATGCCTTCATCGCCTGCACGCATCCAGGCACTGATCACTCGGCGGCGTTCCTGATCTGTCGGGTCTGTGCCTCGGTGGCAGAGGCGCTTGCCGAGCCGGCCAAGGGCAATCTGGGCCGCGCGGCTGAAGAGGCCGGGTTTTTGATCGAACGCACGGTGACCGAGGCGCAGGGCATCTGCCCCAATTGCCAGAAGGCAGGTGCCGAATGAGCCTTGTGCGCCTCAACGGGCTGACCCTGCGGCTTGGTGGGCAGACGGTGCTGCATCACGTCGATTTTGCGGTGGAACCCGGCGAGATCGTGACCATTGTCGGCCCCAACGGATCGGGCAAGTCGACGCTTCTGCGCGCCATTATCGGGGCGCTGGCACCGGTTTCGGGGACGATCACGCGCAAACCCGGGCTGCGGGTGGGGTACGTGCCGCAAAAGCTGCATATCGACCCGACGCTGCCTTTGACCGTGCGCCGGTTTCTGGACCTGCCGAAACGGGTGAGCGACGCGCAGGCGGAAACGGCCCTGAACGAGGCTGGGGCAGGGGCGCTGAGCACCCGGCAAATGGCAGAGCTTTCGGGTGGGCAGTTTCAGCGGGTTCTGCTGGCGCGGGCGCTGTTGAACGCTCCCGAATTGTTGATCCTCGATGAGGCGACGCAAGGCTTGGACCAACCGGGATCGGCGGCGTTTTACCAGACCATTGCCGACCTGCGCGACCGGCTGGGATGCGCCGTGCTGATGGTCAGCCACGAATTGCACGTTGTCATGGCGGCTTCGGATCGGGTGATCTGCCTCAACGGCCATATCTGTTGCGAGGGCGCACCGGAGCATGTCGCCTCGGCCCCGGAATACCGGGCGCTTTTCGGCACCGGCACCGGTGGCGCGCTGGCGCTTTACCGCCATGAACACAGCCATAGCCACGATCATGACCATAACCATGAGGCCGCCGAATGAGCCTGCTCGACAGCTTTCTGATCCGCGCCACGCTGGCCGGGCTTGGCGTGGATCAGAAAGCTGTCGAGCAGGCTCATTCGG
>CAXBGQ010000237.1:0-4836 GCA_963975135.1 uncultured Nioella sp. | reverse complement strand
CCAGAGCGGCCCGGATGGTCGCGGGATGCACATGGATGCCATCGGCGATCAGACCCGCCGACAGGCTGCCAGAGGTCAGCGCCGCCCCCACAAGCCCCGGCTCGCGATTGCCAAGCTGGCTCATGGCGTTGAAAAGATGCGTGACGCAGGATGCCCCGGCCTCTGCCGCCGCCATGCAAGGCTCGAACCCCGCATCGCTATGGCCGAGCGACACGATCACCCCCGCCGCCGCCAACACGCGGATCTGATCGGGCGTCACGTTTTCCGGGGCCAGCGTCACCATCATCACCGGCAGGCGCGCCGCAGCCTCGCAAAGCAGCGCCAGATCATCCGCCTGCATTTCCCGGATCAGGCCCGCCTCATGCGCGCCCTTGCGGGCCACCGACAGGTGCGGCCCCTCCAGGTGCAGCCCGATAATGCCCGCCACGCCCTCGACCAGCGCCGTTTCGACGGCAGCAATGGCAGCGCGCGTATGGCGGGCCGTATCGGTGATCAACGTCGGAAGGATCGCGGTCGCGCCCAGCCCGGCATGGGCGCGCGCCATCACCCGCAGCACATCGACCGAGGGATCGTCGTTGAACATCACACCGCCGCCGCCATTGACCTGAAGATCGATGAGGCCCGGCGCGATCAGCCCGCCGTCAAGCTCTGTCACCTCCGCCCCGCGCGGCACCGCATCCACCGGCACAAGCGCCGCAACGCGCCCGCCCTCGACCAACAGGGCGTGGCCTTGCAGGCGTTTCTCACCGTCAAAAATATCCGCTCCGCAAAAGGCGTGGCTGCCGGTCATACCGTTTCCGTCACTTTTTTCAGATGACGCGGCGCGTCGGGGTTGATGCCGCGGTCGGCGGCGACCTGTTCGACCATGGCATAGAACGACACCATCAACGCGATGGCATCGGTCAGCGCGTGATCGGTGCGCACGAAGGACAGGCTGTCGGCCCCGCAGGGCTGATCCGAAGTCACGAACACCCGCGCGCCTTTGCCCGCCAATTGATCGGCCACGCCCAGAACCGCCGATTTGGCCGCGTCATTGGTGGCAAAACAGAGCACCGGAAACCCCTCATCGACGATAGAGACCGGCCCGTGCAACACTTCTGCCGCCGAGTAGCTTTCGGCGTGGATCTGACAGGTTTCCTTGAATTTCAGCGCCGCCTCGTTCGAGATCGCCCAGGACGGCCCGCGCCCCAAGGTGAACAGCGACTGCTTGGCCGCAATGGCCTCGCGCAGCTCGGGCCATGTCATCTCGGCGGCCCTGGCAAAAGCATCGGGCGCGCTTTTCAAACCTTTCCGCAGGGCGTCGTCATCTTTCCATTCCGCCAACAGCATCAGCCCCGCCAGGGCCGAATTGACAAAGGTCTTGGTCGCCGCGACGCTGCGTTCCGGTCCGGCATGGATGTCGATGGTATGGTCCGCGACCTGCGCCAGCGGCGAGGCCGCATCATTGGTCAGCGCCACGGTCATTGCGCCGCCATCGCCCGCCGATTTCGCCATCGCCACGATATCGGGGCTTTGGCCCGACTGGCTGACCGACAGACAGATCGCGCCTGCCAGCCGCAGTTTCGCGCCATAGATCGAAGCCACCGAGGGTCCGACCGAGGCCACCGGCAGTCCAAGCTCCAGCTCCAGTGCGTATTTCAGAAAGGTGCAGGCGTGATCCGACGATCCACGCGCGACGGTAACGGCATAGGCCGGATCGGCATCACGCGCGGCCGCCGCAATGCGCGCAATCTCGGGCGCGCCTTGCGTCAGAAGCCGGTCAACCGCATCGGGGATTTCCAGGATTTCGCGCCGCATCTGGGTGGTCATGATCAGGGGTCTTTCCGGTCAAAGCCGCAATTCTGCAACGAAATCATAGGCATC
The DNA here is from genome assembly GCA_963975135.1 of uncultured Nioella sp. GTDB lineage: Bacteria > Pseudomonadota > Alphaproteobacteria > Rhodobacterales > Rhodobacteraceae > Alterinioella. Next base: position 2,973 of record CAXBGQ010000237.1, on the reverse strand, counting down.
GCCGCGATAGATGGATTTGGTAAATTCAACCACCCGCCCCGAGGGCAGGTAGGAGACACGCTCGATCCTGAGCCCGGCGGCCCCCTCCTCAACGCCCAGAAGCGCCGCGTCATCCGCCGAAAGGTTGATGGCCGAGATCTTCTGGATCGCGCGCACCGGCCGGTTGCCGTCCCGATCCAGCACATCGTAAAGCGAGGTCTCGACCGCGATCGGGTTGGGCAAAATATCGACCGGCAGCGCCGCCTTTTCGATGGCCATGGGCCGGTCATCGGCCAGCCTCAGCCGCGCGATACGCGACACCGAGGCATTGGCCGCCAGCGCCAGCGCCACGGTTTCCTCGGGCGAGGGCAGGCAGATGGAGCGTTCCAGCCAGCGCACGGTGGGCGTCATGCCGCGCCGGGTCATGTCTTCCGAAAACGAAGTCAGATGCGACAGCGATTGCTCGACCCGGGCGCTGCGGTCGGTCACGAAGGACCCCGAGCCCTGCCGCTGCACCACCGCGCCGTCATCGACCAGCGCCTGAATGGCCTTGCGCACGGTGACCCGGCTCAGCCCCGTCAGCGCCGCGATCTCGCGTTCCGAAGGCAGGGCACCGCCGGGGGGCAACAGCCCGGCCTCGATCGCCGCCTCGATCCGGGCGCGCAATTGCACATAGCGCGGCCCCGATGCCGCGGCGTGGCCGCCCATGTCGCGCAGATGCTCTGAAATGCTCATGGCCGGGCCTCCGCCGCCAGCGCTAGCGCGCCGTCCAGCGCGCTGCCTGCGGGCTCCGCAAATGTGGCCGCCACCTCGGCGGGCAGGAACGCCGCATAATGCGGTGCCAACCCACCCAGAGGGCAGAGCGTCTCGCCGGGTTGCCAGCCCAAGGCATTCAACCCGCGCAGAATATAGGCCGCGCCGTCATCCATGATTGCCGTGGCCGCCGCGTCGCCCGCCATTGCGGCCTCAAGTATGTCGGGTGCATGGGCGGCAAACCGGGCCGGGCTGGCCTCGCGGGCAAATTCCACCACCCCGGCGGGGGTGCCGCCAAACTTCTGTAATGCGGCCTCTGTCAGCGCCGTGGCCGGCACCAGCCCGTCGGCCACATGCAGCACATATTGCAGCAGGCGGCGGCCGATCCAGCCCCCCGAGGCCTCATCGCCCAACACAAAGCCCCATCCGCCCATCAGCGCCACCCGGCCCCCGGCCTTGCGCGCCAGAAACGATCCGGTGCCGATGCCGATCACGGCCCCATCGCGGCCCCCAAGTGCGCCGGTCACCGCCGTTAGCCGATCATCGGCCACGGTGACGTTGCGATAGGGCAGGGCGGCGGCGACCTCTTCGGCCATTCGCGCGCCGGTCACGCCCGCCAGCCCCAGATAGATACGCGCGTCCCTCAAGTCAGACAGCCCCGCCTTGGCCGTCAGCGCGTTCAGCCCCCCGGTCAGGGTCTCCAACGCCGCCCGGAAATCGCTATACACATTGGCCGGTCCGGCACGATGCTCAACGCGGGTCCCGGCATGGGTCAGGGCAAAGCGGCACGCCGTTCCGCCGCCATCGACGCCAACCAAAATCTCTGTATGCGCAGTGTTCATGAGATACCAATACAATACCTGTATAGGGAAATCCAGCGAAAATGCAGGCCATATTGGTATTTTCTGGTCCAATACAAAACCTCTTGGCAAATAGGTATTAGAAAGGTATTGTTCTGGCTCAGGAAGGGGGGAATCACATGGCTGAGCCGATGACAGAGCGTTTGCACGATCTCGCCCCCGGGCTGGAGGATCTGCCCCTCGATGTCATCGCGGGCCATCTGCTTGCGGCGCAGACCCAGGCGCTGGTGGCCGTGTCACATGCCCTGCCAGAGATCGCGCAGGGCGGTCGGATCATGGCCGACACGCTCAACGCGGGCGGGCGGCTGATCTACGCTGCCGCCGGGTCCTCGGGCCTGATGGCGATGGCGGACGCCTGCGAACTGGCGGGCACCTATGGCATCGACCCGGCCCGTGTCTCGATCCTGATGGCGGGCGGCCTGCCGCAGGATGCCGCCATGCCCGGCGGCACTGAGGATGACCGGCAGGAGGCCGCAATCGCCGCCCGAATCATCACCGAAAAAGACGCCGTTATTCTGATTTCGGCCTCCGGCACCACGCCCTATGCGCTGGAAATCGCCAAGATTGCGCAGCGGCAGCGGGCCGCCACCATCGCGATCGCCAACAACCCCGGCGCGCCGCTTTTCAACGGCGCGAGCGTCGCCATCTGCCTGCCCACCCCGCCCGAGCTGATCGCGGGCTCGACCCGGATGGGGGCAGGGACCGCGCAAAAGGCGGCGCTCAACATGATGTCCACCCTGATGGGGGTGGCGCTTGGCCATATCCATGACGGCATGATGGTCAACCTGCGCGCCGATAACGCCAAGCTAGAAGCCCGCGCCGCCGCGATAATCGCCCGCATCACCGGCAGCGCGGCACCAAAAACCCATCTGGCCACCGCCAGAGGCGCGGTCAAACCCGCCATCCTGCTGGCGGCAGGGGCGACAGATCTCACTCAGGCCGAGGCGCTGCTGGCAGCGTCGGGCGGCCATATCCGCACCGCGCTTGCGGCATTGAAACCCCGCGCCTGATCAAAGGCGCGACACTGACCCGGACAAAAGGGAGGAACCACATGTCCATCAAGAAACTCGGGGCCACGTTGCTGGCCACAACCATTCTGGCAAGCGCCGCTTCGGCGCAGGAGGTCACGCTGACCATCGAAAGCTGGCGCAATGACGACCTGCTCTTGTGGCAGGATGTGATCATCCCCGCATTCGAGGCCGAAAACCCCGGCATCAATGTCGAGTTTACCCCCTCGGCCCCGGCCGAATATAACGCCGTGCTGAACTCCAAGCTCGATGCGGGCTCGGCGGGCGATCTGGTCACCTGCCGCCCCTTCGACGCCTCGCTGGCGCTCTACGACTCGGGCAACCTGGCCGATCTTTCCGATCTCGACGCGATG
>CAXBGQ010000236.1:0-4853 GCA_963975135.1 uncultured Nioella sp. | reverse complement strand
GGCGTTGGCGGCGGCCCCGTTGGGCTGTTTCGTGGTGTGGCGGCGGATGGCCTATTTCGGCGATGCCACGGCGCATGCGGCGATACTGGGTGTGGCGCTATCGCTGGCCTTGTCGATCAACATCCTTGCCGGGGTGCTGGCCGTGGCGCTGATCATGGCGCTGACGGTCACAACCCTGTCGGGGCGCGGTTATGCGATGGATACGCTGTTGGGGGTGGCGGCGCATTCGGCGCTGGCCTTCGGGCTGGTCGCGGTGTCGTTTCTGCAAGGTGTGCGGGTCGATCTGATGGCCTATCTCTTTGGCGATATCCTGTCGGTGGGTCGCGTCGATCTGGCCATGATCTGGGGCGGATCGGTGGCGGTTCTGGCTCTGGTCGGCTGGCGTTGGCAGGCCTTGTTGACCGCCACGCTGAACCCCGATCTGGCCTATGCCGCCGGGATCGATCCAAGGCGCGAGGAGATGGTGTTGACGGTTGCGCTGGCGCTGGTGGTGGCGGTGGCGATCAAGGTTGTGGGGGTGTTATTGATCGGGGCGATGCTGATCATCCCGGCCGCCACGGCGCGGCCCTTTGCGGCCACGCCCGAACGCATGGCGATAATGGCGAGCGTCATTGCCGCATTGGCCGTTCTGGGTGGGCTACAGGCATCGCTGACCTATGACACGCCGGCGGGGCCAAGCATCGTAAGCCTTGCGGCGGTGCTTTTTGCGCTGTCCAATCTGATGCGTTTGGCGCTGCATCGCGCCCCGCGACGCTAACGTGATCCCGGCTGCCCTTGCCTGCGCACGGATGGACGTTTATCCCGTCGCGAAACCGCTTTAGGCAGAAAGAGCCGCATGTCCGATACCAGCCCGCCCCCTGCGCCCCCGAGGTCCGAGGAAGAACGCGAGAAATCGCGCCGCATCGGATCATTGCGGGCGCTGGCCCCCTTCATGGCTCCCTATGGGCTGCTGGTGCTCGCGGCCATTCTCGCATTGATCCTGACGGCCACCGTTTCGCTGCTGCTGCCCTTGGCGGTTAGGCGCGTGGTCGATGGGTTCGAGACGGAATCGGTGGCGCTTCTGGATCAGTATTTCCTGGCGGCCCTCGCGATTGCCGGTCTGCTCGCGCTTGGCACCGGCCTGCGGTATTATCTGGTCACGCGTCTCGGTGAACGGGTTGTGGCCGATATCCGCAAAGCCGTGTTCGCCCGCATGATCCATATGAGCCCCGCGTTCTTTGAGCGCATCATGACCGGCGAAGTGCTGAGCCGGATCACCACCGACACCACGCTGCTCTTGTCGGTCATCGGGTCGTCGGTTTCGGTGGCATTGCGCAATATGCTGATCTTTCTGGGCGGTCTGGGGCTGATGCTCTATTCCTCGCCCAAGCTGACCGGCCTTGTGCTCTTGATCGTGCCGTTGGTCATTATCCCGATCATCCTGTTGGGGCGGCGGCTGCGCCATCTCAGCCGGCAGAATCAGGACTGGATCGCCGAAAGCTCGGGCAAAGCGTCCGAGGCGCTCTTGAGCGCGCAGGCGGTGCAGGCTTTCACCAATGAACGCGCCACGGCGGCGCGGTTCGACCAGGTCACCGAGCGGAGCTTTGACAGCGCCAAGGCCCGCATCCGCACCCGCGCCATCATGACCGTGATCGTCATCGCGCTGGTCTTTGCCGGCGTTGTCGGCGTGCTGTGGATTGGCGCGCGCGATGTGCGCGCCGATATGATGAGCATCGGTGAATTGATCCAGTTCCTGATCTACGCGATCATGGTGGCCGGTGCGGTTGGCTCGCTATCCGAGATCTGGGGCGAATTGCAGCGCGCTTCGGGGGCCACCGAACGGCTGGTGGAATTGCTCAGCGATAAGGACAGCGTCGCCGACCCGGCCCAGGGCGTGGCGCTGCCGCTTGGCGGGGCGGGGGCGATTGCATTCGAGGATGTGCATTTTCATTACCCCACGCGCCCCGATGCGGCGGCCATTTCCGGCGTCAGCCTGACCATAAATCCGGGCGAAACCGTGGCTCTGGTGGGCCCCTCGGGGGCCGGGAAATCGACGATATTCCAACTTCTTTTGCGCTTCTACGATCCGATTTCGGGGCAGATCACGCTCGATGGCGTGCCGCTGACCGACATGACCCGGGAAACCTTTCGCGCCGCCATGGCGATGGTGCCGCAGGATCCGGTAATCTTTGCCGCCTCGGCCCGCGAAAACATTCGCTTTGGCCGCCCCGATGCCAGCGACGCCGAGGTTGAGGCCGCCGCCCGTGCCGCCGCCGCGCATGAGTTCCTCAGCACCTTGCCAGAGGGCTATGACACTTATGTCGGCGAACGCGGCATCATGTTGTCGGGTGGGCAGAAACAGCGCATCGCCATCGCCCGCGCCATCCTGCGCGATGCGCCGGTTCTGTTGCTGGATGAGGCGACATCGGCGCTGGATGCCGAAAGCGAACGCGCCGTGCAAAGGGCGGTGGCCGAACTCAGCGCCGATCGCACCACGCTGATTGTCGCGCACCGTCTGGCGACCGTGAAACAGGCCGACCGGATCGTGGTGTTCGACGCGGGGCAGATCGTGGCCGAGGGCACGCATGATGCGTTGGTGGCCGAGGGCGGGCTCTATGCGCGGCTGGCCCGGCTTCAGTTCACCGAAGGACTTGCCGCAGAGTAATCCTGCCAAATGCACCCTGAAACGCTTGCTTTGCAGGTCGGTTCTGCCCATCCTGATCCGCAATTACGGCCCGCGATACCAAACGACGGGCCGGATAACGGATCAATGGGAGGATACCGGATGTCGCGTTTTGCAAATATCGCCGATGTGCGCGCTATTGAAAAAGCGCAGCCCTGGCCTGAATACCAGCCGGCGGTGACGCTCTATCAGTTGCTGTCGCAAACGGCAGACCGCGTTCCCGACAATAACGCGGTGTCGTTTCAGCTGATGTCCGGCCCCAAGGACAAGGCCGAGACCCTGACCTGGCGGCAATATCACGGCAAGGTGACGCAGGTCGCGAACCTGTTTCGGTCGCTCGGGGTCGGTGAAAGCGATGTGGTGGCCTATGTCCTGCCCAATTGCACCGAGACCACGACAACCCTGTTGGGCGGCTGCGTCGCGGGCATCGCCAACCCGATCAACCCGCTGCTGGATGCCGAACAGATCGGGGCCATCCTGCGCGAAACCAACGCCAAGGTTCTGGTCACGCTGCGCGCCTTCCCAAAGACCGACGTGGCGCAGAAAGTGGCCCAGGCGGTGGCGCTGGCCCCGAATGTGGAAACCGTGCTTGAGGTCGATCTGCTGCGCTATCTCAGCCCGCCAAAAAGCTGGATCGTGCCGCTGATCCGCCCGAAAAACCCGGCCACGCACCGCGCGCGGGTGCTCGATTTCACGGCCGAGGTGGCCAAACAGCCCGCCGATGCCCTGACCTTCGCTGACAGCACCGAGGACCGCGTAGCGGCTTATTTTCACACTGGTGGCACCACCGGCATGCCAAAGGTGGCGCAGCACAAATATTCCGGCATGATTTACAATGGCTGGTTGGGGCACACTTTGCTGTTTGATGATGATGACACCATCATCTGCCCGCTGCCATTGTTTCATGTCTTTGCCTGCCATGTGATTCTGATGGCGATGATCGCCTCGGGCGCGCATGTGGTGTTTCCAACGCCGCAGGGCTATCGCGGCGAGGGCGTGTTCGACAATTTCTGGAAACTGGTGGAACGGTGGGGCGTGACCTTCATCATCACCGTGCCCACCGCGATTGCGGCCATGATGCAGCGCCCGGTCGATGCCGATATCTCGACCATCAAAACCGCGTTTTCCGGGTCATCGCCGTTGCCGGTGGAACTGTTCAAACGCTTTGAGTCCGCCACCGGCGTGACCCTGGTCGAGGGCTATGGCCTGACCGAGGCCACCTGCCTGGTCTCGGTCAACCCCGTCGAGGGGGAAAAGAAAATCGGATCGGTCGGCGTGCCTCTGCCGCATTGCGAGGTGCGTATCCTCAAACACACAGCCGAGGGTGTGATTGTCTGCGGGACCGATGAGGTGGGCGAGATCTGCATCGACAATCCCGGCGTGTTTGAGGGCTCGACCTATACCGAGAGCGATAAGAATATCGACCTCTTTCACGAGGATATCTACCTGCGCACCGGCGATCTGGGCCGCATGGATGAGGATGGCTATCTGTGGATCACCGGCCGCGCCAAGGATCTGATCATTCGCGGCGGCCACAATATCGACCCGGCCGAGATCGAGGAAGCGCTGGCCAGCCATCCGGCTGTAGCCTTTGCCGGGGCCATCGGGCAACCCGATGCATTCGCCGGAGAATTGCCTTGCGTCTATGTCGAGCTGGTCGATGGGGCCGAGGTCAGCACTGCCGAGTTGAAGGCACATTGCGACGACCATGTCCATGAGCGCGCAGCCCGGCCCAAGCATGTCGAAATCATGGATGAATTGCCAAAAACGGCTGTTGGCAAAGTGTTCAAACCGGACCTGCGCAAACGCGCCATAACGCGGATTTATAACGCGGCGCTGACGGAGGCCGGGATCGCGGCTGAGGTAACCTCGGTGATTGAGAGCAAGAAGCTGGGACTGGTGGCGCAAGTCAGCAGGTCGGGCGACGTGGATGAGGCTGCGATCAATGCGGTTCTGGGTGAATTCACCCGGCCATGGGCCTGGGCCGCGGATTGACGCATTAATCCGGCGTCTTCACGCGTTAGAGCATGTTGCGTAAAAGTGGGAACCGGTTTTGCGCGCCTCGAACATGCGAAATCAAAAGGTTAGAGCATGTTGCGTGTATGCGAATGAACGCGACACGCTCTAGCGGGCCGGAATTGGATTTTGCAGCGAAAAGGGATGGTGCTGTGAGAGAGGATTGAACTCTCGA
>CAXBGQ010000235.1:0-4884 GCA_963975135.1 uncultured Nioella sp. | reverse complement strand
GATATGGGATGTTCACGGCCAGCGTCTTCTGGCGGCGCGATAGCGTGCTGAAGTCAGGCACCGCCCAGTTCAAACCGATCAGACGTAACAGGCTCTCGACGAACCCGGTCGTCTGCCGTAGCGCCATGCCGAACAACACCTTCATCGTCAGGCAGGCTTGGATGGCGGTATCGCTGTAGGTCTGCTGTCGGCCACGCCTGCCTGATGCCGCTGCCTCCCAGTTCATCTCGGGGTCGAACCAGATCGTCAGCGAGCCACGGCGCTTGAGCGCTTCATTGTAGGCCGACCAGTTCCTGGTCTTGTAGCTTGGGGGTATCGGTCTGCTCATGAAACCCAGCTACCATGCTGGATTCACGAGATGAATCCCTCGCGCGATTTGTGCAACAGAGCCCTTCGGCGCCAACATAGGCCACGTTCTCTGCCCCATGGCAGGTGATGCAGCGCATCCCCGGCGCGCCAAAGCCCGCAGGCCCGCCGCGCACGACCGGCGGCTGGTGCAGCGCCAGATCATCCCCCTGCCGGGGCGAGCCATCAACCGGGTGGCAATTCAGGCAGCGCGGATGCTGCAGCACCTTTCCCATCTCGGTAAAGATCGCGGCCGCGCGCGCGCCCTCGTCCTCGATCCCGGCAAAGCTGCCCGGCGCGGCCAGATCCCCGGCGAGCGCGGGCAGCGCCAGAAAAGGCAGGGCAAACAGGGCGGGCTTCATCATGGCAGACATCCGCATCATGCCGCCCCCCGCGCAAAGGGAAGCCTGTAGGGCATCTTGCCCGTCAGCGCGCGCCACGCATTGGCCACGGCTGGCGCGATGGGCGGCGTGCCCGGCTCGCCCACGCCCGTCGGGTTCTCCTCGCTCTGAATGATCGACACCTCGATCTGCGGCATCTCGCCGATGCGCAGCATGGGGTAGCCGTCGTAATTGGACTGCCTCACACGGCCGCCCTCATCCAACGTGATCTCATCATGCAGCATGGAGCCAAGGCCAAAGCCGATGCCACCCTCCATCTGCGCGCGCACCACGTCGGGCGTGACCGCCAGGCCGCAATCCACCGCGCACCAGACGCGGGTGACATGCGGGCTGCCGTCCCGGTCCTCGACCTCGGCGATCTGTGCGACATAGCTGCCGAAGCTGCGCACCACGGCGACGCCCATGCGCTTGTCGCCCATGCCGGGACCGGACCATCCGGCCATCTCGGCCACCCGGCTCAGCACGGCGGCGTCGCGGGGCCGGTCCTCGCGCATCAGTGCAAGGCGGCCCTCCACCGGATCATTGCCCCCGGCCTCCAGCACCCGGTCCAGAAACGTCTCGACCGCGTAGGCCGTATGCGTATGCCCGACCGAGCGCCACCAGAGCGTTGGCACCCCTGCATCCATCTGCGCCCAGCTCAGCCGGGTATTGGGCAGATCATAGGCCAGATCGTTCGACCCCTCGTAGGAGGTAGGATCCAGCCCGTCCTTCATCATCATGGCAAAGGGCGTATCCGCGATGATCGACTGGTTGGCCACGGTGTTCAGCCAAGCGGTGATGTTGCCATCGGCGTCCAGCCCCGCCTTGAGGTGATGCGCCGTCAGCGGGCGGTAATAGCCCGCCTGCATGTCATTCTCGCGCGTATAGACCAGCTTGTAGGCGCCCGGCCCCGCCGCCTTGGCGACATTGGCCAGCTCCGCCGCGAAATGGCTGTCCGGCGTCGCCCGGCGGCCAAAGCTGCCGCCCGCGAACATCGTATGCATCTCGATCTTGCCCGGCTCCATGCCCAGAACGCCGCCCATCGCCTGGCGGCTGATCGTCGGGATCTGCTCCCCGGCCCAAACCTCGGCGCCGTCTTCGCGCAGCTCTATCACGCCGTCCAGCGGCTCCAGCGCGGCATGGGCGAGGTAGGGAAAGAGGTAATCGGCCTCGATCACCTCGGCCGCATTCTCCAGCGCCGTATCCACATCGCCCGCCGCCTCGGCCACCTTGCCAGGGGCACGCGCCGCCTCGGCAAAGACGCGGGCGATCTCGTCCGAGGACCGCGTCTCGGCCCCGCTCTCGTCCCATTCGACCGTCACCGCATCGCGGCCCTTGAAGGCGGCAAAGGTATTGCCCGCATAGACGGCGATGCCCGACGGCACCTGCCGCACGGCATTGACGCCCGAAATCTCCATCGCCGCGCTATCATCAAACGACACTACCACCGCGCCGAATTTCGGCGGATGAACCATGGCGACCACCTGCATCCCCTCGCGGTAGACGTCGATGGAAAACTGCGCGCTGCCATTGGTCTTGGCCTCGGCATCGAGGCGGGTCACCCCCTCGCCGCCGATCAGGGTGAACTCCGCCGGATCCTTCAGCGCGGGATTTTCCGGCACCGGCATTCCTGCCGCCGCCTCGGCCAGCGCGCCAAAGCCCGAGGATTTGCCGCTGCCCTCATGCGCCACCACGCCCTTGGTCACGGTGATCTCGCCCGCCGGCACGCCCCACTCATCAGCCGCCGCGGCAACCAGCATCGCGCGCGCCGCCGCGCCCGCCTGACGCATCGTCATGTAGCTGTTCGACAGGCCGGTCGAGCCGCCCGTGCCCTGCACACCAAAGGCGGTGTTCACATAGCGGCTGGGATCCACCGGCGCTTGCTCGGCCCGCATCTGGGACCAGTCGGCATCCATCTCCTCGGCCACCAGAATGGGCAGGCCGGTATTGGCCCCCTGCCCGATCTCGATATGCTTGACCAGAACGGTCACGCTGTCATCAGGCGCGATCCGCACGAAGGCATTGGGGGCATAGCCCTCACCAGTGGCGCTCGCCCGCGCCTTGGGCGCAAGGTAGAGGCCCAGAACCAGACCGGCGGACCCGGCCAGAAATCCGCGCCGCGTGGGGCGCGGGGCGGTCAATTTCTTGATGCTCGGATGCATGGCTTAGCCCTCCAGACTGTCGGACGCCTGGCGGATCGCCTGGCGAATACGGGCATAGGTCGCGCAGCGGCAGATATTGCCGGCCATCGCGTTGTCGATATCCTCGTCGGTGGGTTTAGGCACCTCTTGCAGCAGGGCCGTCGCGGCCACCACCTGCCCCGATTGGCAATACCCGCATTGCGGCACGTTGATCCCGACCCAGGCGGCCTGGACAGCCTCGGCCTCGGCGCCTTCCAATGCTTCGATGGTGCGCACATCCGCGCCCTCCAGCGTGCCGATGGGCGTGACGCAGGACCGGCCGGTCATCCCGTCCAGCAGCACGGTGCAGGCACCGCATTGCGCAATGCCGCAGCCGAATTTCGTCCCGGTCAGCCGCAACTCGTCGCGCAGCGCCCACAGCAGGGGTGTCTCGGGGTCGGCGTCCAGCGTCACGGCGTTGCCGTTGACGGTCAATGAAATGGCCATGGGGCTCTCCTTTGGCTTGTGCGGCAAAAGGTAGCGCGCGGCCAAAGGATGGCGAGGGGGGCGCGTCCACCCCCCCTGCGCTTAGGCGGCTTTTTTCTTGCGCCCCAGCCGGGCGATCATCGCGAAGAAGAGCGGCACGAAGAGAACGCCCAGCACGGTGCCGGTGATCGTGCCCGACAATACCCCCGACCCGATGGCCGTCCGTCCGCCCGAGCCGGCCCCGGTGCTGAGGACCAGCGGAAGCACGCCAAGGCTGAAGGCCATCGAGGTCATCAGGATGGGGCGGAAACGCTGGCGCGCGGCATCGACGGCGGCCTCGTATATGCTCTCGCCCGCCTCGCGTTTATCCCGCGCGAACTCCACGATCAGAATCGCGTTCTTGCCGGTCAGGCCAATCACCGTCAGCAGGCCCACCTGGAAAAAGACCCCGTTCTCGAACCCGCCCAGCCACGCGCCCCCCAGCGCGCCGACAACGCCCACGGGCATGGCCAGCATCACCGCAAAGGGGATCGACCACGACTCGTAGAGCGCGGCCAGAGCCAGGAAGATCGCCGCCAGGGACAGTCCGTAAAGCAGCGGCGCCTGACTGCCCGATTCCTGCTCTTCCAGCGACAGACCGGTCAGCGAGATCTGGAAACCGGGCGGCAATTGCTGGGCAAGCCGCTCGATCTCGGCAATCGCGTCGCCGGTGGACACCCCCGGCGCGGGCGAGCCCTGGATCTGCATCGCGGGCACGCCGTTATAGCGGTTCACGCCCTGCGGCCCGTAGGTCCAGGACGCGTCGACAAAGTTCGAAAACGGGACCAGCCCGCCGCTGGCGTTGCGCACGCGCCATTTCTCGATATCCGAGGGCACGGCGCGCGCATCCGCCTCGCCCTGCACATAGACCCGCTTGATCCGGCCCTCATCGACGAAATCGTTGACATATTGCCCGGCCCAGGCGGTGCTCAGCAGGCTGCCCACATCGGTAGCTGATACGCCCATCGCCCCGGCGCGCCGCCAGTCGATATCAAGGTTGAACTGCGCCGCATCCTCCAGCCCGTTGGGCCGCGCGCTGGCGATCAGCGGGCTTTCCGCCGCCATGCCCAGCATCTGGTTGCGCGCTTCCAGAAGCTGCTCATGGCTCTGCCCGCCGCGCGCCTGAATGTAGAAGTCAAAGCCCGACACGTTGCCCAGCTCAATCACCGAGGGCGGCACAATGGGAAAGACCATCGCCCCCTGGATCTGGCTGAACGCGCCGAAGGCCCGGCCCGCCAGCGCCTGCACGCTTTGCGCCGCCTCCTCGCGTTCTTTCCAATCCTTGAGCCGCACGAAAGCCAGACCCAGGTTCTGCCCCTGCCCCGAGAAGCTGAACCCCGCCACGCCGAACACGCTCTGCACGACGTCGCTTTCCTGCGTCAGGAAATACTCCTCGACCTGCTTGACCACGTCCAGCGTCTGCTCGGTCGTGGTGCCGGTTGGCCCCTGAATCAGCGTAAAGAGGATGCCCTGATCCTCTTCGGGCAGGAAACCCTGCGGCGTGCGCATGAAAA
>CAXBGQ010000234.1:0-4921 GCA_963975135.1 uncultured Nioella sp. | reverse complement strand
CTATGAATATTCCGAGACCGAGACGCAGGAAAGCTGGACGGTGGCTGCAAGCGCATTGGGCCGGGAGGGCGGGCGCTGGTTGCCGGTGCGCCTGCCGCATCTATATGCAGCCGAAGTGTTTCAGGTGCTGGCGCGGTCGCGTGGCATTGTGCTGGATGCGCCGGAGGTGGCGGAGATGGCCCCGGGCAACACGCTGGCGCTGGCTGAGCATGTGTCCGAGCCGCTGGAGGATATCCTGCGTGGCATGATGCGGTGGTCAACCAACCTGACGGCTGAGATTGTCGGGCTGTTGGCAAGCCAGGCTGGCGGCGCAAGCCCGGTTAGCCTGGCCGATTCGGCCACTGCGATGGGTGATTGGATGCAGGACCGGTGGGGTGTCCGCCGGCAGCTCTTTGTCGACCATTCCGGCCTTGGCGATGAAAGCCGCATGACAACGCGCGAGATGGTGCGTGCATTGGTGGGAACCGGGGCCGATGGCGGGCTCAGGCGGTTGATGCGGGACATTCCGATGCGCGATGCAGAGGGCAACCTGCTGCCCGACCACCCGGTTGCGGTCGAGGCCAAGACCGGCACGCTCTATTTCGTATCGACCCTTGCCGGTTTTGCCCGTGGGCCATCCGGCCGCGATCTGGCCTTTGCGATTTTCTCTGGCGATCTGGACCGGCGCGCAACCATCGACACCGCGCAGGAAACACGCCCGCCCGGCGCGCGCGACTATAACGGGCGTGCCAAGCAGTTGCAGCAGGCGCTGATCGAGCGGTGGGCGGCAGTTTACGAATAGCGCCGCCCGGGTCGCAAACAAGCGCGACAGAAGACGTTTTTTGCCCCCTCCTGAAGGCTTGGACCTGCAGCGAAGGCGGCACCCCCAATGAGCCTTTACATCGACGCGCCCGTAATGGCCGTTTCGCGCAACCTGCAAGGGGTTCTCTGCGTTTTGCTGGGGATGGCGATGTTCGTCATTCAGGATGTGATGATGAAGTCGCTCCTCACCCAATATCCGCTGTGGATGTTGATGCTGTCGCGCGGGGAGATGGGGGTTGTGATCCTGGTGCCGTTGATCGCCGTTCTGGGCGGGCCGCACCGGTTGGTCACGCCGCTCTGGCCGCTGCATCTGGCCCGTGCGGCTCTGATTACGCTGGCGTTTTCGTTGTTTTACGCGGTGTTCCCGTTCATGGGGCTGGCCGAAGTATCGACGATCTTTTTCGCAGCCCCCCTGATCATCGCGGTGATGGCCTGGGCGTTTCTGGGCGAAGAGATCGGTCCTCACCGGATTTTCGCGCTGCTTGTCGGGTTTGCGGGCGTTCTGGTGGCGCTGAACCCGACCGGCGCGGCGTTCCGGCCGATCGCGCTTGTGCCGCTGCTCTGCGCGGTTGGCTATGCCGCGGCGCAGGTATTGGCGCGAAAGATCGGGGACCGGGATTCGCCGCTGACCATGGGGCTTTATACGGTTGGCGCGATGGTCGTGCTGGTGCCGCTGACGGGTGCCGTGGTCAGCGCGGTCTTGCCCGATATCATCGAGACGCGCCATTTGCGGTGGGACTGGTATCTGCCGCAGGGTGCCGGGCTGGCGCAGATCGCGCTGGTCGGGGTGATCGGGTTGGTGGGGCTGATCTTTCTGTCGCGGGCCTATCAGATCGCCAATGCGGGGCTGGTTGCGCCTTTTGACTACGCCTATTTGCCGATGGCGACCGCGATGGCGTATCTGCTATGGGGCGAAGTGCCGGGCCTGTCGACGCAGATCGGCATGAGCATGATCATCGCGGGCGGGATCTATCTGGGATACCGGGAATTGCGGGCGGCGGCCTAGCCGCCTGCCCGCAGGAGCCGGGTCACACCACCATATGCCGGGCGCGCGCGCCACGTTCGATGGCGGCGGCGTGCAACCGGTCGATATCGAACTGATACCGCACCTCCATCAGCATTTGCAGTTCGGTCTGCTGCAACAGACCATCGGCGGCAGCGACATCGCAGGCCAGCGCATAACCGGTTTCATAAAGCTGTTCGGGCAGTGCATCGGTGACGAGGCCAAAGAAAGCATCCAGGCCGTCCTCCTCCTCGAACAGGTCGAACACGATCTGGCTGACGACGCGCAACCGGTCGGCGTCGTAATCGGCAAAGACAGGCAGGTGATTGACGATGCGTTCAATGGTGACAAGTTCCGAGGTGCGGATGTTTTCATCCGAGATCGAGACGGCAATCATCAGGGCGACCAGCGCATCCTGCGGTGAGATCGAGGGTTGTTCGGACACGGGGGGTGGGTACCTTTCAAGCGGGGCTACCCCCGGTATTTATTGACCCCGGGGCCGCAGGGCAATAGGGGCATGGCCTGACGCGGCACGGGGCCGCGTGCCCTGACCCGAAATGGAACAAGACATGTCTGACCTGCGCGACGCCGCATTGAGCTCCAAAGCCTGGCCCTTTGAAGAAGCGCGCCGGTTGCTCAAACGTTTCGAAAAGGCTCCGCCGGAAAAGGGATATGTCCTCTTTGAGACCGGGTATGGCCCCTCGGGTCTGCCGCATATCGGCACATTCGGCGAGGTGTTGCGCACCACGATGATCCGGCGCGCGTTCGAGGTAATCTCGGATATTCCCACCCGGCTGATCTGTTTTTCTGACGATATGGACGGGATGCGCAAGGTGCCGGGCAATGTGCCGAACCGCGAGACGCTGGCCGATCATCTGCAAAAGCCGCTGACCTCGGTGCCCGATCCGTTCGGCACGCATGACAGCTTTGGTGACCATAACAACGCCATGCTGCGCCGGTTTCTGGACACGTTCGGGTTTGAGTATGAATTCATCTCGGCGACGGATTACTATAAGTCCGGCAAGTTCGACGCCGTGTTGCGCCGCGCCGCCGAACGCTATGACGATGTCATGGCGGTGATGCTGAAATCGCTGCGCGAAGAACGCCGCCAGACCTATTCCATCTTCCTGCCGATCCATCCCGAAACCGGGCGGGTTCTGTATGTGCCGATGAAGCAGGTAAATGCCGCTGAGGGCACCATCACCTTTGACGATGAGGATGGGCGCGAATGGACGCTGCCGGTGACGGGCGGACAGGTGAAACTGCAATGGAAGCCCGATTTCGGTGCGCGTTGGGCCGCTTTGGGCGTCGATTTCGAGATGTATGGCAAGGATCATTCCACCAACACGCCGATCTATGACCGGATCTGCGAGATCCTGGGTGCGAAAAAGCCCGAGCATTTCACCTATGAGCTGTTTCTCGATGAAAATGGGCAGAAGATCTCGAAATCCACCGGCAACGGCATCTCGATTGATGAATGGCTGAGCTATGCGTCGACCGAGTCGCTCTCGTATTTCATGTATCTCAAGCCCAAGACCGCCAAGCGGATGCATTTCGACGTGATCCCCAAGGCAGTGGATGAATATCACCAGCAATTGCGCGCCTATGCGGGCCAGGATGCGACGGCGCGGTTGAACAATCCGGTGTTCCACATCCATGGCCATGACGTGCCGGTGTCGAATATGGTGGTGAGCTTTGCGATGCTGCTTAATCTGGCATCGGTGGCCCATGCCGAGGACAAGGCGGCGCTGTGGGGCTTTATCCGGCGCTATGCGCCCGAGGCCGGGCCCGAAACGCATCCCGATCTGGACGCGGCGGCGGGATTTGCGGTCCGTTATTACAATGATTTCGTCAAGCCGCACAAAGTGTTCCGTCTGGCCGATGAGCAGGAGGCCGCCGCGATGGCCGACCTGTCGGCGCGGTTGCGCGGCTATGATGGCGCGGTCGAGGACGAGGCCCTGCAAACGCTGGTCTTTGCGGTGGGCAAGGATCACGGGTTCGATCCGCTGCGAAACTGGTTCAAGGCGCTTTACGAGGTTTGCCTCGGGGCCAGCCAGGGGCCGCGGTTCGGCGGCTTCATCGCGCTTTATGGGGTCAGCGAAACGGCCGATCTGATCGATGCGGGGCTGGCAGGAGATCTGACCGCGTGATTTGACCTTTTCCGCTCAAGCGTCAGCCTTTGCATCACGAATGACGCAAGCGGAGATGGGATTGATGCACCGGGCAATGCTTATTCTTACCTTGTAGCTGGCCCCTGTCATGGGGTCAGTGCCGCCGAAATCCTGCGCGCGCGCTCATCGGGTGCTTGAGACCTGCGCAGGGTTAACCGGTTTTTAAGACATCATCGCTACATCTTGATCATAACCGGGCCTTCGGGTGCCGGCGCTATTTCCGGATATTGAACACAATCGAGGCACCCTTCGCGCCATATGGCACGTGGGGCCGAAACGCGTGTCCGGTCGGGCGCGCGGCAAGAAAAGGGGTCTACCATGAACCAAGTGATCACCGACGGGCTGAACCTGATGCCGCCTGAATTTGCCGATGGCCTGAGCGTCTGGAGCCAGGAAGATGGCACGCCGGGCACCGATACTTATGCCAATGCTGCCAATGCTGCCCTTGTGACCGCGGATCAGGATTTCGGAACCTGCCTGGAGATCCTGAAAACAGCAAGCACAACGCGCCTGCGGTATATGGGTGAGACGCCGATTTTGCCGGGGCTCTATCTGCGGGTATCTGCGCGGATCAAGGCGTTGTCCGGCACGCTGCCAAATGTGCGTATTGCCGGTTGGGCGGGGCAGGCCAATGATACCAATGTGCCGGGCGTTACCCAGGTGGGGCCGCAGACGACGCTGACCAGCTATGGCGAGGTCGTGACGGTCTCGGCGATCATTGGCGTGGGCACCCGGGGCGGCGTCGATATGGCCTGGGGCGAAACCGCCGCCTACGGCCATTTCGGTCTGGATCTGACCGGCGGCAATGGTGCCACGGTGCGCATTGAAAGCATCCAGGTCGAGGACATTACGCATGTCTTTTACCGCAAGCTGATGGATTGGGTCGATGTCAAGGATTTCGGGGCCGCGGGCGACGGCACCACCGATGACACCGCCGCCTTTAACG
>CAXBGQ010000233.1:0-4963 GCA_963975135.1 uncultured Nioella sp. | reverse complement strand
AGACGGTTTCACCGGTGAGCCAGCCATCGGGCAGAACCTCGCGGATGTAAGGCTCCACGATGGCACGAATATCGGCGCTGGTCTGACTTTCAAGCGCGTGCTGCGTGGACAGCACGATCGAGGTCACGCCAACCGGTCTGCCATCGACATAGCGCACGGTGAGCTGGCTCTTGGCGTCAGGGCGCAGGGTCGGCTCGGTGCCGTCTTTGCGGACCTCGGCCAGCCGGCGCAATATGGCGTGGGCATATAGCAAGGGAGCCGGCATCAGTTGCGGGGTCTCAATGGTGGCATAGCCGAACATGATCCCCTGATCGCCGGCCCCTTCTTCCTTGTCATCGGTCGCATTGACGCCTTGCGCGATATGGGCCGATTGTTCATGCAGCAGGTTGGTGATCTCGACCGTTTCGTGGTGAAACTTTTCCTGCTCGTAGCCAATATCCTTGATGCAGGCGCGGGTGATCGCGTCGACCCGGCCCATATACTCATGCAATTTGTCCTGATTGCTCAGACCAACCTCGCCGCCGATGACGACCCGGTTGGTGGTGGCGAAGGTCTCGCAGGCGACGCGGGCTTCGGGTTCTTCCGCCAGAAAAGCATCCAGGATGGCATCTGAAATCCGGTCACAAACCTTGTCAGGATGCCCTTCGGAAACGGATTCCGAGGTGAAAACATGCGTGTTACTTGCCATGAGAAATGCTCCTATACCTGTTATGGTCGCCACGTCAGGAAGCCGTTGTGGCGCGTTATCCTTCGGCCTTACGGGGTTCCGGGGCCGGGTTCAATATCCTCTTTGACCCGTCGCGCGAGCAAGCCGCCAAAGAGGATCACCAGCAACACCACCGTTGGCCAATTGCCAGTGCGGGCATAGATCGTGGCGTCCAGCGGCGCGGGCAAGGTGCCGTCGATGAAGCCGGCCTCGTTCAGCGGATACGAATCCAGGATGCGCCCGTAAGGGTCAATCATCGCCGACACACCGGTATTGGCGGCGCGCGCCACCGGCAGCCCCTGTTCGATGGCCCTGAGGCGGGTCTGGTCGAGATGCTGATAGGGCATGGCAGAATCTCCGAACCAGGCATCGTTGGTTACCTGCATGATCCAGTCGGGGCGCTCGGGCGCGGCGGCCAAGTTGCGCGCGAAAATCGCCTCATAGCAGATCAAGGGCAGCATCAGGCCCGCATCACCCATATCCAGCACCCGCGCACCCGGCCCCGGCGTATAGCCGCGCCGTTCGGCGTCGGGCATGATCCCGGTTGCAGCCAACAGCGGAGCCAGCGGGATGTATTCCCCGAACGGTACCAGATGGTATTTGTCATAGAGCTGGCTGACCTCGGCATCGGGCTGTAATACGGCCAGGCTGTTGAAAAACTCGCCCGCCTCGACCCGCTGCACGCCAAAAATCAGCTCGGCACCATCTGCTACATCGGCCATCACCGGCAACAGTTCATCAATAATATTCAACCGCCAGGTCACGGCCGTTTCCGGCCAGATGACGATATCGAGCGGGGTTTCGGCAGGTTCAGCGGTCAAATCCAGCAGGCGCTGGAAAAAAACCGGGGCCATTTCGGGCAACCATTTCTGATCCTGCGGCGCGTTTGGCTGCACGATACGAATGCGGGTTTCGGTTTCCGCCACCGGGGCCGACAGGCGCGACAGGCCATAGAGGCTGCCTGCCCCGAGCACGGCCACCGACAGGGACGCCGCAATGATCCGCGCCCGGCGGCCGGTCACCGCCATAGGGGCCGCCAGCGCCAGCAGCGTCAAGAGGCCCACCCCCGGCACACCGACAAGGGCCGCCAATTGCATGAAGGGCTGCCCCAACCAGAGCGATCCGATCTGCGCCCAGGGAAAGCCGGTGAAAACCCAAGCGCGCAGAAAATCCGCCACGATCAGGCAAAGCGCCAGCGCGACCACCCGGCTGCCCGGCCCGCGCGCCAGCAAAAAGGCCGCCGCATAGGCACCGGCAAAGAACAGCGCCAGCCCAGCAACCATCCCCAACAGCGCGAAAGGGGCCATCCAGGCATAGGTGTCGGCGTCGATGTAGAACGGGGAGACGATCCAGAAATGCGTGCCGGCGATATAGCCCGCGCCGACAAGCCATCCGATCCAGGTTGCCTGACGCCAGGTCCGGGCCTGCGTCATGCCAAAAAGCGCCAGCCCCCAAGCAAGAAACGCCAACCACCAGTAATTCAACGGTGCCTGACCTGTCGCGGCCATCAGCCCCGGCAGCAAATAGATCAGGTCGGCAATCCGCCCGCGCCGCATCAGGCGACAGGCCCCGGCAGGCGCACGCGCAACCGCTTGATGCGGCGCGGATCGGCGTCGATCACTTCAAACTCGGCCCCGGAGGGATGCGGCACAACCTCGCCGCGCGCCGGAACCCGGCCCGACAGCACGAAAACCAGACCGCCAAGCGTGTCGATCTCCTCGTCATCCATACCGGTGGTCAGGGATCTGCCGATCGCGGCCTCGAATTCGTCCAGCGGCGCACGCGCCAGCACCAGCCAGCTTTGCGGGCTCTCCTCGGACCAGAGCTGACCCTCCTCGACATCGTGCTCATCCTCGATCTCGCCAATGATCTGCTCGATCAGATCCTCCAGCGTCACCAAGCCGTCAACGCCACCATACTCGTCAATCACCAGTGCCATGTGAATCCTGTCTGTTTGCATCTTTTGCAGCATCACGCCGATCGGCATCGAGGGCGGCGCATACAGCAGCGGGCGCAGCATCGTCGTTATGTCGAATGTCTTGGGCTTGCCGTTGAAACCATGCTCAAGCGCCAGGTCCTTGAGATGCACCAGCCCCACGGGCGTATCCAGCGTGCCTTCATAGACCGGCAGACGGGTATAGCCGGTTTGCCGGAACACCTCGACCAGATCGGGCATGGTAATATCGCTGGCCACGCCGGTGATCTCGGCGCGGGGCACCGCCACGTCATCCAGCCGCAACCGGCGCAGGTTATACATGCGGATGGCGGCAAGCGCCCCGTTTCCGGCCGGGTGATGCGGCTCGGAGGGGTTGACCTCGGGTTCGGGCGTAACGGGTGCGGGAGAAATGCCAAAAATCCGGGCAAGCAGGCCGGGCCTCTGGTCAGGGATCTCATCGTCGGGCTGCGCGCTCTGCGCTGCGCTAGACGAGCTGTCAGGATTTGAGCTCATGGCCCCTTTCCAAAAAGTAACACCGGGACAAACATGCGCCCGCGGCCCTAATATGGGTCAGGGATACCCAGAGTTTCAAGGATGCGCGTCTCGATCTTTTCCATCAACTCGGCATCGGCGTCGTTTATGTGATCAAAACCCAACAGATGCAGGGTAGCATGGATCAGCAGATGGCACACATGATCGTCGAAAGACTTGCCCTGATCGGCCGCCTCGGAGGCGCAGGTTTCGTAGGCAATGGCGATATCGCCCAATTCCATGGGCGGTCCACCCGCGTCCGGCACCGGCAGGTCGGGCATCCGCCCAAGCGGTAAAGCGATATCTTCGCCCGGCCAGCTGAGCACATTGGTGGCCCGGGGTTTGCCCCGGAAATCGGAATTCAGCGCCGCGATGCGGGCGTCGCTGCAGCCCAGCAGGCTGATCTCGAACCGGTCCGGGTCCAGATCGAACGCCGCCAGTGCCGCCGCGCAGGCCGCTTGCGCCAGTGCGTCAAGGTGACCCTCGTCCCAGCCGCTCTCTTCAACCACCAGATCGACGCCCATCGCCCTATCCCCCGACCGAGACGGGCGCATCGCATGCATGGCGGCTGCATTCCATTTCGAATGTCGTATGGGTGATACCGAAGGCGTCCCGCGCGATGGATTTCAGCCGCGCCTTGATGGCATCGGCCTGCGTCCAACAGCCGGCATCGACAACGATATGAGCCTGAAAGGCCACCTCATGCTCCTGCATCATCCACAGATGCGCATGGTGGACATCCGCGACCCCCGGTTCTTCCGCGAACCGGTCCAGAACCTGCGCAAGCTGGATCCCTTCGGGGCTGCCAAGCATCAGGATACGGACCACCGGCCCGATCTCGCGTGCCACCTGCCACAGGAGATAGCTCGCGATCATCAGCGTTACCGCAGGGTCCACCCAGGTCTGATCCCAAACCAGAATCGCGACACCGGCCAGGATCACCGCGACCGAGCCCGCCGCATCGGCAACGTTGTGCAGGAATGCGGCACGGATATTCACGCTGTCCTTTGACATCGTATATGTCAGCGCCGCGGTGGCCAGATCGACCACAAGAGCAACCCCGGCGATGATCACCACCACCCAGCCCGCGACAGGCTGCGGGTCGATCAGGCGCATCACGCCCTCGTAGATCAGGTAAATTCCCAGAACTGCCAATGTGGTGTAATTGACCAGTGCCGCCACAACCTCGACCCGGGCATAGCCAAAAGTCATGCGGTGATCGGCCGGGCGGCGGGCGATCTTGCGCGCGGTAAAGGCGATGATCAGGGCAATCGCATCCGAAAAGTTGTGCAGCGCATCGGCGATCAGCGCCAGTGAGCCTGACAGGATACCACCAACGACCTGTGCCACCGTCAGGCCCAGATTGACCGCGATGGCCAGCGCGACGCGGAAATCACCGGCCTCTGGGTCTATGTGTTGATGATCATGCGGCATGATGGCCTACTGCTCGACGCTATCCGCATCATAGGCCTCGATGATCCTGGCGACCATGGGGTGTCTTACCACATCCTTGGCGGTGAAATAGTTGAACGATATCCCGTCGATCCCGTCCAATAGACGTTCGGCATCGCGCAAGCCGCTGGTCACCCCGCGCGGCAGATCGACCTGTGACCGGTCGCCGGTGACCACCATACGGCTGCCACGCCCCAGCCGGGTCAGGAACATCTTCATCTGCATCGTGGTGGCGTTCTGCGCCTCGTCCAACACCACATAGGCATTGGCCAGCGTGCGCCCGCGCATGAAGGCCAGCGGCGCGATCTCGATCTGCTTTTCCTCGATCAGCTTGCCCA
>CAXBGQ010000232.1:0-5002 GCA_963975135.1 uncultured Nioella sp. | reverse complement strand
GTTCGGTCTGCGCCTGCGGGCTGTGGGTGAAAACCCGGCCGCCGTGGATACGGCCGGCATTTCCGTGGTGCGCGCTCGCTATGCGGCGGTGCTGATCTGTGGTGTTCTGACCGGCATTGCCGGGGCCTATCTGGCCACCAGCCTTGCGGCGGGCTTCAACAAGGATATGAGCGCCGGCCGCGGTTTCATCGCGTTGGCCGCGCTTATCTTTGCGAAATGGCGGCCCTGGTATGCGCTGTGGGCGACCTTGCTCTTTGGATTGCTGGACGCGGTCGGAGCGCGGTATCAGAACATCGCGCTTGGCGAATTCGTGATCCCGGTGCAGTTCATGCAGGCGCTGCCCTATATCCTGACGGTTGTCATCCTGGCAGGCATTGTCGGCAAGGCGATACCGCCGCGCGCAGGTGGTGAGCCTTATGTGAAGGAACGATGAGGATGGGCGCGGTGAAGCGCCTTGCAAGGCGCTTTGGAAAGGATTTTCGAAAATCCTTTCCCGCGCCCGGCGAAAGGCAGGGTGATCATGTCTGACGTTGATGCGCTGGTTGACCACATCCGTGGAAAGGCGGGTTCTGCACCTGTCGATACCGGCCTGATCCTCGGTTCGGGACTGGGCCATCTGGCGGATGCCGTCGACGGCATCGCCATCGACTATGCCGACCTGCCCGGTTTTCCGCATGCCGGCGTTTCGGGCCACAACCCGAAGCTGGTGATCGGCGATCTGGAGGGCACCCGCGTCGCCGTGTTCGGTGGCCGGGCGCATTACTATGAAAGCGGGCGCGGCGATGCCATGCGTCCGGCCCTGGAGGTGCTGCGCGCGCTTGGGGCCGATACGATGATCGCGACCAATGCGGCAGGCTCCATGCGGTCTGATATCCAGCCCGGCGATCTGATTCTGCTCAACGATCATATCAACTTTTCCGGCCTCAACCCGTTGATCGGGGAACCCACGGATGCCCGGTTCGTGCCGATGAAGGACGCCTATGATCCGGCCATCCGCACCGCGTTGAAGGCGGCAGCGAAGGCCGAAGGGATCACGCTCGCCGAAGGCGTCTATGCCTGGTATTCCGGCCCGTCCTTTGAAACCCCGGCCGAGATCAACGCCATCCGTATCCTGGGGGCCGATGCGGTCGGAATGTCGACCGTGCCCGAGGTCATTCTGGCCCGGTTTCTGGGGCTCAAGGCAGCCGCGATATCGACCGTCACCAATATGGCGGCGGGGTTAAGCGACGAATCCATCAGCCATGAACACACCAAGAAAATGGCCCCGCTCGGCGCGGCAAAGCTTGAGAAAATCCTGCGCCGGTATCTGCGCGCGGGTTGAGCCACCGACCTTGACGAGAAATTGCTCCGATTTGTCGCACATATGGGCTATGTCGAAGATCTCGGGTGTGCTTTAGGACAGGCGCACCGCCCTCTTAAACTTGGCTTCCATGCTCATTTACCTGCCCATTGCCGAAGTATCGGTCAACGCCTTTCTTTTACTCGGGCTTGGCGGGCTGGTGGGAATTCTGTCGGGCATGTTCGGCGTCGGTGGCGGGTTTTTGATGACACCGCTGCTGTTCTTTATCGGCATCCCGCCGGCGGTGGCCGTGGCCACCGAAGCCAATCAGATCGTCGCCTCTTCCTTTTCGGGCGTGCTGGCGCATTTCAAGCGCAAGACCGTGGATCTCAAGATGGGCGGTGTGCTGCTGATCGGCGGTCTGGTCGGGGCCGCGCTTGGTGTGCAGCTTTTCAACGCGCTGCGCGCCATCGGGCAGGTCGATCTGCTGGTCAAGCTCTCTTATGTGGTCTTTCTGGGCATCATCGGCGCGCTGATGTTTGTCGAAAGCCTGAACGCGATCCGCAAATCGCGCAAGGCCGGTGGGCCGCCGCCGCGCCGCCATCATCGCGGATGGATCCATGCCCTGCCCTTCAAGACGCGGTTTCGCACATCGGGCCTCTATCTCAGCGTGATACCGCCGCTTGTGGTCGGCGTCGCCGTTGGCGTTTTGGCCGCGATCATGGGCGTTGGCGGCGGGTTCATCATGGTGCCTGCGATGATCTACATCCTGGGCATGCCGACCAAGGTCGTGGTCGGCACATCGCTGTTTCAGATCATTTTTGTCACCGCGTTTACCACGCTGCTGCACGCCACCACCAATTTCACGGTCGATATGGTTCTGGCGGTGCTGCTGCTGATCGGCGGCGTGATCGGAGCGCAGATCGGGGCGCGGATCGGCGTCTATCTCAAGGCCGAACAGCTGCGCATCCTTCTGGCGATCATGGTGCTTGGGGTTTGCGGCAAGCTGGCCTTCGATCTGTTGGTGCAACCGTCCGAGCTGTTCTCGCTTGGCGTGGCGTCGGGCCATTGAAACGGCTGGCCCTCATAATGGCGATGCTCATCGCCCCGCTTGGCGCAACCGGCCAGGAGGAAAGCATCGTCGCGGGCCTCAGCCAGAACACCGTGTCGATCACCGCCAATTTCAATGGCTCCGAAATCCTGATTTTCGGGGCCGTGCAACGCAGCGCACCGGCCCCCGAAGAACCGCTAGGGGTGATCGTCACCATCGAAGGCCCCGATCAGGCGCTGACCGTGCGCCGGTTGGATCGCAATTACGGCATCTGGATGAATGTCGAGGCGGTCGAGGTCGATGCCGCCCCCACGTTTTATGCCGTCGCCACCACCGCGCCCTTTGACGAGATCATCACCTCGACCGAGGATCTGCGCTATCGCATTTCGATCCCGCGGGCCATCCGCGCCGTCGGCACCGGCAGCGACAGGCCCGGCGATTTCACCGATGCCGTGATCCGCATCCGCACCGATGCCGGTCTCTATCAAGTTCTGGAAAACACCGTAAATCTGCGCAGCGAGACACTGTTTGATACCTCGATCGCGCTGCCGGCCAATCTGGTCGAAGGCGACTATCTGGCCCGTATCTTCCTGACCCGCGGGCGCGAAGTCGTGACCAGTTTCGAGACCGAGATCGAGGTTGCCAAGGTGGGTCTTGAACGGCTGATCTTCAACCTGGCCCATGAGCGACCGCTGATCTACGGGCTGCTGTCGCTTTTTATCGCCATCGTCGCGGGCTGGTCGGCCTCGGCCGTGTTCCGCTATATCCTTAGTAATTAGGGCACATTGCCGAGGTCTCCGGCAGAGGCCGCTCTCCCGCCTATCCCCGCCCGATATAGGCCATATTGGTCGCCATGATCGTCATGGTCTGGATATTGGCCCCCGGTGGCAGGCTGGCCATATGCAGCACGGCGCGCGCCACATCTTCCACCTCCATGATCGGCGGGGCCTCCTGGCCGAGCGCCTTTGCCCCCTCGGCCACGCTTTCCAATAGCGGCGTGCGGGCATTGCCGATATCGATCTGCCCGGCGGCGATATCAAAGGGGCGTCCGTCCAGCGACAGCGATTTGGTCAACCCAGTCACCCCGTGTTTGGTGGTCGTGTAGCAGACCGATCCGGGGCGCGGCGCATGGGCCGAGATCGAGCCATTATTGATGATCCGCCCGCCTTGCGGATCCTGCCGCCGCATCTGTGCGAACGCGGCGCGCGCGGCATTGAACATGCCGCCCAGATTGACGGCGAGGCTGTCGGCCCAATCGGCGGGGTCGACCTCGTCAATCATGCCCTGCGGCACGAAGATACCGGCATTGTTGAACAGGACATCGAGCCGTCCGAAGCGGCCCGCCAGATCGGCCACAGCCCCCTCCACCGCCGCCAGATCGGTCACATCGGCGGGCAGGATCTGCGCATTTTCGCGCCCCGCCGCCACCGCCTGCAATTCGCCAGCCCGCCGCGCCAGCAATCCCACTTGCCAACCGGCCTGCAAGAACAGTTCCGCCGTGGCCCTGCCAATGCCGGAACTGGCCCCGGTGATCAGAATAACCGCCATTACATCCCCTCCAGATCCGATTGCGCCTCAAGCGTCAGCGGCGTCACCGGCACCTCCAGATCATCGGTGGTCAACGCCCGGGTGGGCCGCGAGAGCGCATAACGCCCGATCCAGATCAGCCGTTCCTCTGCCCGCGTGATCGCCACATAGGCCAGCCGTTTCCACAATGCCTGCCCGGCCTCCATCCGTCCCATCCGCGCGGCCCCGTACAGATCGGGCGCAAAGACCTGAACGTCCCTCCATTGCGAGCCCTGCGCCTTGTGGATGGTTACCGCCGCGCCATGCAGGAACGCCGCCCCCATGCGCGCAGCATAAGGAATGAACGGCTCCTCCTCATCCGGTTTTTCGATCTTCACAATCGACGCCGCCGAGATTTGCGGGCTTTCCGCCCCCATCACATGCAGACGCGAAAACCCCGGCTTGCGGCCCGGCCCCAGATAGACCACCTGCGCCCCCTTGATCAGCCCGCGCGCCTCAAGGTCGATGCGCTTCTTGCGATGCTTTGCCGGCAATTCGATGCCGTCGCAGATCAACGGCTCACCGGGCAGCAGGGCATCCTCTGGGGCACCATGGGCCATGCGAAAGGCCCGAATGAGCCGGATGCGCGTGGCATTGCGCCAGACCAGAACCGGGCTGCGCGCCATCAGGTCCACCTCGACCCGCTGGCCCCAGACCACCCGCTCGTCACGTTTTGCAGCGTCCTCGATCATCTTCTCGAAGTGATGGAATTCCAGCGCCGGATCGGCCAGCGCGTGCGCCAGGTCCAGGATCGGGTTGTCGGCGGCCTGCCGGTGCACACGGCTTAGGTTCAGCACGCGCGGGGCGGGCAGTTTTTCAAACACCATGGTGCCGGATTGTCCCACAGGGGCAAGCTGAGCCGGATCACCGAACAGCAGCAGCGTCGGGAAGATTTCCTTCAGGTCGTCGAACTGCTTGTCATCCAGCATCGAGGATTCGTCGACCAGCCCGATATCCAGCCCATCCTCGCGCCGCTTCCAACCGGTGATGAAATCGGATCCACGCAGCCCTGCCGCCGCCAGCGCCGCGGGCACCGATTTATGGGCGTCATAGACCAGTTTGGCACGATCCAGCGCCGCATCGGTCAGCGCCTCGATCTCAGGGCG
>CAXBGQ010000231.1:0-5069 GCA_963975135.1 uncultured Nioella sp. | reverse complement strand
GAGCCGACAGGCGGCAAAAGCTCCAGCCCCGCGATAGTGGCCGCCGACGGGCTAAGCGATGACGCCCAGACCTGATCGGCCTCCTCGAGGGCCTGATAATAGGCCGCGCCGCAGCAGCCAACGGATTGCGCCAGATCGGTCCAGAAGGCGCGTTCGGTCAGTCGCGTAATGTCATCGGACAACCAAAGCGGCATCTGCTCAGTGAGATCCAGAAGCTGCGCCATTGGAGCGGCCAGCGCCGCCAGGGCAGCAGCCCCCGTCACCTCACCGGCCTCGACCGCCGCCTGCCAATTGGCCAGCCTGGTATCGCTGGCCCGCAAGATCAGCCGCATCCGCGCCCAGCGCTGAAAGACCGTGGCGCTCCAACGATCGAGATAGCGTTGCGAAAAGCCGATATCGGCGTCGCCGAAGGCATTTTGCAGCAGGCCACGGGTGCGCGCCAGGGCGAAATCTTCATTCAGCGCTTCCTCGGCCTCGGCCAGGGCGACGCGATATTCGGCAATGGGATCAACACCCTGGGCCCGCATCTGCACTGGCAGGGCGAGCATCAAAAGGCCTATCAATGCGACCAGTCGTATCATTGGGGGAGCCCCCCTTTTCTCGTTCTCAGAACCGCGCCGGCAGGAGAGAGAAAGGAACGAACAGTGCCGTCCGGAAATTACGCATCGCCTTGCCCTCCGCTTTGCGGTTTCACATCGCCCACTATTAAGTGTCATATTAACACTTAAATGGCAACCCCCCTTGGCAAATCGGGCGCGGCCAGCAAATATGCCTTCCATATCTGTGATTTGCACACGAACAGGCGGGCCCCATGAAGATCGCGAGTTTCAACATCAATGGAATCAAGGCCCGCTACCAGGCGCTCGGCGACTGGCTGGACGAAGCGTCGCCCGATATAGCCTTGCTTCAGGAAATCAAATCGGTGGACGCAAATTTCCCCCGCGAGATGTTCGAGGATCGTGGCTACAATATCGAGACCCACGGTCAGAAAAGCTTCAACGGGGTGGCGATTGCGTCGAAATTCCCGCTGGAGGATGTGGTGCGCGGCCTGCCCGGCGATCCAGACGACGAACAGGCACGCTGGATTGAGGCGACGGTTGTGGGTGACAGGGATGCGGTGCGGATCTGCGGGCTCTATTTACCCAATGGCAACCCCTGCCCCGGCCCGAAATACGACTACAAGCTGGCCTGGATGGCGCGGCTGGAGGCGCGCGCGCGGGCGCTGTTGGACAGTGAAATGCCCGTGGTGATGGCGGGCGATTACAACATCATCCCGCAAGACGAGGACGCCGCCCGGCCCGAGGCGTGGAAAGACGACGCGCTGGCCCGGCCCGAAAGCCGCGCCGCGTTTCGCCGGATCCTGAACCTCGGGTTCACCGAGGCGTTTCGGGCGCGGGTGCGGGGGCCGGAACATTATTCATTCTGGGATTACCAGGCCGGGGCGTGGCAACGAAATGACGGCATCCGCATTGATCATCTGCTGTTGAGCCCGCAGGCGGCCGATCTGCTGGTGGAATGCCGGATCGAGGCCGAACTACGCGGCCGCGAAAAGCCGTCAGATCATGTGCCGGTCTGGATTGATCTGGCGGCCTGAGGTAGCGGGACATCAGAGTTGGGAGGCCTTGCCCCGCCGGATATAAGTTAGGGGGCCTTGCCCCCCGGGAGCCTTACGGCCCCCTCCCCCCAGGATATTTGACGCGCAAAGAAGGCGGGCGAGGCGTTAACCTTAATATTTGGTTACGTCATGGCCGTAGAGCCAGTCGAATTGCCGCGCCGCCATTTCCGGGGCCAGCCTGGTGCCCAGTTTCAGTGCCAGGTGGGCCATGGCCCGGTAGGGACCGGGGCGCAGGTGGTAGTTTTCGGCGTTTTTCGAGGCCGCGTTGATCACGCGCGCCGCCCGTGTGCGCCGGCGCGTCTGATAATTCGCGAACCCGGCCTCGGGACTGTCGGCACCATCCAGGCTGGCGGCCAGCACCCAGGCATCCTCCAGCGCCATATTGGCCCCCTGCGCCAGAAAGGGCAGCGTCGGATGCGCGGCATCGCCCAGAATTGCGGCGCGCCCCTGCCACCAATGCCGCGCGACGGGATGGCGGAACAGACCCCAGAGATAGACCTCTTCGGCGCGAAACAGCAGATCGCGAACCTCGGGGCAGAAATCGGCAAAGGCGCGATACGGGGCCTGCGCGTTATCTCGGTGGTTCCAGCCCTCGGCGGCCCATTCGTCGCGTTCTTCGACCGCAACCACATTCATCAGCGTCCCGCCCCGCAGCGGATAGGTCACCAGATGGCGGCCCGGCCCCATATATACGGTGGCCTCGGCGGGCGTTGAGGGATCATCCCAGGGGATCGTGGTGCGCCAGGCAAACTGCCCGGTAAAAAACGGCTGCCCGGATTTGTTCAGCGCGGCGCGCGTTGGCGAATGCAGCCCGTCGGCCCCGATCAGCAGCGGCACGGTTTCTTCACCGCCGCCCGCAAGATGCAGCGTGGCACCGGTATCCGATGCGGTGACGGTCGCGATTTTCTGGCCCAGATCAATGGACACGCCTGCATCCAGCGCAGCCCGGCGCAGCAGGCCAATCAGATCGGCCCGGTGCATCAGGTGATAGGGCCGGTCGGCGCGCGTCAGATCGAGCCGGAAAACCGGAGTGCCACGGCGAAAATCGCGTAACGTGACGGCGCGCGCGCGCGGAGCCGCCGCCGCAAGCTCCGCGCCCAGACCCAAGGCCTGCAGCACCACCGCACCGTTTGGCGTGATCTGAAGGCCGGCCCCGACCTCGCGAATTGCATCGGCCTGTTCCAGCACCCGCACCGCGGCGCCGCGCGCCGCCAAGGCGCAGGCCACGGCGAGCCCGGCAATGCCCGCCCCCAGAACGGTGATTTCCTGGCCTTTCAGCATGGTGGTGCCTTTTTTCAAAAGAAAAACCGGGCGCAATATCTGCCCCCGGTGCAATCTGTCCCGGCCTGACCGGATATTCCAGTGCGCGCAGGGCCGCAGCCCCCGGGCATGCCTCAATCGTCGCGGTGCACTTTTTCGCGGCGTTCGTGACGTTCCTGCGCCTCAAGGCTCATGGTCGCGATGGGCCGCGCATCCAAGCGTTTCAGCGAAATCGGATCGCCGGTTTTTTCGCAATAGCCGTATTCGCCCTCTTCGATCCGGCGCAGCGCGCTGTCGATCTTGGAAATCAGCTTGCGCTGGCGATCCCGGGTGCGCAGTTCCAGCGCACGGTCGGTTTCCTCGGAGGCACGGTCGGCCACGTCGGGGATATTGCGGGTATCGCCCTGCAACACCGCAACGGTGCCCCGGCTTTCATCCAGCAACTCATCACGCCAGGTGATCAGCTTGCGACGAAAATATTCAACCTGACGGACATTCATGAACGGCTCGTCCTCGGCGGGACGGTAATCTTCAGGCAGAAAGATCTCGGCTTTCATTTTCTTCCCCTTATTGGGGCCTGTCTCAGAATGCGACTCAGTCATCTCATCCTCATGCGGCCTCATTGCGGCCCGATTACTCCAACGCGTGTCCATTGTCACCCATCTAATGCGCGCTTGTGACCAAAGAAAGGCATGCTATGGTCGCGCCCGCGCAACCGCGGACAAGGCATTGAGGGATGGCATGAAATTTGACGGAACGCCCGATTACGTGGCCACCGAGGACCTGCGGGTTGCGGTCAATGCCGCCGTTACTTTGCAGCGCCCGCTGCTGGTCAAGGGCGAACCCGGCACCGGCAAGACCGAGCTTGCGCGCCAGGTGGCGACCGCGCTCGATCTGCCGATCATCGAATGGCATGTGAAATCGACCACCCGCGCGCAGCAGGGGCTCTATGAATACGACGCCGTCAGCCGTCTGCGCGACAGCCAGTTGGGTGAGGAAAAGGTCCACGATGTCGCCAATTACATCCGCAGGGGCAAGCTGTGGCAGGCGTTCCAGGCTCCGGGCCGCGTGGTGTTGCTGATTGATGAGATCGACAAGGCCGATATCGAGTTTCCCAACGATCTGTTGCAGGAACTCGACCGGATGGAGTTCTTCGTCTACGAGACCGGCGAGACCGTGAGGGCGATCCACCGGCCCATTGTCATCATCACCTCGAACAATGAAAAGGAACTGCCCGACGCCTTTTTGCGGCGCTGTTTCTTTCATTACATCCGGTTTCCAGAACTGGACGTGCTGAAGCAGATCGTCGATGTGCATCACCCCGGCATCAAGCCTGCATTGCTGACCACGGCACTGACCCAGTTTTACGAGATCCGCGATCAGGCGGGGCTGAAGAAAAAACCTTCCACATCCGAGGTGCTGGATTGGCTCAAACTGCTGCTGGCCGAGGATCTGACGCCCGAGGATCTGCAACGCGACGGGGCCAATGCGCTGCCGAAACTGCATGGCGCGCTCTTGAAGAACGAACAGGATGTGGCGCTGTTTGAACGGTTGGCCTTTCTGGCGCGCGCCGGGCGCTGATGCGTCAGCCGCCTTTGTGATCCCGAAGGAGCGAACCGGTGCAGTGCCTCGGACGCGCTTGCATGGCCCCCAATTTGTGCCACAATCGCTCCCTAGGGTGACGTCAGACCACGCAGATCCCGACCAAGGCCCCAATAGCATGACCGCAGAGCTGACCATTCGCCCGATCCGGGGCCAGGACCGTGACCAGTGGCAGGCACTGTGGCGGGCCTATCTGGCGTTTTACAACACCGATGTCGGCGCGGATGTCTATGAGGCCAGTTTCGCCCGCTACGCCGCCCCCGATTTCGTGGATATGCGCGGCTGGATGGCCTGGGATGGCGAAGCGGCCCTTGGGCTTGTCCATTCAATCGCTCATCTGCATGGCTGGAAGGCCGAACCGACGACTTATTTACAAGATCTTTTCACCACCCCCGCCGCGCGCGGCAAGGGCGTGGCCCGCGCCCTGATCGACACTGTCTATGCGGATGCCGACGCGCAGGGCCGCCCGTCGGTCTATTGGCTGACCCAGACCGGCAATGCCACCGCCCGCGCGCTTTATGATAAGATCGCGCAGCCCACCGATTTCATGATTTACCGCCGAAAACTGGATTAACAATTTGCGAAAAACAAC
>CAXBGQ010000230.1:0-5076 GCA_963975135.1 uncultured Nioella sp. | reverse complement strand
CCGCCCGCGCCCGCGCCGATCTGCGCGTCGGGCTGCCGGTTGTTCTGGGCGATGCGGGGGCCGGGCTTGTGGTTCTGGCGGCCGAAACGTTGCAGGCCGGGCGACTGGCCGCTCTTCGCGCTCTCGGTGCACCGGTTCTGACCATTACCGACCGGCGTGCGGAAACGCTCAAGGCCCGCGCCTATGATGGCGATCTGGCCCGGCTGGCGCTGCCCGTTGACGCCGACATTGCCTGGGTCTGTGCCGTCGCTGATCCCGCCGATGATCTGCGCGTGCCGATGAAAGGACCGCTGCAAAGCCAGCGCGATGGCTCTGCCGACCTGCACCGTCTGGCCATCGGGCTTGCGAAATCGGCGCAGCTATTGCCCGCGATCGTTGCGGTTGATGTGCCCGATGCGGTTGGATTTGCCGCTGCCAACCACCTTACCCGGCTGTCACCGCAAGCCACCGCGCGCGACCTCAGCCAACACCACGCACTGATGCCCGTCGCCGCCGCGCGCCTGCCGATGGAGCTGGCTGAGGCCGGGCGCCTGCATATTTTTCGACCCGATAATGGCGGTTCCGAACATTACGCCATCGAAATCGGCCGCCCTGACCGCGATGCGCCGGTATTGGCGCGGGTGCATTCGGCCTGTTTCACCGGCGATGTCCTGGGATCGCTGAAATGCGATTGCGGGCCGCAATTGCGCACGGCGCTGGCTGAGATGGGCAAGGCGGGTGCGGGCGTACTGCTTTATCTCAATCAGGAAGGTCGTGGCATCGGTTTAGCCAACAAGATGCGCGCCTATTCGTTACAGGATCAGGGATTCGATACGGTCGAGGCCAACCACCGGCTTGGCTTTGAGGATGACGAACGCGATTTTCGCCTCGGGGCCGACATCCTGCGCCGGATGGGATTTTCGCAGGCCCGGTTGTTGACGAACAACCCCCGAAAGGTCGCGATGTTGCAGGCCGAAGGGATCGCCGTCACCGAGCGCGTGCCGCTGGTCACGCCAACGAACCGGCATAACCAGCATTATCTGGCGGTCAAGGCGGCGAAATCGGGGCATCTGCTGTGACGCCGTTCGACATGGTGCTGACGCCGATGGGGTTGCGCTTTGGCGGTCGGATGATTCCCTGCTCAATCGGCAAGGGTGGGATTTCAGCCAACAAGCGCGAAGGCGACGGGGCCACCCCACGCGGCGTTCACCGGATTATCGGCGGCCTGTTCCGTCCCGACCGGATGGCGCGCCCGGTTCCCTGGGCGGGTGCCATCGGCCCGCGTGACCTCTGGTCCGATGACATGGACCGGGCAGCGTATAATCACATGGTCCGTGCGCCTTATGCGGGCAGCCATGAGCGGCTGTCGCGGGCCGATCCGCTTTATGATCTGGTGCTGCTGACCGATTGGAACTGGCCCGACGCGGTGCCGGGGCGCGGCTCGGCCATCTTCCTGCATCGCTGGCGCAGACCGGGTTATCCGACCGAGGGCTGTGTGGCGATGGATGCGGGCGATCTGTTGTGGTTGACCCGGGCCATCCGGCCCGGGACCCGGCTGATTGTCTGACGGCTATTCGGGATATTGCCGCGTCGCCCGCGCTTGTCCCAGAACCGCGCCGCCGCCGCGGGCTGTCGCACGCCATTCATAGGTATGAGATCCACTTGGCGGGCAGGGGCTGCGATAGGTGAATGTGCCCTCAGGCACCACGCCATTTCCGGTGATGCCAAGCGTCGCGCCGCCATGATTGTAGGACGGCGCGTCCAGATCCACCATGCGGAACTCGATCTGCTCGGTTCCGGCGGGCACGTCGCTTAGCCGAAAGGCGGGGTTGGCAACCGTGTTGGGACGCCCGCTGGTGCAAAGCGGGATGTTGTTCCATGAAAACTGGATCGTGAAGTCTGCGGCCGCCTGGGTTGCCATCGCTGTCAGAACCGCGACCGGGATCAATAGCCGTATCATGGCCTCTCTCCTTCATTTGGAATGACAGGAGTCATACGCCCGTCAGACCGTGGCTCATTGATCTGGGTTAACCCGTGCGCCAAAAATGGCCGATCCGACGCGCACATAGGTGGCCCCGAAAGAAATGGCCTTTTCGAAATCGGCGCTCATCCCCATGGACAAATCCGGCAATCCGTTGCGTTCCGCGATCTTGGCCAGGAGGGCGAAATGCAGGCTGGCCTCCTCTTCGACCGGGGGGATGCACATCAGGCCCTTGATGGGCAGATCCAGCGCGCGGGCCTCGGCGACAAAGGTATCGGCATCCGCTGGCATTATACCCGCCTTCTGTGCCTCTTCGCCGGTGTTCACCTGGATCATCAGATCGGGACACTGGCCCATCTCCTGCGCCAGATCGGCAACCCGGCGGGCCAGTTTCGGCCGGTCCAGCGTGTGGATGGCATCAAAGAGGTCGAACGCTTGCCGCGCCTTGTTGCTTTGTAGCGGGCCGATCAGGTGCAATTCCACGTCGCTGAATTCTTCGCGAAACCCCGGCCATTTGCCCGTCGCCTCCTGCACGCGGTTTTCACCGAACAGGCGGTGTCCTTCGCGCAACACCGCGCGCACCCGTTCATCGGGCTGCACCTTTGAAACGGCAATCAACCGCACCGATCCCGGCGCGCGTCCGGCGGCGGCTTCGGCCCTGGCGATGGCGGCGGTGATGTCGGATAGCGGCATTTATGGAAACCTCTGGCACAAATAGAAAAGAGCGGGCCAAAGCCCGCTCTTTCCTTACCAAATAATCCGTTAGGATTAGAAGGACATTGCAACGCCGAGCGAGAAGCTGTCGGAGTTCACGCCAGCAATATCGGAGCTACCGTAGCCAGCCAGGATCGAAGCGCCACCGCCCATGTCGTAGGCAGCGGAGACACCGAAGCCGGACTGATCGATGGTGTAGTTATTGGCAAGGACGTTGAAGGAACCGTCAAACTGGCCCCAGTTGGCCGAAACCGTGAACGCGTCCATGGAGTAACCAAAACCAACGCTGATTTGCGACGCATCGCCGGAACCGAAGCTATAAGAAGCATCGAATTCGGTATATGCGACACCAGCGGTGAAGCCGTTTCCGGTCGACACAACGGCGCTAACGCCAACTGCATCAACGTCAACTTGATAGCCCGGGTTGGCGTCCAAGAACCCCTGATCGCCAGGGAGCATCAGGGCGTAGAGATTAACGCCAGCAACGGAAAGCGCGCCCACAGGGGGAGCTCCGGCAGCGGTCGAGGCAACAACCGCCGACTGGTAACCAACGCCGAGGTCCAGATCAGCACCGCCCAGATCAACGCCGTAGCGGAAACCGATGGCCCAACCATTGTCACGAGCGCCTGTATCGTCCATTTCAACCGACACTGCCACGCCGAAATCACCAAAGGTGTTGTCGTAGCGCAGGATCTGACCGTCATATGCACCGTCCAGGTAGGAACCCAGAGCACCGGCATGTGCGGTTTCGTCATCAGCGATGGAGCCGGCATTGCCAACCCATGCTTCGGTCATTGCCCAGTCCAGAGCGCCATCGGTGTCACCCATGGTGATGGTGCCGAAGTTGCCGGACAGGAACATGAACGCGCCGCCATCGTCATTGGCGGTGAATGCACCGTTTTCGTCCAGGTCAACGCCAGCGCCGAAGCTCAGGCCGTTGTCGGTTTCGCCGGACATGCGGAACAGAACGTCGATATCGGTGAAGAACTGAGTTTCCATACCGCTGCCGCCAAAGATGCCCATCTCGGCCCAACCCGAGACTTCGACGCCTTGTGCGGATGCAACACCAGCGCTGGCAACCAGAGCAGTTGTTGCGAAGAGAACCTTTTTCATGGTTTTTCCCTCGTTAGATAAAAAGCTCCCCAACCGGAGCATCCGAATTGGGTATGCCTTTCAATCTTCTTTTGGGCTGCGGATTGCAAGAAATCGGGCAGGTTTCGGTCGATGTTGCGACAACCGTGGTGCAGACATGTCACAGTCGACACATCGCCCGCATGATTTTAAGACCTTGCCGCATTATTGGCCCTGCGATACCAAGGCTAACAACAAAACCCAGGGTCACAAGAAGGCAGAGCGCGACATGTTCGGAATCAGGAGCAAAATCACCGTGCTGTTGCTTGCGGTCGGCACATTGTCTGCCTGCGCCGGCGGCGGGTCCGGGTTTGGCGGCGGCGGATCGGGTCTTTTTGGCGGCGGTGGCGGCATCAGTGCCCCGGATGCCGAATCGCGCGCACGCCTCGTTGAATCGGGGGCCTTGCCTGATCCCAACCGGCAAACGATCTGGGATCTGTTCAACAATAACGACGATGCCAATGTCACGGTTGAGGTAAACCGGTATATCTGGAACGCCACGCTTGAGATCCTGGATTTCATGCCGATCGAGGCAGCCGACCCGTTTTCGGGCGTCATCGTTTATGGCTATGGCACACCGCCCGGTGGCGGCCGCGCCTATCGCGCAACGGTTTACGTGACCGACCCGGCGCTGGATGCCCGGTCGCTGCGCGTCGCCCTGCAATCGCGCGGTGGCGGTGCAGTCAGCCGCGAAACCGCCCGCGCGGTCGAGGATGCGATTCTTACCCGCGCCCGCCAGATCCGCATTCGCGAAGGTGACCTCTAGAAATTTCGCCCAACCCCTCCTAAAGACGACGCCGGGCCAACGCGCCCGGCGTTTTCGTATCCAGACCCCCGAGGAACAGACCATGGTCCGCTTCGACCCGAGTGTGACCGAAAAGAAATGGCAACAGGCCTGGGACAAGGCCGGCGTCTTCACGGCCAAGCGCGACGAGACCAGGCCCAAATACTACGTGCTCGAGATGTTCCCCTATCCATCGGGCCGCATCCATATGGGCCATGTGCGCAACTACACGATGGGCGACGTGATCGCGCGCTACAAGGCGTCGACCGGGCATAACGTGCTGCACCCGATGGGATGGGATGCCTTTGGAATGCCCGCAGAAAACGCGGCCATGGCCAGCGGTGGCCACCCCAAGGACTGGACCTATCAGAACATCGCGGTGATGCGCGAGCAGATGAAGCCGCTTGGCCTCTCGATCGACTGGAGCCGCGAGTTTGCGACCTGTGACCCTGAGTATTACGGCCAGCAGCAGGCGCTGTTTCTGGAT
>CAXBGQ010000229.1:0-5077 GCA_963975135.1 uncultured Nioella sp. | reverse complement strand
GGTCAACCCACCCCACGGCGTCACACCGCCCGGATGGCAGATCACCGCCCCTTCGATGACCGCTCCGCCAATGCGGAAAAAACCCGGCCCATAGCCCTCAACCGGCATCGCATCGCCATATCCGATCTCGTTCAACTGCATGGCGGTCTCCTTTTCTCAATCCAGCAGCGGCAGCCCCGACAGGGCCGAAACCACGATGATCGCATAGGCCGCCCACCGGTAGAACCGCTCATATGCAGGCTGAAACAGCCAGCCGCCCAAAATATTGCCCGCCAGATAGGGCAGCGTCACAACCACGCCGGTCCAGATTGCCGCCGCCTCCAACCGACCGAAGACCCCCAAGAACACAACCATCAGCGCATCGGCCCCCAGAAGATAGAGCATCAGATTGGCGCGCACCACCGGTGGCGGCAGGGGCGAGGCCATGTAGACCATGATCACCGGCGGCCCCGGTAGCCCGACCGCGCCAAACATGAACCCGCCCACCATGCCCATCAGATAGATCATCCAGGCGCGTAGCACGCCGCGATAGCGCCAGCCCAGAACCAGCAACACCAACAGCAGCAGGGAAATGACCGACACGCCGTAGCGAAACACCTCAGGTGCCACCGATGTCAGGACCAGCAGGCCAAGCGGCAGGGCCACCACCAGCCCGGCACAAAGCCGCAGCACATCGCCACGATGCGCATCGCGCAACGCGCGCGGCACATTGGGCAGCGGGCCGAACAGATCCATCACCGTCAGCGCAACCAGCGCCGCGACCGGGCTCAGCACCTGACCGGCGACCGGCAGAAACACCATCGCCGTGCCAAAGCCCGAAAACCCACGAACGACGCCCGCAGTTGCAGCAGCAATCACCAACCAGACCAGCCCGGGTTGCCCCAGGGCGGCCCAGAACGGATCAGGCATCTATGTTGGCAAAATTCGTACCCGCACCACCGCCATCGGTTTTGGTCCAGTCGCGCGTGACACCCAGACGCAACAGCACCGCCGAGGCCACAAAGACCGAGCTATAGGTGCCGACAACGACGCCCCAGATCATCGCAAAGACAAAGCCGCGGATCACATCGCCGCCCAGAACGAAAAGCGCAATCAGTGCCAGCAATGTGGTCACCGAGGTCATCACCGTGCGGCTCAGCGTTTCGTTTATCGAAACGTTCAGAACCTCTTTCAACGGGCGTTTCTTGTATTTTCGCAGATTTTCGCGCACCCGGTCGAACACAACCACCGTATCGTTCAGCGAATAGCCCACAATGGTCAGAAGGGCGGCAATGATGGCCAGGTCAAAGCGGATCTGCAGCAGGCTGAAGATGCCGATGGTCAGGATCACGTCATGAACCAGCGCCGCCACCGCGCCCAGGGAAAACTGCCATTCAAAGCGCAGCCAGATATAGATCAGCACCGCGCCGATCGCCAAGGCAACGGCCAGGATCGCGGTCTGCACCAATTCACCCGACACGGTCGGCCCGACGCTTTCGACCGACGGGAACGTCAATGACGGATCGACCTCCAGCAACGCCGCCTCGATCGCGGCAATGGTATCGGGCGAGACCGATTCCTGCCCGTCCTGGGCCTGAATATTGACCGTCGTGACAAAACTGTCGCCGGCAAAGGTCGGGTCGAACACTTCGGTGATCGACACATCGCCCAGATCCAGCACGCGCAGCGCGGCGCGGTAGTCCCCGACATCGACCGGCGAACTGGCCTCGGTGCGGATCGTGGTGCCGCCCCGAAAATCGATGCCGAAATTCAGGCCCACAACAAAGAACAACACGACAGAGGCGACCACGGCGATTGCGGATGCGCCAAGGGTCACGCTGCTGAGGCGAAAGAAATCCCAATTGGTCGTGCCGGGCACAAGTTTGAGACGCATGGGGCTAAACCTCGATTTTCTTGGGGCGGCGGCGTTCGAACCAGATCACCAGGATCAGCCGGGTGACGTAAAGCGCGGTAAAGACCGAGGTGATGATGCCCAGGCCCAGCGTGATCGCAAACCCCCGCACCGGCCCCGAGCCCATCACAAAGAGGATCACAGCAGTGATAAAGGTGGTGATATTGGCGTCATAGATGGCCGAACGCGCTTTTTCATAGCCAAGCTCGATCGCGCGGGCCGGGCCCTTGGCGGTCTTCAGCTCTTCTCGGATTCGCTCGAAAATCAGCACATTGGCATCGACCGCCATCCCGATGGTCAAAACGATCCCGGCAATCCCCGGCAGCGTCAGCGTCGCCCCGATGGCCGACAAAAGCCCGAAAATCAGCCCGACATTGATGATCAGCGCGATATTGGCAAAAAGACCAAAGAGGCCATAGCTCAGCCCCATGAAGACCAGCACGGCAAGCCCGGCGACGATGGCCGCAACCTTACCCGCGGCAATGCTGTCGGCCCCAAGTTCCGGCCCGATCGTGCGTTCCTCCAGAAAGGTGAGGCCCGCAGGCAAGGCACCCGCACGCAGCAAAACGGCCAGCTCGGTGGATTCCACGACCGAGAAATTGCCGGTGATCTGGCCCGAGGCCTGACAGATCCGCTCCTGAATCGTCGGGGCGGTGATCACTTCGTTATCCAGAACCACCGCAAAGGGCGTTCCGACATTCTCCTCGGTGAAGTTGCAAAAGATCCGCCCGCCCGTGGTGCTGAGCCGGAAGGTGACCGTGGGCCGGCCGTTCTGGTCAAAGGCCGGTTGCGCATCGGTCAACATCTCACCGGTCAGAACCGGGGTGGCCTCCATGCGATAAAACACCCCCTCATCCTCGCGGTCGGGCACGATGATCTCGCGCGCAGCACGTTCGGCATCGGCCGAGGTGGCGCGCCCGGTAACCGGGTGAAAGGTCAGCCGCGCCGTGGTGCCGATCAGGCGCTTCAGTTCCTCGGCGCTGTCGATGCCCGGCACCTGGATCAGGATGCGCCGGTCGCCCTGGCGCTGGATGGTGGGTTCGCGAGTGCCGACCTCATCGACGCGGCGGCGCACGATCTCGACCGATTGCAGCATGGTCCGGTCATCGGTTGCGGCGCGTTCGGCCGCAGAGAGTTGCACCACGAGGACATCGCCCTCGGCGCGCACATCAAGCGTCGAGGCCCCGACCCCCGTCATGCTGACCACCGGTTGCGCCAAGTCACGCACCGCCGCCATGGCGGCCTGAATGCCGTCGCTGTTCGAGATCCGAACCCGCAATTGCCCCGGTTCGGCATCCTGACGGCGCACGGTGCCAACCTGATCGCGCGCATCGCGTAACGCGTTGCGCACTTCGGGCCACAGGCTGTCCATCCGCGCGGCATAGACCTCTTCGACCTGAACCTCGGCCAAAAGATGCGCACCACCGCGCAGATCGAGCCCCAGATTGACCAGTGTCGCGGGCAGGAAACCGGGCCATGCAGCGACATCGCCCGCCAGTTCCTCAGGATCGGCACCTGCCTCTTCGATCAGGGTCAGCGCATCGTTGCGCCGCTCGACCTGGCCGTAAAAGAGGTTCGGCATCGCAAAGGCGAGGCCCAGAACCACAAGCCCCAAGATAAGCACACGGTTCCAAAGGGGGATATTCAGCATGAGCCTGCTTTCGCGTCCAAATTTATTCGCTGGCCGGTTCGGTCTTGCTCACCACTCGCGCGATGGTGGACCGCACGACGCGCACTTTTACACCCTCGGTCAGCTGCACCTCGACCTCGGTGTCATCCTTGACCTTGGTCACCTTGCCCATCAGGCCACCAGCGGTCACGACTTCGTCGCCACGGCGCAGTGCTGCGACCATCGCCTCATGGGCTTTGCGCTGCTGCTGCTGCGGGCGGATCATCAGGAAATACATGATCGCAACGATGGCGATCAGGGGGATAAAGCTGCCAATGGCTTCCATATCGGGGGCGTCCTTCTTTTTATGGCGGGCCACAGCCCTGCAAAATTCGCGGCACGTTACTGTCGGGGCGGGCGAAGCGCAAGGCGAACCGCCCCCGCATTTCAATGGCCCCTCGCGTGCCGTGATCGGCATATGATCAAGGCCTGGCCAATGGCAACCGTGAAATCGCATGTTGCGGAAATATTGGGGCACCGGTCTGCACCGGATCTGCACACCCCGTGCAGGGGGGCCTGCAGCGTCATTTTCGGGTTCAAACCGGGGTCGGTATAGTGCATAGATCACTCGAAACATTCGCCCGCATGAGGCCCCCAAATGCACGATATCCGCGCCATCCGCGACAATCCTGACGCCTTCGACGCCGCCATGGCGATGCGCGGCCTGCCGCCGCAAAGCCCCGCCATTCTGGCGCTGGACGCGGCCCGCCGCGCCGCGATTTCGGCAGCCGAGGCTGCCCAGGCCGACCGCAACGCCGCGTCCAAGGATGTGGGCAAGGCCAAGGCCAGCGGCGACGAGGTTGAATTCGAACGCCTGCGCGCCTTAGTGGCTGAAAAGAAAGACGAAATCGCACGGATGGAGGAAGAGGCCAAGACCGGCGATGCCGCGTTGCGCGATTTGCTGGCGGGCCTGCCGAACCTGCCCTATCCCGATACGCCGGTGGGTGCGGACGAGGCTGACAATGTCGAATTGCGCCGATGGGGAAGCCCGCGCGACATCGCGTTTGCGCCAAAGGAGCATTACGAAATTTCCGCTGCGCAGGATGGCATGGATTTCGAAACGGCGGCCAAACTTTCGGGGTCGCGTTTCGTGATGCTGTCGGGCGGCATCGCGCGGCTGCACCGGGCGCTGGCGCAATTCATGCTGGATATTCATACGGTTGAACATGGCCTGACCGAAGTGAACACGCCGGTTCTGGTGCGCGAAGAGATGATGTACGGCACCGGACAACTGCCCAAATTCGGCGAAGACAGCTACCAGACCCGCGAGGGCTGGTGGCTCATTCCGACATCGGAGGTGACGCTGACCAATATCGTCAATGACACCATCATCGAAGAGGCGTATCTGCCGCGCCGTTACACCGCGCATTCGCTCTGTTTCCGGTCCGAGGCCGGCAGCGCGGGGCGCGACACATCGGGCATGCTGCGCCAGCACCAGTTTGAAAAGGTCGAAATGGTCTCGGTTACGCATCCCGATCACAGCCGGGCGGAACTGGACCGGATGACAGGATGTGCCG
>CAXBGQ010000228.1:0-5081 GCA_963975135.1 uncultured Nioella sp. | reverse complement strand
CTTGGGGTCAGCCCGCTGGCCCTGCCCGGCACCATCGTCTTCGCCGCCGCCTATGTGGCGATGAACCTGGGGGCGTTTGCCATCGTGATGATCGCCGGGCGCGAATTGGACGACATGACCGGGTTTGGCCGAAAGCGCCCGATCGCAGGTGCCGCGATGGTGATCTTTCTTTTGTCGCTGACCGGCATCCCGCCGCTTTTCGGTTTTGTCGGAAAGGTCTATCTCTTTGCCGCCGCGGTCGAGGCCGGGTTCCTCTGGCTGGTGGTGATCGGTATCCTGAACTCGGTTCTGGCGCTCGGGGTTTATCTGCGCATTGTCGTGCCGATGTATCGCACCGCCGGAGACAAACCGGAATTACCGCTGCCGCGCCTGCTTGCCGCGGTGCTGGGCGTAACCTCTGCGATCACGATCATCATGGCCGCCTTTGCCGGAGTTTTCCCGGGCTAGGAGAGACGCGCGCCACCCACTCTGTGCGCCAAGGCCCGGCCGAGACACGTCCGCGCCCCGTGGAACCGCCGGTCAGCGCGGCAATCTGGCAACGCACCCGCAGACGGGGCTTATCCTGGGAACAAGGAAAATGGTGGGGATGGGATATTTGAAGTCTTAAGGAAGCCGCGCCAATCCCTTGTTTTTCATGTATCTAGAGGACGCGCCCCTCTTCAGAGCTCCTCAACACCAACCCAAGGTTGGCAAGGGATCCTATCATAGGGTGGTGAGATTGCAGAGAAACCCAATTTTGCGCTCGCAGGTACCTTCACTGAGCTTGAGCTGGAGCAATGGGCGGCACTCGCTATACTGTCTTAGTTGGTTTATTTAATTCCACCATGACCGATTTCGATGCCGCATATCCCCTGCCAAAGAAATACCGCATGCATGAAGTATGCGGCCCCGGCGCATTGTTTTTTGCTTTCTCGCTGGGCGCACAGGTGGGCGGGCCGGTTCTGTGGGTTCGCGAACGCTGGCAGGCTGACAGGATACACCCGGTTGGGTTCAGCGCTTTTTTCGATGCCCGGAACCTTCTCGAAGCGGCGGCGAAAGATCAGGCTGAGGTTTTGGGCGTGGCCGAAGAAGCCCTGCGTTCAGGTGCGGTTTCTCTTGTTGTCATGGAACTGAGCAAACCTCTGGGT
This sequence comes from uncultured Nioella sp., assembly GCA_963975135.1. Lineage (GTDB taxonomy): Bacteria > Pseudomonadota > Alphaproteobacteria > Rhodobacterales > Rhodobacteraceae > Alterinioella. The sequence goes on along the minus strand of CAXBGQ010000228.1, from coordinate 3,954 downwards.
TTGACCGCAGGGCGGCGGCTGCAACTGGCGGCCAAAGAAGGCAAGACAACCGCTCTGGCCATTATCTTTGAAGGCATGGGCAGCAATGCCGCAGAGACCCGGTGGCAGTGTGCCCCGGTTTTCGACCCGAACGACTCGACTCTGCAGCAGTGGCAGCTTATCAAGAACAAATCGGGAACATTTGGTATCTGGAATGTTCGATGGGATGCAGACACGCGTCGTATCATTGTGGTTTCCAAGGCTGGCGAGTGACCGGGTTCTCAGGGCTTGGCCGGTTGATGCCCCTTTTGCACTGACGCTTAAGCAGAACAATACAAACCGCCTTTATTGCCTGAACCGGCATGCCGAGCAGCAAGGGTTGCACCGGGGCATGTCCTATTCCGATGCGCGCGCGTTTTGCACCGACCTGCAAAGCCGTACGGCGGATATATCGGCTGATCAAAGGTTTCGGCGCGCATTGGCGCGGTGGGCAACACGCTATTGCCCTTGGGTGGGCCTGGAAGGCGATGACGGGCTGGCGCTTAACATCACCGGTGCTGCGCATTTGTTCGGCGGCGAGGCTGCACTTTTGTCGGATATGCGCCAGCGGCTGGCCCGGGCGGGACTGTCGGTCCGGATCGGGGTGGCCGATACGCGCGGGGCGGCCTGGGGCTTGGCGCATTATGACGAAGGGAGTGCCGGGCCGGGCCAGACCTTGAACAGCATCGCCCCCCTGCCCGTGGCGGCGCTGCGGTTGGACGGAAAAGCCGATGTTGCGCTGCAACGGCTTGGGGTGCGCAATGTCGCCGATCTGGTCGCATTGCCGCGCCCGACAGTGACACGCCGCTTTGGGCCGGAAGTGCTGTTGCGGCTGGACCAGGCGTTGGGCGATCAGCCTGAGCAGATTTCACCGCTCTCCGAGCCGCCGCGCTACGGCGTGCGGATCACGATGCCCGACCCTATTGGGTTGAGCGCTGACGTCATGGCCGGGACCGGACGCCTGTTGGAACAGCTTTGTATAAAGCTCAAGGCACAGGAAATGGGCGCGCGCATCTTGCGCCTGACTCTGCGGCGAACCGATCAGGCGCATCAGCAGGTTGAGTTGCGGCTAGCCCGGCCCTTGCGCGACGCTGCCCGTATCCTGCCGCTCTTTCAGCGCGGGGTGGACCGCGTCGATGCAGGGTTTGGGATCGATCAGCTGCGGCTGGAAGCCACGCAGGTAGAGGCGCTGCCGTTTCAACAGATCGGCCATGCCGGCACCCGGCGCAACGATGGGCTGGATGATCTGGTCACACGGCTGGGCACCCGGATCGGGCTGGAGAATATCCAGCGGTTCCTGCCCGCCGACAGCCATATCCCTGAACGCAGCTTTATTATTGCCCCTGCGGCCTATTCTGCGCCCGCCGGGCCCTGGGTTGCAATGCGCCCGCGCCCGATACGCCTGTTTCCGCCGGAGCCAATCGGCGGGACCGGAGCCCGCCCACCCCGGCATTTTCGCTGGCGACGTATGTCTCTGACGACAGGCCGCGCAACAGGGCCAGAACGTATTGCGCCGGAATGGTGGTTATCGGATGAAAACTGGCGCTCTGGCCTGCGTGACTATTGGAAGGTTGATACCGAACAAGGGCGGCGGCTTTGGCTGTTTTATACTCCGCAAAGCCCCGGTTGGTTTGTTCAGGGGGAATTCGCATGAGCTATGCAGAACTGTGCGTGACCAGCAATTTCACCTTTCTGACCGGCGCATCCCACCCCGAAGAGCTGATAACCCGCGCGGCCGAACTGGGGTTGGAGGCCATTGCCATAACAGACCACAATTCGCTGGCCGGTGTGGTACGGGCCTATTCGGCCCTGAAGGAATTGCGCCGCGAGGCCGAAGAGGCCATCGAAATCCGGTCCCAACACCAGCTCGATTCATGCTCGCGTCAGGAAGTTGGCACGCCGCACCCGATTGAACGGCCCGTGACGCTCAAGCTGCCCAAACTGATTGTTGGCTGCCGCCTTGTACTGGGTGACAGCCCGGTCGAGTGGATCGCCCTGCCGCGCGACAGAGACGCCTATGCCCGTTTGACCCGGCTTTTAACCGTGGGCAAGCGACGGGCCGAAAAGGGCGGCTGTCATCTGCTCCTGTCCGACATGCTGGCGGGCTGCAAAGGTATGATCCTGATTGCCCTGCCGCCTGATGCCACGGAACTGCACGCAAGCGCCCATATTCGCAAGGCGGTTCAACGCTTTCCCGGTCAGGTGTTTCTTGGGGCAGCCCCAAGATATGACGGTAGCGATCAGGCTCATTTGGCCCGATGTGCCCGTCTGGCGCATAAAACTGCCGCGCCGATGGTGGCGGTGGGCGATGTGTTGATGCACCGGGCAAACCGCCGCCAACTGGCCGATGTCTTAACCTGCATGCGAGAGCATATCACCATTGACCAGATTGGCACCCGCGCCCTGCCCAATGCAGAACGGCGGCTGAAAGGCGCGGATGATATGGCGCGCCTCTACCGCACGCATCCCGCCGCCATTCGCCGCTCGTTGGAAATTGCCGCCAAATGCAGCTTTTGCCTGAGCGAGCTTAGCTATGAATATCCCGATGAGATCGCCGCCGGCGAGACACCTCAAGCGCGGCTGATCCGGTTAACGGACGAAGGGCTGGCACGGCGCTGCCCCAATGGCGTGCCGGAGCGGTATCAACAATTGGCCGCCAAAGAACTGGCTTTGATCGAGGAGCTGGGCTTTGCCGCTTATTTCCTGACCGTGCATGACATTGTGCAATATGCGCGGGGCATTGGTATTCTGTGCCAGGGGCGCGGCTCGGCGGCCAATTCCATCTTGTGCTATGCGCTTGGCATCACCGATGTCGGGCCTGACCAGATCACCATGGTGTTTGAGCGGTTTGTATCAAAATACCGGGGCGACCCGCCTGATATCGACGTGGATTTCGAACATGAACGCCGCGAAGAGGTAATCCAGCATATCTATGAGAAATACGGGCGTCACCGGGCGGGGCTCTGCGCCACGGTGATCCATTTTCGATCCCGTGCCGCAATCCGCGAGGTGGGCAAGGTGATGGGGTTAAGTCAGGATGTAACCGCCGGCCTGTCCAGCCAGATATGGGGCATGTCGAATGGCGGGGCCGATCCCGATCGCATTCGCGAGCTTGGCCTTGACCCGAACGACCGCAGGCTGGCCCAGACCATCCGCCTGATTGGCGAAGTTATCGGCTTTCCGCGTCACCTCAGCCAGCATGTTGGCGGCTTTGTCATCACCAAGGGGCGGCTGGACGAGTTGTGCCCAATTGAAAACGCCGCGATGAAGGAGCGAACCGTTATCGAATGGGACAAGGACGATATCGATACATTGGGCATCCTCAAAATCGATATCCTGAGCCTTGGAATGCTGACCTGCATCCGCAAATCCTTTGACCTGCTGCACCAGCACGATGGCACAAGCCTGAGCATCGCCACCGTACCGCAAGCAGACACGCCCACATATGACATGCTGTGCGTCGCCGATGCCGTGGGGGTGTTTCAGGTCGAAAGCCGCGCGCAGATGAACTTTTTGCCGCGCATGAAGCCGCGTGAATTTTATGATCTGGTGATCGAGGTGGCCATTGTCCGCCCCGGCCCCATCCAGGGCGGCATGGTTCATCCCTATATCAACCGGCGGCAAGGCAAGGAGCCGGTTGAGTTCCCCTCGCAAGCGCTGCGCGAGGTGTTGGGCAAAACGATGGGCGTGCCGCTGTTCCAGGAACAGGCGATGCAGATTGCCGTGGTTGCCGCCGGTTTCACCGCCGAGGAGGCCGACCGTCTGCGCCGGTCGCTGGCCACCTTCCGCCGGATGGGCACAATCAGCACTTTCCGGGATCGCTTTATCGGCGGGATGCTGGATCGCGGGTACGAATTGCCCTTTGCCGAGCGGTGTTTTTCCCAGATCGAGGGCTTCGGTGAATACGGCTTTCCGGAAAGCCACGCCGCGGCCTTT
>CAXBGQ010000227.1:0-5089 GCA_963975135.1 uncultured Nioella sp. | reverse complement strand
CCGATTTCGCCTATCGCGCCTTTCCGGTGACGTTCTGGGATCTCTATGGCCAGTCCGGCCATCCCGTGCGCACCACGATCTCGGAAATGGGGCCGCTTTTGCTGTCGCGTCTGATGGAGTTGTCCGAGGCGCAGGAAGGCATTCTGAACATCGCCTTCCGGGTCGCCGATGAACAGGGGCTCGGCCTGCTCGATCTCAAGGATCTGCAAGCGCTTCTGGTTTGGGTCGGCCAGAACCGCGCCACGCTTTCGCTGCGCTATGGCAATGTCTCGACCGCCTCGATCGGGGCCATCCAGCGGCGGCTTCTGGTTCTCGAAGAGCAGGGCGGGGATCTGTTGTTCGGCGAGCCTGCGCTGGAGCTTGCCGATATCATGGCGACCGATGCCAGCGGGCTCGGTCGCATCAACATTCTGGCCGCCGACAAGCTGATGAACGCGCCCCGGCTTTACGCGACCTTCCTGCTCTGGCTGCTGTCGGAACTCTTCGAGACGCTGCCGGAAGTGGGCGATCCCGACAAACCCAAGCTGGTGTTTTTCTTCGACGAGGCGCATCTGCTGTTCGACGACGCCCCCAAGGCCCTGATCGACAAGGTGGAACAGGTGGCGCGCCTCATTCGGTCCAAGGGCGTGGGCGTCTACTTCATCACCCAGAACCCGGCCGATGTGCCCGAGGATGTGTTGGGTCAGCTCGGCAATCGTGTGCAGCACGCCTTGCGCGCCTTCACCGCAAAAGACCGTCGCGAATTGCGCCAGGCGGCGGAAAACTACCGCGAGAACCCAGATTTCGACACCGAGGACGCCATCCGCGAGGTGGGCGTCGGTGAGGCGGTAACTTCGATGCTGGAACGCAAGGGCATTCCCGGCGTGGTGCAGCGCACGCTGATCCGCCCGCCATCCTCGCGCCTGGGCCCGATCGACGAGGCAAGCCGCGCCAGCGTTATCGCGGCCTCGCCAATCAACGGCAAATACGAGGCCGCCGTGGATCGCGACAGCGCCTTCGAGATCCTGCAGCGCCGCGCCGAAGACGCGGCCCGCGAAGCCGAAGCCGCCGAAGCCGCGCAAGAGGTCGAGGAAAACGCGGCAATGCGGGAATATCAGACCGGGCGGCGCTATTCCGGCAATCGCGTGGGCCGCTCCAGCGCGGGCACAGCCACCAGAACATCCTCGCGCAGCCGTTCCTCCAGCCGCTCCGATTCAATCGGCACCGCTTTCGCCAAAAGCTTTGCCCGCCAGATCGGCACCCAATCGGGCCGCGCCATGGTTCGGGGCATTCTGGGCGGTCTGTTCCGGGGGCGCTGAGCGGCTCTTTCATCTTGGCGAAAATACCTCGGGGAGCGCGAGGGGCAGCGCCCCTCGCACCGGTCGGCGCGGCAACGCCCGCGTCGAGGCCCCATAAATGCCGCGCATCCGCAAAGAAAATTCCGCCACCTTCATCCCGCAGGCCCCCCTTCGCGCCCCTGAACTTGAAACGCCCAAGTCGTTGAGGTCCGCCGATATGGCCCGCCTCGCAGCGCATATAGAGATCTGACGCCGCGTTTCGGCTTTCCTCACTCGGTGCATGCCCCTATCTATGCGGAGCAGATGACGCCCCATTGATGAAAAGGCCCGCCCGATGGACTATCAAACCCTTACCTATGATCTTGCCGATGGCGTGGCGATCGTGACGTTGAACCGTCCCGATGTGATGAATGCGCTGAACGCGCAGATGCGGGCCGAATTGCTGCACGCCCTGCGGCGTGCCGGGGGCGAAGCGCGGGTGGTGGTGCTGACCGGTGCGGGCCGGGCCTTTTGCGCCGGTCAGGATCTGGGCGATACCGGCAATCTCAACACCATCAACCTCGAACGGCTTCTGCGCGATGAATATACGCCGCTGCTGCAGGCCATCGCCGATTGCCCGGTGCCGGTCATTTCGGCGGTAAACGGGGTCGCTGCCGGGGCCGGGGCCAATCTGGCGCTGGCCGCCGATGTCGTGATCGCCGCCGACAGCGCCAGTTTCATGCAGGCATTCTCCAAGATTGGGCTCATTCCCGATGCCGGTGGCACCTATGTTCTGCCGCGCAAGCTGGGTCTGGCCAAGGCCATGGGGCTGGCGCTTTTTGCCGAAAAACTCTCGGCGCGCGAGGCCTCTGATATGGGTCTGATCTGGGAGGCGGTGGATGATGCCAACTTTGAAGCCACCTGGCGCGCGCGCGCCGCGCATCTGGCCACCGGGCCGACCCAGGCCTTTGCCCGCATAAAGCAGGCGATGCGCGAAAGTCTGGGCAATGATATGGATGAGCAGCTGTTGCTGGAGGCGCGCCTGCAAGGCGAATGCGGCCGCACCCGCGATTTCCGCGAAGGCGTGCTGGCCTTTCTCGACAAACGCCCGGCTGAGTTCGAAGGGCGTTGATCAGCCGCGTTTCAGCCGCGCCGCGCGCCCGCCGCGCCGCGTGGCAATCAGCGCCCTGCGATCCGGCAATTCGGCCATGATGCGGGTCCGATCGTCTGCCGATATCTGGCTCCAGGTTCCGATCTCGTCAATGCTGCGCAGACAGCCGGTGCAGATGCGCGCCTGCGGGTGGACAACGCAGATCTTGATGCAGGGGCTTTCGATCTCGTCGCGGGTCCAGATCTGATCGGTCATGATGCGGTGTCTTTCAGATGGCCAAGCCGGTCCAATACACCTTGCAGGATATACCCGGCCGCGACGTGATCTATCACCTCGGCGCGACGTTTTCGTGTCGTATCCGCCTCCAGGAGCGCCCGCTCGGCGGCGACGGTGGACAGGCGTTCATCCCAAAACGCGATCGGCAGATCGATCAGCCGGTCCAGGTTGCGGGCAAAGGCGCGGGTCGATTGCGCCCGCGGGCCTTCCGATCCATCCATGTTGAAGGGCAGGCCAAGAACCACGCCGCCGATGGCGCGATGCGCAATGATGGCCTGCAACGCTGCGGCATCGGTGGTGAATTTCACCCGGCGGACGGTTTCCAGCGGCGTCGCCACGGACAGAAACGGATCGGAGACCGCAACCCCGATGGTCTTGGTGCCCAGATCGAGCCCCATCAGAGCCCGCGCCGGCGGCAGCGCGGCCTTGAGTGCTGCGATATCCTCGCAGATCATTCGCCTTCCTCCAGCGGTGCCGCCGCCGCGCGGACCGTCTCCAGTGCCGCGTCGGAACCGGCGAAGACAACCAAGGCCCGATCATAGACTGATCGCGCCGCATCGGCCCGATCCAAGGCAAGGTAGGCCGAAATCAGCTGCGCCCAATCCTCGGGCGGGCCACCCAGATTGGCCAGCCGTTCGGCAAGACCTGCGGCCATGGTCTCGATCTGTTCGGCCCGGTCCTCGGGATCCAAAGCCTCGGCCGCGATGAAATCGGCCGCTGACGGGCCGGGCAGGTCCAGTTCGGGCGGCTGCACCAGGTCCTCGACCGAAATTGTCTCGCCGGCCAGCGCTGCGACGGCTTCGATCTGCGCCCGGATCGCGGCGATCCAGGGATCGCCCGGTTCGCTGACCGCCAACAGGTCGCGCCAAATCGGATAGCCCAGATCGGGGCGGCCCTGTTGGGCGAACATCAGCCCGGTGTAATATTGCGCAGCCCCGTTGCCGGGCGCGCGGCGCAACACTTCCTGCAACAGTGCCTCGGTCTCGGGCGAGACATAGCCGCCCGCCGCCATGAACTGGATCTCGACAAGGTCGAGGTAATGCCCGGCATTGGCCTCTGTCCCCAAAACCTCGATCAGGCGTTGCTGGGCAATGCGCGCGGCCACGAAATTACCAAGCCGCGCCTCTTCCTGGGCCAGACGGCCAAGCTCTTGCGCCGCATCGGGTGTGCTTTCCAGAACCTCGCGCAATTGCGCCACCAACGCCGCGCGTTGCGGGTTGATGTCCTGGCGCGTGACCGAGGGGGTTTCGGCCTCGGCTTCGGCCTGACTGGGGCGGCTGGCGCGGGCCTCTTCGATCTGGGCGATGCGGGCCTCCGGCGACATCTCACCATCGCCCGGCGCGCCAAACACCCGGTAAAGCCCGTAAGCTGCGACGACGACCAGGGTGATGGCCGCCAGAACCATCGCGCCACCGCGGCGCGGGCGCAGCAGGGCGAGCCCGATGATTGCCGCAACCAGAACCGCCAACAGCGCCGCTATCATCCAGAAACCCATGTGCCCTCCATGTGCAGGTATGGTCTGTTTTCTACCGCGCTGTGCGCTCATTCGAAACCCCCAATGGGCCCGGACGGATTGCGCCGCTCCCGCGCCATCGCCTGTGTCGTTTTTTCCGACCGAAATGCCGCCCGGAGAAGCACGTGGATCGCGCCAATTTCGCATGAAGCATCAGCCCACCCGTGAACGAGGTCACCCCATGCGCCGCTACTCCGCCTTTGCCATCGCCCGAGAGGCCGCCCGCTATCATCAGGGCTGGGAACGGGCCTGGGCTGCGCCGGAACCGAAAGCCGCCTATGATGTGATCATCGTGGGCGCAGGCGGCCACGGTCTGGCGACCGCCTATTACCTGGGAAAGAATTTCGGAATCACCAATGTGGCGGTGATCGAAAAGGGCTGGCTCGGCGGCGGCAATACCGGGCGCAACACCACCATCATCCGCTCGAATTATCTGCAGGATCCTTCCGCCGCGATCTATGAAAAGGCGCGCTCGCTTTACGAAACCATGAGCCAGGATCTGAACTACAACGTCATGTTTTCCCCCCGCGGCGTGCTGATGCTGGCGCAGACACAGCATGAGATCCGCGGCTATGAACGCACCGCCCATGCCAATGCCCTGCAAGGCGTGAAAACCGAATTTGTCAGCCCCGCCCGCGTCAAGGAGATCGTGCCGATCATCAATATCGACGGGCCGCGCTATCCGGTTCTGGGCGCGCTCTGGCAATCGCGCGGCGGCACCGCGCGCCATGATGCGGTGGCCTGGGGCTACGCGCGAGCCTGTTCCGACATGGGCATGGATATCATCCAGAAATGCGAGGTAACCGGCATCCGCACCGAGGCCGGCACCGTCACCGGGGTGGAGACAACCAAAGGCGCGATCGGCTGCAAGAAACTTGGCATCGTGGTGGCGGGCCATTCCAGCGTGCTGGCGGATATGGCGGGGTTCCGTCT
>CAXBGQ010000226.1:0-5089 GCA_963975135.1 uncultured Nioella sp. | reverse complement strand
GATCATGATCCGGGGCTCTTGCCGATCCGTGCTGACCGGCGACAGTTGGAACAGGTCTTGATGAACCTTGTCGTCAATGCCCGCGATGCGATGCCCGATGGCGGCGTTATCCGGGTTGAAACACGGGTAGAACATCTTGGCGAACCGCTCTACCGCGACGAGGCGACGGTACCACCGGGCCAATATGTGACGGTTCTGGTGCGCGACGAAGGCATCGGCATTTCCTTCGATCAGCTGCCGCGCATTTTTGAACCCTTCTTTACCACCAAGCGCACAGGCGAGGGCACCGGGCTTGGGCTTTCGATGGTTTACGGCATCGTTAAGCAGACGGGTGGGTTCATTTTCGCCGACAGCCGCGAAGGCGAGGGAACTGATTTCATTATATATTTCCCGGTTCACGATCTGCCGCTGCATGCCGAGGCACCGATTGAGGCCGAGGCCGAAGCAACGCTGGTTGCGCGTGTCGCGCAGATGCCCGGTGACGGTGTGGTGTTGCTGGTCGAGGATGAAGCTTCGGTGCGCGCCTTTGCGTCGCGCGCGCTCAGGATGCGCGGCTACACCGTGCTGGAGGCCGAAAGCGCCGAGGAAGCTCTGGAAAAACTGGCCGACAGTTCGTTGGCGGTGGATGTCTTTGTGACCGATGTCATCATGCCGGGCATGGATGGACCGACATGGGTGCGCGAGGCCTTGAAGGACCGGCCGGACGTGAAAGTGGTGTTTGTCTCCGGCTATGCCGAGGATGCGTTTGAAAAAACCGGCGGACGGGTGCCCAATTCGGTCTTCCTCGCCAAGCCGTTCTCGCTCTCGGATCTGACGTCAACGGTGCAGCGCCAATTGCACTGATCTTGGACAGCCTGTTCTCGTGTTCACCCGCCAAGCGATTGCCAGAGCGTAAATTCCGCAGCGGCCTCAACCTCAAGCCGCGCGCGCATATCGGCGCTCAGATCAACAGCCCCCCCTGGCGAGACGTTGGCGCGCGGGATGTCGAAACTGGCCTCCAGCCGGCCCTCCAGAAACGCCACCAGTTCACCCATCCGGTCATAGCGAAACAGGTGATCGACGGCGCGGGTGCCATCCGCATCGGTCAGGAATTTCGCTTGTGACCCGACATCGGCGAAATCGGGGCGCGCGGGGTTCAGCCAGGCCGCGACAAAGTCGTCGAAACTTATGCCTTCGGTCGAATTGGCTTTGCCCGATAGCTGCGGCCGGCTGCGATAGCGATACCAGCTGCCAAGCCAATCGATCGGCTCGCGCATCACCGCCACCAGCTCCATCGGATGGTTGCCGCGCTGTTCGAAAAACTTGGATAACCGGTTGCGATATTGCGGAGCCGAGATGTGTTTTTGTCCCGGCGGATCCAGAATGGCAGCGCTTGCATGTGGCAAAAGGGCCTGTTCCAGCGCGGTTGTGCCGGTTTTGGGAACCGCCAAAAGCACCATTTTTTGCTTCCAAAACACCAGCATGCGTTAAACTCCCCTTAATTCCGCGCTGCCTCAACGCTTTCTTAACCCTTCCCGTAAAAAACTGAACTTCACAAGATTTTACTTGAAATGTTCTCTTTTTGATCTCAAAAGGAAAGCCAGAACAAGAGGCGAACACGAGCATCATTGCCGCGGGTCTCGCGGTGTGGAATAAGGACGAAACTCCATGGCAACGGCGAACCTTCTCGATATGACTGACCGCAAATCCGCAGATAAGCAAAAGGCGCTCGACAGCGCGCTGGCCCAGATTGAACGGCAATTCGGCAAGGGCTCGATCATGAAAATGGGGGCCGACAACCCGGTGGCCGATATCGAGTCGACCTCGACCGGGTCGCTTGGCCTGGATATCGCGCTTGGCATTGGCGGGCTGCCCAAGGGCCGGGTGGTCGAAATTTATGGCCCCGAAAGCTCCGGCAAGACCACGCTGACGCTGCATTGCGTGGCCGAGGAGCAGAAAAAGGGCGGCGTTTGCGCCTTTGTCGATGCTGAGCATGCGCTGGATCCGCAATATGCCAAGAAGCTGGGCGTCAATCTGGACGAGCTGTTGATCAGCCAGCCCGACACCGGCGAACAGGCGCTGGAGATCATCGACACGCTGGTGCGGTCCGGCGCGATTGCCATGATCGTGGTCGATTCGGTGGCGGCGCTGACCCCGAAATCCGAGTTGGAAGGTGACATGGGCGATGCGTCCGTTGGCGTGCATGCCCGCCTGATGAGCAAGGCGATGCGCAAGCTGACCGGGTCCATCTCACGCAGCAATTGCATGGTCATTTTCATCAATCAGATCCGGATGAAGATCGGCGTCATGTTCGGCAGCCCGGAGACCACGACCGGCGGCAATGCGTTGAAATTCTATGCCTCGGTGCGGCTCGATATTCGCCGCATCGGTTCGATCAAGGACCGTGACGAAATTGTGGGCAACGCGACCCGGGTGAAAGTGGTCAAGAACAAGGTTGCCCCGCCCTTCAAGCAGGTCGAGTTTGACATCATGTATGGCGAGGGCATCTCCAAGACGGGCGAGCTGCTCGACATGGGTGTGAAGGCCGGGATTGTCGAAAAATCCGGCAGCTGGTTTTCCTATGGCGACGAGCGCATCGGCCAGGGCCGCGAAAACGCCAAGGGGTATCTGCGGGAAAACGCCGCCACCGCGCTTGAGATCGAGGATAAGATCCGCGCCGCGCATGGGCTCGATTTTGACATGAATGGCGATGATGCGGATATGATCGAGGGCTGATACGGGGCCCCGAATTGAAACGGCAAAGGGCGGCTGCGCAGGGGCGTGGGCCGCCCTTTTTGTGTCCCCCATGGACAGCGCCCGAGCAGCGGTTTACACCCGTGAAAACCCTCTGATCCGCCTGTAGCAAAGGGGCCCCGCCACGATGGCCAGCCTGAACGATATCCGCGCGACCTTTCTGAATTACTTTGGTGAACAGGGCCATGAGATCGTGCCCTCATCGCCCCTGGTGCCGCGCAACGACCCGACGCTGATGTTTGTCAATTCGGGCATGGTTCAGTTCAAGAACCTTTTCACCGGGGTCGAACATCGCGACTACAGCCGCGCCACCACCAGCCAGAAATGCGTCCGTGCCGGCGGCAAGCACAATGATCTGGACAATGTCGGCTATACCGCCCGCCATCACACGTTTTTCGAGATGCTCGGCAATTTCAGCTTTGGCGATTATTTCAAGGAAGAGGCGATCCCCTTTGCCTGGAACCTGATCACCAAGGAGTTCGGCATCGACAAGAGCCGGCTTCTGACCACGATCTACCACACCGATGACGAGGCGTTCGAGATCTGGAAAAAGGTCGGCGTGCCCGAGGATCGGATCATCCGCATCGCCACCTCCGACAATTTCTGGCAGATGGGCCCGACCGGCCCCTGTGGGCCCTGCACCGAGATCTTTTATGACCATGGCGACCATATCTGGGGTGGCCCGCCGGGCAGCCCGGAGGAGGATGGCGACCGGTTCATCGAGATCTGGAATATCGTCTTCATGCAGAACGAACAGTTCGAGGATGGCTCGATGCGCGCGCTCGACATGCAGTCGATCGATACCGGCATGGGGCTGGAACGCATCGGCGCGCTGATGCAGGGCAGCCATGACAATTACGACACCGATCTGTTCAAATCGCTGATCGAGGCCTCGGCGCATCTGACCTCGGTGGACCCTTATGGCGACAGGAACGTGCACCACCGGGTGATCGCCGATCACCTGCGGTCAACCTCGTTCCTGATCGCCGATGGTGTGATGCCGTCGAATGAGGGGCGCGGCTATGTTCTGCGCCGGATCATGCGGCGCGCCATGCGCCACGCGCATCTGTTGGGGGCTGCCGATCCGCTGATGCACCGGCTGGTGCCCGCGCTGGTCGCTCAGATGGGGCAGGCTTACCCGGAACTTGGCCGCGCGCAGGCATTGATCGAGGAGACGCTGCGGCTGGAGGAAACCCGGTTTCGCCAAACGCTGGATCGCGGGCTGAAGCTGTTGGATGAGGAACTGGTGCGCCTGCCTGATGGCGCGGATCTGCCGGGGAAGGCTGCGTTCAAGCTTTATGACACCTATGGGTTTCCGCTGGATTTGACCCAGGATGCGCTGCGCGAGCAGGGCCGTGCCGTCGATACAGATGGGTTTGATGAAGCGATGGCCGAACAGAAGGCCAAGGCGCGCGCGGCCTGGGCGGGATCGGGCGAGACTGCCGATGCGACGATCTGGTACGATCTGGAAGAGGCGCATGGCGGCACCGAATTTCTGGGCTATGACACCGAAATTGCCGAAGGCCAGGTGCTGGCGCTGGTGCGCGACGGGGCCGAATTGGACGCGGCCAAACCGGGTGATCCCGTGGTGCTGGTGCTGAACCAGACGCCGTTTTATGCCGAAGCGGGCGGGCAGGTCGGCGATACCGGCGAGATCCGCACCGAGACCGGCGTGGCGACGGTGACCGACACCCGCAAGGTGGCGGGCGTGGTGCTGCATGTGGCCGATGTGAGCGAGGGCGAGATTACCAAAGGCCAGGCGGCGCAATTGACGGTCGATCACGCCCGGCGCGGCACCATTCGCGGCAACCATTCGGCGACGCATCTGTTGCACGAGGCGCTCAGGCGGGCCCTCGGGCCGCACGTCGCGCAGCGCGGCTCGTTGAATGCGCCAGACAGGTTGCGGTTCGATTTCAGCCATTCCAAGGCGTTGAGCCTGGCGGAATTGCAGGGCGTTGAAGCCGAGGTCAACGCCTATATCCGGCAAAACAGCCCCGTCGAGACCCGGATCATGACGCCCGATGACGCCCGCGATCTGGGTGCGCAGGCGTTGTTCGGCGAAAAATACGGCGATGAGGTGCGGGTGGTGTCGATGGGTTCTCTGCCGGACTCGGGCAAGGGCGCGGATGGGCAAACCTATTCGCTGGAGCTTTGCGGCGGCACGCATGTGGCCCGGACCGGTGATATCGGTGTCTTTGTGACGCTTGGCGACAGTGCCTCCAGCGCCGGTGTGCGCCGGATCGAGGCGCTGACGGGGGCTGCGGCATTTGACTATCTGCGGGCGCAGGACCGCCGGTTGGCCGATATTTCCGGGGCGTTGAAAACCCCCGCGACAGAGGTCGGCGCGCGGGGTCAG
>CAXBGQ010000225.1:0-5124 GCA_963975135.1 uncultured Nioella sp. | reverse complement strand
GGCGGTTTCTGGGGTCATCTACACTTCCTTGATGGTACGTCCGGGCCTTCAGGTGCGCCTCCGGCGGGGATATTTGATGCGCAAAGAAGCCTTTGGCTGCGCGGGGGTTTCATCGGGTCAGCTGACGCAACAGGCCCCCGATGTGGCAGGGCCAGCTGCAGCGCGGAAGAGGTCGAACATCTCGCGCCCGAGGCCGTGGCTGTTGGCGGAAAGGTCGGGGGAAGCGGCGGGGCGCTCAGTGACGCCTTCGGTCAGCACATCGAGCCTGCCTTGGGTGGCATCGACGCGGATCAGGTCGCCATCGTGCAATCTGGCGATGAGGCCGCCATCGAGCGCTTCGGGCGCGACATGGATGGCAGACGGCACCTTGCCCGAGGCCCCCGACATGCGGCCATCGGTGACCAGCGCGACCTTGTGGCCGCGATCCTGCAGCACCGACAGCACCGGCGTCAGGCTGTGCAGCTCCGGCATGCCATTGGCCCTTGGCCCCTGGAACCGGACCACCACTACCACGTCGCGGTTGAGATCACCGGCCTGGAAGGCCGCCTTGACGCTGTGTTGGTCGTTGAAAACGGCGGCCGGGGCCTCGATCACGTGGCGTTCGGGGGCCACGGCGGATACTTTCATGATGCCACTGCCCAGATTGCCGGTGAGTTCCGCAAGCCCGCCGGTGGCGGCAAAGGGATCGGTGGCGGGGCGCAGGATGCGGTCATTGAGCTTGGTCCCTGCCCCGTCGGTCCAGACCAGTTCGCCATCCTGCAATTTCGGCTCCTGCCGGTAACGCGACAGCCCGTCGCCCGCAATGGTCAGGGTGTCGTCATGCAGGAGACCGGCATCGAGAAGCTCGCCGATCATGTAGCCCAGGCCACCTGCGGCGTGGAAATGGTTCACATCGGCCAGGCCATTGGGATAGACGCGGGCCAGAAGCGGCACGGCGGCAGAGATATCGGCGAAATCGGCGGGTTCCAGAAGGATACCCGCCGCGCGCGCCATGGCGGGCAGGTGCAGCACCAGATTGGTCGAGCCACCGGTGGCCATCAGCCCGACAATGCCGTTCACGAAGGCCTTTTCATCCAGCACCTCGCCCGCGGGTCGGAACGCATTGCCAAGCGCGGTGATATCCAGCGCGCGATCGGTGGCCGCCGCCGTCAGCGCATCGCGCAGCGGCGTGCCGGGATTGACAAAGCTGCTGCCGGGCAGGTGCAGCCCCATGAACTCCATCAGCATCTGGTTGGTGTTGGCGGTGCCGTAAAAGGTGCAGGTGCCGGGGCCGTGATAGGAGGCCATCTCGGCGGCCATCAGTTCCTCGCGGCCCACTTCACCGGTGGCGAATTGTTGGCGCACCTTTGATTTTTCATCGTTCGGCAGGCCGGAGATCATCGGCCCCGCAGGCACGAACACCGCCGGGATATGGCCGAATGTGGCGGCGGCGATGATCAGACCCGGCACGATCTTGTCGCAGACACCCAGATAGATGGCGGCATCGAAGCAATTATGGCTGAGCGCGACACCGGCGGAGAGCGCGATCACATCGCGCGAAAAGAGGCTGAGCTCCATTCCCGGCTGACCTTGCGTGACGCCATCGCACATCGCGGGCACGCCGCCTGCGACCTGCGCCGTGGCACCCCGCGCGCGGGCTGCCCGTTTGATCCGGTCCGGATAGGCCTCGAACGGCTGATGCGCGCTGAGCATGTCATTATAGGCGGTGACGATGCCGATATTGGCGCTGCGCGATGCCGCCAGCCCGGCCTGATCGGGCCCGGCGGCGGCAAAGGCATGGGCCTGGTTGCCACAGCTCAGATGCGCGCGGGTCGGACCCTTTGAGACCGCCGCCTGCATCCGGTCAAGATAAAGCGACCGCGTGGCGGCAGAACGGGCGATGATCCGGTCGGTGACAGCGGCAATACGAGCGTCGAGGGGCATGGGGGCGCTTTCGTTGAATATCTCAGGCGCGTTTATATACCGTTAGCGCTAACAGCGCCAGTCCTTTTCGCATCTTTCACAGCGTGGTGCCGACCAGGCTGCCGATGGCCCAGGTCGCAGCCATGGCAAGAATGCCCCAGATCACGACGCGCAGGCTGGCCTTGAGTTTTGGTGCGCCGCCGGCCTGAGCGCCGAGCGTGCCAAGAACGGCCAGCGCCAGAACGGTGGCGAGCCCCACCCACCAGATCAGGCTGCTCAGAGGCGAAAGCGCGGTAATGACCAACGGGGCCGCGGCCCCCAGGGCAAAGGTCAACGCCGAGACAACGGCCGCCTGCACCGGGGCGGGTGGCGACAGATCGGTGATGCCGATCTCGTCGCGCAGATGGGCCCCGAGGGCGTCGTTTTCGGTCAGCTCATGGGCGACCTGATCGGCCAGATCGGTGCTGAGCCCGCGTTCTCGGTAGATCGCGGCCAGTTCCTCCAGCTCACCCTCGGGGTTGTTGATCAGCTCGGCGCGTTCGCGGGCAGTATCGGCGCGTTCGGTATCGGCCTGGCTGGAGACCGAGACATATTCGCCCGCCGCCATGCTCATGGCACCCGCCACCAGCCCGGCAATGCCCGCCAGCAAGATGGCAACCCGGTCACCGCCGCCCGCCGCAACCCCGACAATCAGCGAGGCGGTGGACAGGATGCCGTCATTGGCCCCCATCACGGCGGCGCGCAGCCATCCGGCGCGGCTGGAGCGGTGCGGTTCGGCATGAGCGCGCAGGTGATCAAACATCGCTTACCAATATTTTGCCGGGATTAAAGAGGTTGAAGGGGTCGACGCCGCGTTTGACGGCCACCATCATCTCGATCGCGCCCTCGCCCAGTTCGCGGATCAGATAGGGGGCCTTGCCTTGCCCGATACCGTGTTCGCCGGTGCAGGTGCCGCCCATCGAGATCGCGAGATCGTTGAGCCAGGAGACGAATTCGCGGGCCCGGGCCACCTCGGAGGGATCCTCCATCATGATCAGCGGCAAGGTGTGGAAATTGCCATCGCCGACATGGCCGACCACCGGCGCAACAAGGTTCAGTTCAGCCGCCTTTGCCTGCGCCCGGGCGACGCATTCGGCCAGCTGGCTGACCGGCACACAGCAATCGGTCGAGATGCCCCTGGCACCGGGGCGCAGCGCCAGCGAGGCCCAATAGGCATCGTGGCGCGCGGCCCAGAGGCGGGCGCGTTCCTCGGGTTTGGTGGTGAAGGTGAAGGCCAGGCTATCGTGTTCGGCGGCAATGTCGCCAAAGGTTTCGGCCTGTTCCTTGACCGACGCGTCGGAGCCGTGAAATTCGAGCAACAGCAGCGGTGTCTCGGGCAGGTCGAG
Organism: uncultured Nioella sp.; assembly: GCA_963975135.1. Lineage (GTDB taxonomy): Bacteria > Pseudomonadota > Alphaproteobacteria > Rhodobacterales > Rhodobacteraceae > Alterinioella. Next base: position 1,837 of record CAXBGQ010000225.1, on the reverse strand, counting down.
CCCGGAATAGGCGTTGACGCCCCTGACCGAGAGCGCATCCAACAGCTCGATCCGCGCCACGGGGATGCCCATCTGGATGGTCATGATAACGGCGTTGCAGGCGGCCTCGACGGTTGGGAAACTGCAGGTCGCCGCCGAAATCGCCTCGGGGATGCCTTGCAGTTTCAGCGTCAACTCGGTGATCAGGCCAAGCGTGCCCTCGGAGCCGACCATGAGCCGAGTCAGATCGTAGCCTGCCGAGGTCTTGCGCGCCCGGGTGGCGGTTTTCACGATCTCGCCCGAGGGCAGCACGGCTTTGAGCGCCAGAACGTTGTGCACCATGGTGCCATAGCGCACCGCATTGGTGCCCGAGGCCGAGGTCGCGGCCATGCCGCCAAGCGTGGCATTGGCCCCGGGATCGACCGGAAAGAAAAGGCCGGTATCGCGCAGATGGGTATTCAGCCCGTCACGGGTGAGCCCTGGTTCGATCACCACGTCCATATCGGCGGCATTGACCTGCAACACCTTGTCCATGCGTGAAAAATCGACGCTGATGCCGCCCGCGGGCGCGTTCACGTGGCCCTCCAGCGAGGTGCCGGCCCCAAAGGGAATGATCGGCACGCGATGGGTGGTGCAGATGCGCACGATCTCCTGCACCTCCGCCGTCGAAGTGACAAAGGCCACGCCATCGGGGGGCTGGTTTTCGATCCAGGTGGTGGTGTGGCCATGTTGCTCGCGGATCGCCTGCCCGGTGGCAAAGCGGTCGCCAAGGCGCTGTTTGAGAAGCCCCAGGGCGGTTTCGATGCCTTCGTCATTGCGCGGCAATCGCATCAGATCGGACATGTCCGGTATTCCTTGCCTTTCAGGACCTCGGCCAAACCTAGGCGGGCTTGGACACAGGTGCAATGGCGCGGCTTGGTCGGTTCCGCAGGGAAAGGCGGGCGCAAGACGTTAAGAAGGTAACCAGATAATTGCGTGCGGACGGTCCGCGTTAACCTTTCGGAAAGGAAGCCTGACCTAAGATTGCCCAAGCGGGGGCAGGTTCATCACCGATATCCGCGAAAATGGCCTCCGTCGCATCGCACCCAAATCGTGCGGCGGGGGCCGACGACCGCGCCCAACTGATCAAGGCTGCTGCCGCTTTCATCTTGGCGATAAATACCTCCGCCGGAGGCCCGTCAAGCAATGCGGGGGGGCAAATGGGCAAGTCCCCGCTGCCCTCCGATCCGACCTTACTCAGCCGCTTCCGCCGCGGCGTCAATCAGCGCGGCGCGCGCTTCGACCTCCTCGACGATATGATCGACCATGCCGTCATTGGCCAGCTTATGAGCCTGTTTGCCATCGAGATAGATCATCCCCGATCCGGCCCCGCCGCCGGTAAACCCGACATCGGTCATCAACGCCTCACCCGGCCCGTTGACGACACAGCCGATAATCGAAAGGCTCATCGGGGTCTTGATATGGGCAAGCTTTTCTTCAAGAATTTCGACGGTCTTGATCACGTCGAACCCCTGGCGGGCACAGGACGGGCAGGAGATGATACTGACGCCGCGATGGCGCAGGCCAAGCGCCTTCAGGATCTCGTAGCCGACCTTGACCTCCTCGACCGGGTCCGCCGACAGGCTGACGCGCAGAGTGTCGCCGATACCCATCCACAGAAGATTGCCAAGACCGATGGCCGATTTCACCGTGCCCGTGGTCAGCCCGCCGGCCTCGGTGATGCCAAGATGGATCGGCGCATCGGTCGCCTCGGCCAGACCCTGATAGGCGGCCGCCGCCATGAACACATCCGAGGCCTTCACCGAGATCTTGAATTCGTGGAAATCATGGTCCTGCAGGATGCGGATATGATCGAGGC
>CAXBGQ010000224.1:0-5166 GCA_963975135.1 uncultured Nioella sp. | reverse complement strand
TGCCAGCGTACGCCGGTCACGCCGCCGCTTGCCCTCCCAATCGCCCGAAACCAGCTCGACGCCCAACGCCTCAAGTGCTGCAACCAGTTCGGCCAGCAACATGGTCTTGCCGCTGCCCGCCTTGCCCACGACGGCCATGACCTGCGCCTTGCCCTCGGTGGCCGGCAACAGCGTCTCCGCCTCCAGATCGACGCCCGCGCCGCGCATCGCCTCGGCCAGCGCATCAAAGGCGGCCGCCTGATCCTCGGAAAATGTCACTGCCGCGCCTGCCATGGCGTCAACCTAATCGCCCGCCCGGACCAGCACCACGCGAAAAATCCTTTCATCTTCTTCTTTGTCAAAAATACTCATATCCCACGCCATCCAGATTACACCGCACCGATGAACAGGCCGCCGCACCTTTCGCACGCGGTGCAACGCCCGGCTTTCGCGCCAGTCCGCGCCTCATGCCCATGGCAATGCGGTGCGGCGATGGCTCCCCCGCAAGGGGGCCTGAGTTGCGCCGCCCGCCCGGGCGCTGAGCCTTGGTCTCAGCGCAACAAAAAGCCGCGCCAGTTTCCCGGCGCGGCCAAAACATTCACCCGAAACCCTCAGCCCTGCGGCCCGGCCTCCAGCACATCCTCCAGCGTCACCAACCCGGTGCGCGGAGCCTGCACCAGCACCGACATATTGCCCGGCTTGTGCTCGTTTTTATACATCTTCATATGCGCCTGCGGCAGCTCATCCCAGGGGAACACTTCCGACATGCACGGGTCCAGCCGCCGCTCGACCATCAACTGGTTGGCCGAGGCCGCCTGTTTGAGATGCGCGAAATGCGAGCCCTGAACGCGTTTCTGATGCATCCACAAATACCGCACGTCAAAGGTGCAATTGAACCCGGAGGTACCGGCACAGATCACCACCATGCCACCTTTTTTGCACACCAGCGTTGAGACCGGGAAGGTCGCCTCGCCAGGATGTTCAAAGACGATATCGACATTGTTGCCTTTGCCGGTGATGTCCCAGATCGCCTTGCCGAATTTGCGCGCTTCCTTGAACCAGGTGGCATATTCCGGCGTGTTCACGGTCGGCAGTTGACCCCAGCATTTGAAATCCTTGCGGTTGATCACGCCCTTGGCACCCAGATCCAGAACGAACTGGCGCTTATCCTCATCCGAGATCACCCCGATGGCATTGGCACCTGCCGTGTTGATCAATTGGATCGCATAAGATCCCAGCCCGCCCGAAGCCCCCCAGACCAGCACGTTCTGACCGGGTTTCAATTCATGCGGGTGATGGCCGAACAGCATCCGGTAGGCGGTGGCCAGCGTCAGCGTGTAACAGGCGCTTTCCTCCCAGGTCAGATGCCGGGGCCGCGGCATCAGCTGCTGCGCCTGCACATTGGTGAACTGCGCAAACGAGCCGTCGGGCGTCTCGTAGCCCCAGATCCGCTGGCTGGTGGAAAACATCGGATCGCCGCCATTGCATTCCTCGTCATCGCCATCGTCCTGGTTGCAATGGATCACGACCTCGTCGCCCACCTTCCATCGCGTGACCTTGTCGCCCACCGCCCAGACGATGCCCGCCGCGTCGGATCCGGCGATATGATAGGGGGCTCCATGGCCGTCAAAGGGGCTGATCGGCACGCCGAGCCCGGCCCAGACGCCGTTGTAATTCACCCCCGCCGCCATCACGAGGACCAGAACCTCATGGCTGTCGATCACCGGCACATCGACCACTTCGACCTGAAAGGCCTGCATCGGCTCGCCATGGCGTTCGCGCCGGATGGCCCAGGCATACATCTGCTTGGGCACATAGCCCATCGGCGGGATTTCTCCCATTTCATAGAGGTCTTTTTCCGGTGCGTCATAGACGGCGATTGCGGGGTTGCTGTCCAAGGCCATCAGCTCCTCCATTGGGAAATTCTGCATTGCGGAATGATTCCGCGCTTGCAGAATGTCGTAAAAGGCGGTGCGCAACTATGCAACCCGAAACACGGTATTTTTTGAAATATTATGTCGCGTACGCTTCAATCAGGTGCGGATTCGGGCGATGTCTCCGCGAAATCTTCAAGCACGGGCGCGATGGACCGGGCATAGAACGCCATGATTTCCGCGCCGTCATCGGTCAGAATCACCGCATCACCCTGCAGTTGCAGCATTTTGCGCAGCTTCATCGCATTCAGCCCGGCATCGATCGTGTAATCGAGATCGGTCCGGGGCAGGTGCACCGGGGCCTGTTTGGCGCGGGCGTGATCGATCCGGGCCTGAACCGCGCCGGTCAGGGCCGAACGGCTGCGCACGCCCGCCACCACCGCATGCGCGATGACCGGGAAGGGCACCACCGGCATCACCTCGGAAATGCGCCCCATTAACTCATCGCCCAGGGTTTCGGCATGGCCCTGATGTTCGATCATGAAGCTGCTCAGCGGCATCGGCTGGCCGAAGCTGACCGCGGCGATGCCATAGCGGTGCACGCGGCCGGTGATCTTTTGCCAGATCAGATTGCGCAGATAGCGATAGATAGGTTTCAGCGAGAACCGGAAACTGCGCGCGCCCTCGGTATTGGCCCGGATCAGCGTGCGATCCTCCATCACCCGATCATAGTTCAGCGCCACCGGCACGAAAACCACGTCGCGGCTTTCGCCCAGGCGGTAGCTGTCGATGATATAGGAGAGCAGGCCCAGTTTCGGTGCGCGCAGGGCCCCCGTGCGGCTGAGCCCGCCTTCGGGGAACACGGCCTGGGTCACACCGGCCTCGGTCGCCATCTGCACATAGCGCGCCAGCACCTTGCGATAGAGCGGGTTGTTGTGACGCCGCCGGATGAAATAGCCGCCCAGCGATCGGATCAATGGCTGCAGCGGCCAGACCCGCGCCCATTCGCCCACCGCATAGGCCAGCGCCGACCGCTGCGCCGCCAGCCAGGTCACCAGCACATAATCCATGTTGGAGCGGTGGTTCATCACGAAAATGACCGTCGCGTCGGGGCTGATCGCTTCCAGCGCATCCGTGTTTTCGGTGCCGACACGCACCCGGTAGAGCGAGCGCGACAAAAACCGGGCCGCCCGAATGGCGAAACCGAAATAAGTGAAGGCCGAAAAGGACGGCACGATTTCGCGGGCATAGCGTTCGGCCCGCTCGGCCACCACATCCTCGCGGATATTATGTTCGCGCGCGTAATCGACGATTGCCGCCGCCACCTCCGGGTCATAGCGCAGCCGCAGGATCGTGTCGCGCCGACGCGCCAGCTTGAAGGGCTGGATCGGGATCGACAGGCGTTGGTTGATCCGCTCGACCGCGCGCTCCAACCTGCGGCGCAGATACCAGCGCACCGATGGCATCAGCACCCGGTCCAATGCGGTTACGGCTGCAAAAAGCAGCATCAGGATCAGCAACCAGGCCGGGACATCTATCATCGTGAACATTGCGCGCGACGGTGGCAGGAAATGCGCGTGGCTTCAATCATGCAAATACCGCATTATGCCAGAGTTCAGCAGGAGACCCAGGATGCCGAAACCCGACCTCGATAGCGCCTATGCGCTTGGCGATGCGGATGAAACCAGAGAGTTTTACAGTGAATGGGCCGAGACCTACGACGCCAGCTTTGCCGAGGCGCGCGGCTATGCCTCGCCGCGTGAAGTGGCGCGCGTGTTTCGGGCCGCATCGGGCGATAACGGCCCGATTCTGGATATCGGCGCGGGCACCGGATTGTTGGGCGAGGCGCTGAAAGGCGCTGTGATCGACGCCATCGACCTGTCGCCCGAGATGTTGCGCGTGGCCGAGGGCAAAGGCGTGTATCGCAGGCTTTTTGCCGGAGACTTGACCGGGCCGCTGGATATTGCCTCCGAGACCTATGGCGGGCTGGTCTCGACCGGCACCTTCACCCATGGCCATGTCGGCGCGGTCTGTCTGCCGGAACTATGGCGCATCGCGCGGCCCGGCGCGCTTTTTGTCTGCACGGTCATCGCCGAAGTGCTGGACAGCGCCGGGTTCGGCTCGGCCCTGGCGCAGATGGTGGCGCGCGATGAAATCACGCCGGTGCGGTTCCGGGAATTTGAGATCTATGACAAGCCGGGCAGCGATCATTCCGGTGACATGGGGCTGATCATGAGTTTCCGAAAACAACCCGCCTGAATGCAGTCGCAGCGATTTGCCGCGATGCAGCGCGTTGACAAGGTATTTTTATTCCCAATATACCGGGGCTGACGAAATAAGATTTCAAAGACCAAGCCCGGAGCTCCGCCATGACCGCACCGAAAAAAGACCGCCCCTGGCTGATCCGCACCTATGCCGGCCATTCCACCGCCGCCGCATCGAATGCACTTTACCGGGGCAATCTGGCCAAGGGGCAGACCGGGCTGAGCGTGGCTTTCGACCTGCCGACGCAGACGGGGTATGACAGCGATCACGCGCTGGCGCGCGGCGAGGTCGGCAAGGTCGGCGTGCCGGTCTGTCATCTGGGCGATATGCGGGCGCTCTTTGATCAGATCCCGCTGGATCAGATGAACACCTCGATGACGATCAACGCAACCGCGCCCTGGCTGTTGTCGCTCTATATCGCGGTGGCCGAGGAGCAGGAGGCCGATATCGCGGCCCTGCAGGGCACGGTGCAAAACGACCTGATCAAGGAATATCTGAGCCGTGGCACCTATGTCTGCCCGCCCGCGCCGAGCCTCAAGATGATCGCCGATGTGGCCGAATATTGCTATGTGAATGTGCCGAAATGGAACCCGATGAATGTCTGTTCCTATCATCTGCAGGAGGCCGGTGCGACGCCCGAGCAGGAGCTGGCCTTTGCGCTGGCCACCGGGGTTGCGGTTCTGGATGCGTTGCGCCCGCGCGTGGAGCCTGCGGATTTTCCGGCGCTGGTGGGGCGGATTTCCTTTTTTGTGAATGCCGGCATTCGGTTCGTGACCGAAATGTGCAAGATGCGCGCCTTTGTCGATCTGTGGGATGAGATCTGCCGCGACCGGTATGGCGTGGATGACCCGAAAATGCGACGGTTCCGCTATGGGGTGCAGGTCAATTCGCTCGGGCTGACGGAACAGCAGCCGGAAAACAACGTCTACCGCATTCTGATCGAGATGCTGGCCGTGACGCTGTCGAAAAACGCCCGTGCCCGTGCGGTGCAATTGCCCGCCTGGAACGAGGCCCTGGGCCTGCCGCGCCCCTGGGACCAGCAATGGTC
>CAXBGQ010000223.1:0-5187 GCA_963975135.1 uncultured Nioella sp. | reverse complement strand
CGTCGTGCGCCAGATCGCGTTTTACGATTTCGAATGCAAGCTGCATGCCGCGCGCGCCGAAGGCGAGCTGACGCCCGATACTATCAACGCGCTCTGGATGTCGGTTCAGGCCGAAAGCCTGGGCCCGGTGTTCAACTTCATGGATGGCTATGAAACCTTCTGGGCCTATATCCCGCATTTCGTGCATTCGCCCTTCTACGTCTATGCCTATGCCTTTGGCGACGGGCTGGTGAACGCGCTCTATGCCGTCTACGCCGAGGGCGACGAAGGATTTCAGGAGAAATATTTCGACATGCTGAAGGCGGGCGGATCGAAGCACCACAAAGAGCTGCTGGCCCCCTTTGGCCTCGATGCCAGCGACCCGGCTTTCTGGGACAAGGGGCTTGGCATGATCGAAAGCCTGATCGACGAGTTGGAGGCGATGGAGGAGTGACGCAGTCAATCCGGAAATCATCCAGCGACCGCGACGGCTGCGGCATGAACCGGTGCCAATGGACCCATGACCGACACCAATAGCCAAAACGTCACGCCCGACGCGCCCATCCGCATTGTTCCTCTGGACCGAACTCAGGTGGCCCGCGTGGCCCATCTGACCCTGCGCGACGATCAGACCCGATACAGCCTGCCCCCCGCTGAGGCGCTGATGCAGGATGGCCCGTTCGACCATTTCATGATCGGCACGAGCGACATGGCGGTGGGGTATTTCCGCATTGACCGGGATTACGCTGGCCATATGGATTTTGCCCTGCCGGGCGAACTGGGCCTGCGCGCCTTTTCCATCGGGGCGGCGTTTCAGGGGCGCGGTCTGGCCAGCGCGGCTTGCCACGCGCTTGGCCCGGTGCTGGCCGCGCGTTACCCATGGGCTGCTTCGGTCGCGCTGACGGTGAACCGGGCGAACGCCGCCGCATACCGGTGCTACCTGGCGGGCGGGTTCGCCGATACCGGGGCGCTCTATCTTGGCGGGCGCGCCGGGCCACAGCATATCATGCGGCTGGAACTGTCCGGACACCGGCAGGCACCGGGATGAGCGATACTGAAAAAACAGTGCTGCAAACCCAGTGGCTGAAAATCAAAGGCCGGATGAAACGCGTGCTGGTCTGGGTCCGGGCCAATGTGCCGCCGGGATTGCGGCTGTTGCTTGGGCTGGCGCTGATCGCGGGCGGGGTTCTGGGATTTCTGCCGATTCTGGGGTTCTGGATGATCCCGCTCGGCCTGGCGGTGGCGGCACTCGATATCCGACCGCTCTGGCGTTGGTTCAAGCGCGTGCGCGATCGGCATTGAGCGGGCAAGCGGTTTCGAAACCGCTTGAAAGGCCTTTGCAAAGGCCTTTCCCCGCGCCTTATTTCAACTGGCTGTCCTTCGACCCGCGCCGATTAAAACCGCGCGCCTGAAATCCGCCATCGCGATCCTGCGCGCAGTCGATGCAGAGTTTCACCCCCGGAATAGCCAGCCTCCGCGCCTCAGGGATCGGTTCCTCGCAATCGGCGCAATGGCTCAGACTTTCGCCCACCGGCCCCTTGCGTGCCTTCAGCCGCGCCAGCTCATCCGTGATCGAAGCCTCGATCTGCTCGCTGACCGCGCCATCCTTTGCCCATCCGCCAGCCATCCGACACTCCCCTCGGTTACAACAGGCTTGCACCGTCATCATCTTCGGTCGCCACCGCAGGTGCGGCGGCCGGTTTGACCTTTAGCTGCGGCAACGGCCCGCCCGGCATCCCCACCGTGGGCTGTGCCATGACGAAACTCGGTGTGGCCGGTTTCGGCGGAGCCAACTCGCCACGCAATTCCAATAGCAATGTGTGGTGATCGGCCATCTTGCTGACCAGCATATCGGTCGCGGCGCGGGCCTTTTTCAGATGCGCCTGCCACAGATCCTGACGCAGATGCAGGTTCTTCATGAACCCTGGTGCGGCAAAGCCCGTGTCATAGACCCGCTTGCCCAACAGCACGGCCTGATAGGTGCCATAGGAAAAGAGCGAGTCGAATTTCAGATCGTAAGCCCCGGGCAAGGCGTGCTGCCAGACCTCCAGATTTTCGGCCAGACTGTCGGGGATCTCCAATTCGGTGCGCGCGTCGATCCAATATTGCGAATCCGTGCGATTGCCCAATGCGTAATGCAGGCATATGAAATCGCGCACCTCGTCATAAAGGCTGCCCACCAGCTTGTTGTAATGGCGGCGCAGCGGTTCGGGGTAATCGCTGTCGGGGAAATAGGTGGCCAGCCACCGCACCGCCGTGTCGATCATGTGGATGGCGGTCGATTCCAGCGGCTCGATGAACCCGCCCGACAGGCCCACGGCAACGACATTCTTGACCCAGGCATTTTCATTGCGCCCGACGCGCATCGGAATGACGCGCGGTTCCACCCCGTTCCAGGTATCGCCCAGATGGGCGACAAATTCGTCGCGCGCCTCTTCGTCGGTGCGATGGGCCGAGGAATAGACATAGCCGGTGCCGATCCGGTTGAAGAGCGGCACCCGCCAGGACCAACCAGCGCCAAGGGCGTAGGAGCGCGTCATAGACGGGATCCGGGTGGGGTCGGGATGCGGGATCTGCACCGCCAGCGCGCGATCATTGGCCAGGTATTTGGAATAGGAGATGAAGGGCTCTTTCATCACCTCATTGATGATGACGCCCCTGAACCCGGTGCAGTCGATCACCAGCTCAACCTCGTGACGCCCGCTCTGATCCAGTTGCAGCGCCGAGACATAGCCGCGTTCGTCCTGTTCGACATGAACAACATCCTCGCGGATATGGCGCACGCCGCGCGCGACACAGATATCGCGCGCCAAATTGGCGAATTTCCCGGCATCCAGGTGATAGGCGTGGCCGACCTTCATCGTATAGGGTTTCTCGCCCAATGGACGCGGCCCCTTGAAGGCGCGGGCCAGATCGGTCTGCGGGCAGAACACTTGCGTGAAATCCTGACCGTCGGCCCCGTATTGCAGATAGTAATAGGCCTGTTCGATGCCGTCGATCACTCCGGGCCCGGCAAAAGGGTTCACATAGTCGATCTGCTTGCCTGCCTTATCGACATTCCAATTGGCAAAGAGCACGCCCAGTTTGAAAGACGCATTGCAGGTTTTGAAAAACTCCTGTTCGGACAGACCCGCCGTGCGCAGGGTGCGCGGCATGCCTGGTACAGTGGCTTCGCCGACGCCGACCGTGGGGATATTGGGCGATTCGATCAGGGTGATCGTCTTGCCCGCCTCGCCCGTCGCGGTGCGGGAAAAATAACTTTGTAACAGCAGCGCCGTCAGCCAACCCGCAGTGCCGCCGCCCACGATGGTGATGGATTTGATCGGCTCGCCCATGGTGTCCCTCTGCCCTGATGGCCGCCCAACCTGGGCCGGCCAACCTGTGCTTCCCTTGGGTCACCTTACGCAGGCCGGGGCCCCCTGTTCAAGTTTCGCTATTCCTCTGCCCTCGCGAACACCGCCTCAAGCGCTGCCTGTGTGCCCCGCGAAAACTCCAGCGGCACCGGGTATTTTGCGCCGCGCATGGCGCGCCCAAAGGCCTCGACCTGCGCCACATACTGGCGTGCCTGCGGGAACCGGATCAGGCGTTCCTCGCCACTTGCCGCCACCACACGCACCGAGGACTCGCGGTGGACGACCGGATTGAAGGGGGCCGTCAGTTCGATATAGCCGCCGTTGCCCTGCAAGGTCACGACCTGCCGGTCGGTGGCCTGGATATTCATGTAAACCGAGCAGGTGACATCGCCGAAATCGGCCAGGATGCAGGCCGAGACATCGACACCATGATCCCAGCCCAACCGCGCCTCGCGGATCACCGGCTCCACCCCCGTCACCAGCCGCCCCGCGCCGATCGTATAGACCCCGATATCGCGCAACGCGCCGCCGCCCAGATCGGGGTTGAGGCGGATATTGCCCGTATCCTTCAGCCCGAAGGTGAACGCGCTGTCGATATGCAGCAAATCGCCGATGGCCCCCTCGGCCAACAGGCTCTGCACCAGCTGCCATTGCGGATGATGCGGGATCATATAGGCCTCGGCGATCATCAACCCGGTGGCCTCGCGTAGCGCGATCAGCCGGTCGATCTCGGCCACGTCCATCGCGATGGGTTTCTCGCAGAGCACATGCTTGCCCGCCCGCACCGCCCGCTCGGTCCATTTCACATGCAGCGCATTGGGCAGCGGGATATAGATGGCGTCGATCTCCGGGTCCGCCAACACTGAGTCATAGCTGTCATGGACCCTGAGCCCCGGTGCCAGAGTGGCAAAGGGCGCGGCCTTGGCGCGGTCGCGCGTGGCCACCGCCGCCAGCACCGCGTTATCTGCGGCGTGGATGGCCGGGGCCATGGTGGTCAGGGCAAAATTCGCGGCCCCCAATACGCCCCATCGAACCGGATCTTTCATCTGCGCGTCCTTCCTTGTCAATCGACACAGGATAGACGCAAAAAAGACCCGCCGGAAAGACGGGCCTTTTGGTTCTCGTCAGCTTTCGATCAGGCCGGGGCCGTTACGCCCTGCTCACGCGCCAGATCGCGCATCTTCTTTTGCAGCTTCTCAAAGGCGCGCACCTCGATCTGACGGATGCGTTCGCGGCTGACATCATAGACCCCGCTCAGATCCTCCAGCGTCACCGGCTGATCCTTGAGACGTCTTTGCGTCAGGATATCGCGTTCGCGCTCGTTCAGCACCGCCATCGCCTCATTCATCAAAGACATGCGGTGGTCGAACTCATCCTTTTCGGCATATTCCTCGGCGGTGTTGGCGTCTTCATCCTCCAGCCAGTCTTGCCATTGCGTGGTGCCGCCATCATCCGAGCCAACCACGGCATTCAGCGAGGCATCGCCCCCCGACAGACGCCGGTTCATGCTGATCACTTCGGTTTCGGTGACGCCCAGATCAGTGGCGATGCGGGCCACGTTTTCGGGGCGCATATCGCCTTCTTCCAGCGCACCGATGCGGGCCTTGGCCTTGCGCAGGTTGAAAAACAGCTTTTTCTGCGCGCTGGTGGTGCCCAGTTTCACCATGCTCCACGACCGCAGGACATATTCCTGGATCGAGGCCCGGATCCACCACATCGCGTAAGTGGCGAGACGAAATCCCTTTTCGGGATCGAATTTCTTGACCGCCTGCATCAGGCCGACATTGGCCTCGGAAATCACTTCCGCCTGCGGCAGGCCGTAGCCGCGATAGCCCATGGCGATCTTGGCGGCCAG
>CAXBGQ010000222.1:0-5203 GCA_963975135.1 uncultured Nioella sp. | reverse complement strand
CAGGTCCATCATCGCGGTGAACTCGGCCTCGCAGGCCAGCTCCCCCTCGACCTCGGCGCGGCCCAGAAACTTCCAGACCTTGCCGCCGGGCTTGCCGCGCATCACGCTGACATGCAACTCCAGCACATCGCCGGGACCGACCTTGCGGCGGAATTTGCATTTGTCGATGGCCATGAAATAGACGAGGAAATCCTTGTCGGCCAGATCCGCAGAGACCCCGACCATCACGGCCGATGCCTGCGCCATCGCCTCGATGATGGTGACGCCGGGCATGATCGGCACGCCCGGAAAATGGCCCTGAAAATGCGGCTCGTTCATGGTGACGTTCTTGATGCCGACCGCCGATTGAAAGGGCACGATATCGCGCACCTTATCGACCAGAAGGAACGGGTAGCGATGCGGGATGATCCGCTGAATGAGGTCGATATCGGCGGTTGTGGGCGTCTCGGCGGTCATCGGGATTTGGTCCTTCTTATGGCAGAGCCTTGTGGTAGCAAGTCAGGTGACGCCCGACAAGCGCCTCACGGCGCGTCAGGCGCGCCGGTGCCAAGCCGGTCAAGGATCGCGCCTTCGCCACCATCCCCCAGTTCTGCGTCGATGCGTTCCAGCGCCAGGTCGGTGATGTCGATGCCGTCGACCGAATAAATTATGGCGCGCGAATCCAGCACCGCGGCCGCACCGCGTTCCTGCAACAGTGCCACCAGAATGGGCGTGGTTGTCTGTATGAAAACCCGCCGCGCGGCATCGGCCTGTGTCGTCAGGCGGCGCAGAAGCTCGCTCTGCTCGGCGCGGATCGCTTCAACGCGGGTATCAAACTCATCGCCAATCGGTCTGAATTCCTCGGCGGTCATTTGGGCGCGCTGCGTCGTCAGCAGCAATTCTTCTTCCAGCAGCGCGGCTTCAATCTCGCGGTTTTCACGCGCCAACGCGACTGTTGCGGCCTCGATCTCGGCTTGCACGCGCTGGCCAAACAGCGATTCGGAAAACAGCCTCTCCTGGTTGAGCATCACAACCGCCGGTCCTTCGATCTGACCAAAGGATAGCGGTTGCGCCAACCCGGGCGATGCCGCCAACAGGCCAACCGCCAACAGAGCGTGCATCAGCGGACGCATCGCGCCGGCCAGGGATCAGAACCGGGCTTCGATTGTGAAATCGAAGCTGCGGGTCTGGTCGTAGGCTTCGGCATCCAGAACACGGCTGAAATTGAACCGCAGCGGGCCGATTTGCGTGTCCCAGAAGATCGAGAACCCGACCGATTGGCGCCAAATCAGGCTGTCATCGACGACACCACCAAGGGTGTTATCCAGCCCCCAAACCGTGCCGACATCGTAGAACAGACCGCCAGAGACACCGTATTCTTCGGGCAACCCAAGGGGAAAGGCGGTTTCGAACCGGGCCGCGACAAAATAATTGCCGCCAAGCGCATCGTTATCGGTATCGGCATTGGTCAGGTCGCGAGGGCCCACACCATTCGGTTCAAACCCGCGCAACTGGCGCGAATTCAGGCGGAACCGTTCGGTCACCCGGCTGTTCCCCGACAACATGTTAAGCGCGCCGCCTTCGATCGTGGCCCTGAGCGAAACCTCTTCGCGCAGGACAGAGGTTTCGGCGGTCGCCGAAGCGGTGGTGACAATATATTCTCGGTCGCCCCCGACCCCGGCAAATTCCTGACCGAACCGGAACTGCACGCCGGCATTCGGGTTCAGGCCCGAACCACGCGTGTCATAGATGTAGTTATATCCGATGGCCGAGGTGACAAATTCGCCCGCTTCGGCAATCAGGATGGGCGAAGATGTCGCCGGCACGCTCAGGATGCTGTCCAGGTTGTAGCTGTAGAACACGCCAAGCCGGCTATTGGCCGAAAGCGGAAATCCGAATGAGGGGCGGATGCCGTAGTTGAGCGTGCCGAAGGTGGTGGCACTGTCAGCATCGGTCGTGGTGTAATTGGCAGCGAAGCCAAAGGTCACGTCACGGCCCAGAAAGGCCGGTTCCGAAAAGGCGAAATTCAAGCTGCGTGTCGCCTCGGACGTGTCGAACCCAAAGCTCAGTGATTGACCCCGCCCCAGGAAGTTGCGCTCGGAATAGGACGCGTTGAGCCCGACACCGGTATCGGTCGAAAAGCTGGCCCCGAAGCCGAGCGAACCTGTCGGTGCTTCCTCCACATTCACATCGACAATGACCTGATCTTCGCGGGACCCGGGCCGCGCGGCTACTTCGGCATCGGCGAAAAAGCCAAGCGCGCGGATGCGTTCGGCACCTTGCCTGATTTCACGCGGATCCAGCGGATCGCCTTCGGCGGTGCGGAACTGGCGGCGGATCACACGATCCAACGTCGTGGCGTTGCCCTCGATATCGATCCGTTCCACGAAAACCCGTTCTCCGCGGGTGACGAAAAACTCGATATCCAGGGTTTGGGCTTCGTCATTGCGCGTCAGGCGCGGCTCGACCCGGATGAATCGCAGCCCCTGTTGGGTGGCGAGATTTTCCAGACGGGTGATCGAATTATCGACCAGACGCGGCGAGTAGGTCACACCGGGGCGCAGGCGGAGGATGGCCTGATATTCCTCGGCGTCGAGACCGGGCACATCGGTGACAGTCGTGATCTCACCGATCGAAAAGCTCTGCCCCTCACGGATGTTGAAGGTCACGAAATAGGCGTTACGCTCACGCGACAGCTCGGACGTGGCGCTTTGGATGACAAAGTCGACATAACCGCGTTCGCGGTAGAAATCGGTCAGCAATTGCTGGTCAAAGGCGACCCTGTCCGCGATGAACGTATCGGTTTGGATCAGGGTGCGGAAAATGCCCGCTTGCGTGCTTTCCAACACCCGGCGCAGGCGGCGGTCGGAATAGGCGCGGTTGCCGACAAAGGCGATCCGCTCGGTTTCGACAACGCGGCCCTCGGTCACTTCAAAGACCAGATCGACCCGGTTATCGCTGCGCCGGATGATCACCGGCGTCACCGTGGCGGCCAGGCGGCCCTGCAACTGATAGGCTTCGGTGATCTGGGCGGCATCGGCCTCGGCAACGGATGGCGAATAGACCCGGCGGGGCTGCGACGACAGCACCGGCAACAGATCCTCATCATCCAGGCGCCGGTTGCCTTCGATACTGATCCGGTTGATCGTGGGATATTCCTGCACGATGATCACCAGCACAGCGCCGCGCGGCACCACGTCGACCGTTTCAAAGAGGGTCGAATTCTGTACGCGCTGGCGGGCATCGTTCAGCTCGCCTGCTGTCACATCCTCATTAAGTGGAATGGCCGCGAAGGTCAGCACCGTATTGGGATCAACCCGCTGCGTGCCCTGCACGTCAAAGCTGGAAAAGCGATAGGTCTGCGCCTCGGCACCACCGGGCATTGCGAACAGCACCGTAACAAGAAGCGTAAGGATGGCCGCAATCTGCCCACCACGCCCGAAAATTGCCGCACCAATGCCCATCGAATCCGCCCCGCCCGTAACAAGTTCTTGCAAGCATGCTCTACCGCGCGCGCGGGTGCTTGTCAAAACGCCAAATACCACAAGGATGGAGGTATTTATCCACAGTGGCACAAGATATACACGTTGGAGGTGGGTGGCGCAGTCAGCGCCGGGCCGGGAATTTCTGCAAAATCAGAGAGTCACAAGCCATCCGGCGACCGTAAGCGCCCCGATGATGGTCAGAGGGACCAGAAAACGGTCAATATTGACCTCAACAAGCATGCTGAAGGAACGATAGCTCTGGTTGATCATTTTCATCGGTCTGGCCTCTTGGTCGGGCAGATGGAGTATCTGCTCAAGCCCAAGATTGCCGATCAATTGAGGCAGTAATTTGGCACCTCCGTGACCGATTCACGAAATCGTCACCCGCCCGCTCATGGGCAGAACAGATCATTGGTCAGCGCAAACAGCATCAGCCCCAGGATCAACGTCAGGCCCACGGTCATGAAGACGCGCAACGCTTTGTCCGAGGGCGGGCGTCCGGCCACGGCCTCATAGGCGTGAAACAGCAGATGGCCGCCATCGAGCACCGGGATCGGAAAGAGATTGAGCAGACCGACCGCCGTGGACAGAACCGCCACGAACCAGAAAAACGTATCCAGACCCTGACTTGCGGCAGCCCCCGAGGTCTCTGCGATGCCGATGGGCCCTTGCAGGTTACAGCTGGAGATTGCCCCGGTGATCATGCTCCACAGACCCGACAGCGAGGTCCGCACAACCGTGACAACCGTGGCCGCCCCGCCGGTGACCGCCTGCCCCAGACCGACGCGGTCGATCTCGGGGCTGAAGAACAGACCGCCGGTGACGCCAATCAGCCAGCGGGTTTCAAAGCCGCCCTCGGGCGAGGGCAGATCCATGCGGCGCGGGGCCAGCGCGATCTCGATCATCTCACCGTTACGCCAGACCTCAAGCGCCAGTTCCGCGCCCTGGCTGGCCTCGACCGCATCGCGCAACTGCTCGAACGCAAAGACCGGGGCTCCGTCGATGGCCCTGATCACGTCGCCCTCGGCCAGGCCCGCATCCATCGCCGCAGAACGCGGTGTGACGCTGCCGATGACCGGGATCAGCGGAAAGGAGGCATCAAGCGTCAACATCTCGTCGCCACGCAGGATGTCATAGCTGAGTGTCGCGGCCGGCGGCAGGGTGCGGCCCAACGCGAACACATCGCTCAGGGTTTCGACCGGCGCGCCTTCGATGGCGGTGATCTGATCGCCGACCTCCAGCACCTGCATCCCGGCGGGCATCGGGCGGACATCGCCCACGCGCGGCAATTCAGAAGCCTGGCCCGAAAACAGCAGAACCGCCGCAAAGATCACAACCGACAGGATGAAATTGAAAATGGGGCCAGCGGCAACCGTCGCGGCCCGCGCCCAGAGCGGCGCGCCATGCATCGAGCGGCGCCTCTCCTGCACATCCAGCGCATCTATTGCCGCCGCATCCTTGCCCGAGGCCGCATCGGCATCGCCCAGGAACTTCACGTAGCCGCCAAAGGGCAGCGCCGCCACTTGCCATTTCGTGCCATGCCGGTCGACCCGGGCAAACAGAACCGGGCCGAACCCGAGCGAAAATACTTCCGCATGGATGCCCGACCAGCGCCCGACGATGTAATGGCCGTATTCATGGATCGCCACGATGATCGACAGCGCCACCACAAAGGCGATGATGGTAAAGGCAAAGCCGCCAAATTGCGGGATGAGGTCGGTCACGCGCGTTTCTCCTGT
>CAXBGQ010000221.1:0-5215 GCA_963975135.1 uncultured Nioella sp. | reverse complement strand
CCGCCTTCAAAACAGAATTTCCGGTCAGTCGAATTTCCGCGACGGGGCCAGCACAATGGCCTCTCCCCGCAACACCGGCTTTCCCTCGATGGTGCATTGGGTCGCCATCGTCACCCGGCGTTTGCCGATATCCATATCGGTCACCGTGACCTCGGCGCGCACCATGTCGCCGGGGCGCACAGGGGCCAGGAATTTCAGCGTCTGGCCCAGATAGACGGTGCCATGGCCCGGCAACTGTTCCCCGATCACGGCCGAGATCAACCCCGCCGTCAGCATGCCATGCGCGATGCGGCCCTCGAAGATTGTGTCCTGCGCATAGGCGTCGTCCAGATGCACCGGGTTGTGATCGGTGGAGACCTCGGCGAACAGTTCGATATCGCGATCCGTCACTTCTTTTACAAGATGGCGGGTCATGCCGATCTCGATATCTTCGATGCAGATCGTGCCGCGGGGGAAATTATCGAGCATATCCGGGTTCCTGTCAGCCATGTGCCGCAGTGATAGCGGAGAATCGGAAATGCTGCAATGCAGAAGTAATAAAAAACCCTCAATGCCGGATGTGTCGCAACTATGTTGCTTTGCTACCGCAGGTATCCGATGGAATAGGTCGCGGCAATCAGTGCCTCATCCAGATAGGCGCGCAGCTTGTCGGGGTCGGGTTGCCGGTCGGTTCCGGTTTCCGCCCGCGCCAGCCCGCCGGTGATAAAGAGCGCATCCGTCTCATCGCCAAGCGCGCCCAGAATATCGGTGCGGATACCGTCGCCCACGGCCAGCACCCTGTCCGGGGCCACATCGACGCCGATCTGGGCCAGGCGCATTCGGGCCAGTTCATAGATCGGCGCGTGCGGTTTGCCGAAATAGAGGCTCTCGCCGCCCATCTCGGTGTAAAGGGCCGCCAGCGCACCGGCGCACCACTCGCGGGTCTCGCCGCGATCCACCACGATATCGGGATTGGCGCAGAGCAGTTTCAGCCCGCGCGCCTTGGCGGCCAGGAATTGCGGGCGCAGCACGGATGGGTCGGCCTGCGGGTCGAAGGGGCCGGTGCAGACGATGCCCTCGGCCTCTTCCAACGCCACCTTGGTGATCTCGGGCACCGCGGCCCGGGCACTGTCGCCCGAAGACGCGATGACATCCCAGCAATCGCGCGGCACGCCGATCTTTTCCAACTGCCGCTCCACCTGCGCACGCGGGCGCGGCGAATTGGTCAACAGCAGCACCGTGCCGCCCTGCGCCTTGAACCCGCGCAGGGCCTCGACTGCCTCTGTGAAAGGCGTGTAGCCGTCATGCAAGCAGCCCCAGAGATCGCAGTAGAGCACGTCGTAGCGGTCGGCGATCTCGGCGAGCGAGCGGATGATCTGTGTCATGGTCGGACCTTAGAGCGGAAAGCCCGGGCTTCTTATAGGGCCGTGCACGCGTTGAAAAGGAAGCTTGGGGGTGCCACCCCCAAACCCCCGAGGTATTTTCGCCAAGATGAAGGGGGGGAAGGGTGTCTTCTCCCCCCAATTATATTTCAAAGCGAAATGCGGAACCGTGCAAAGCCGTCAGGGCCGTCGCCCGCGGGCTCGATCGACACGCCCGGCACGCTGTCGGCGTAGGGCGCGGCGGCGGGGCCGGTATCAAACAGTACGGACGTGTCAGGCAACGGGGCAAAGGACCAGTTGGCATCGGCGGCGGGATTGATGCTGCCCTGTTCCACGATATAGCGCACGATCACGTCGCGGTTGGTGTCGGGCCCTTCGAAGATCACCGTTTCGGGCCCGGCACCTGGGAACGACCCGCCGCCGCCGGCGCGGTAATTGTTGGTCGCGACGACAAACTGCATGTCGGGCGTCACCGGCGCGCCATTATAGGTGAGGTTCACGATGCGGCTGGCATCGGGGTTCAGCGGCTCGCCACGGGAGGTGAACCGCGAGGGTTGGCTCAGGTCGATCTGGTATTCCACCCCGTCGATCACGTCGAAATTATAGGACGGAAACTCGTTGTTGAGCAGCACCTGATCGGCCTCGCCCGGTGTGATCTGGTTGAAGATCCCGGCAGAGCGTTCCAACCAGCCCTGCAACTCGTCGCCCGTGACCAGCACCGCGCGCACGGTGTTTGGGTAAAGGTAGAGATCGGCCACGTTGCGGATCGCCACATCGCCCACCGGCACGTCGGTGTAATAGGAGGGGCCACCCCGGCCTCCGGCCTTGAACGGCGCGGCGGCGGACAGGATCGGCAGGCCCTCATATTCGGTGCCCTGCATCATCTGTTCGATATACCAGGTCTGGGCGATGGAAACGATCTGCACCGAGGGATCATCGGCGACCAGCGCGAAATAGCTGTGCAGCGGGGCCTCGGTGCGGCCCACCGCGCGGCGGACATAGGCGAGCGTTGCCTCATGTTCCGCCTGTGCCGCCGCCTCGACCGAGGGCACGCTTTCGACCAGCGGCGTAATCGAGCGATCCTCGTTGCGCATCGAAATGGGCCGCGCTTCGCTTTCATGCGCCACGATCCGCCAGGTGCCGCCCTCGTTTTCCAGCATCAGATCGACAAGGCCCATATGTGAGCCCCAGAACCCGCCCATCGTGGCGGGTTTGCCCATAATGGTGCCGGCCTCGGCATCGACACCGGGCGTTCCGGCATAATTCGGTCCGGGGAAAACGCGGTGGTGGTGGCCGGTCAGGATGGCGTCGATCCCCTCGACCGCGGCCAGCGGGATCGAGGCGTTTTCCTGGCCCTCGATATGGTCGGCCTCACCGATGCCCGAATGGCTGAGCGCGATGATCAGGTCGGCCCCTTCCTCGCGCATTTGCGGCACATAGGCGCGGGCGGTATTGACGATGTCGCGGGTCTGCACGTTGCCTTCCAGATGGCGGCGGTCCCAGTTCATGATTTGCGGCGGCACGAAGCCAATCAGCCCAATGCGGATATCATGGCTCGCGCCCGCGCCATCGGTGACCTGATGGTCGATGATCACATAGGGCGGCAGCAGGGTGGTATCCTCGCGCGGCGAGGCCCCCATTTCGCGCACCACATTGGCCGAGACCACGGGAAAATTGGCCCCCGCGACCGAGTTGAGCAGGAAGCTCAGCCCATAGTTGAACTCGTGATTGCCAAGCGTCGAGGCCTGATAGCCGAGCGTGTTCATCGCGTTGATGATCGGGTGGCTGTCGCCCTCGGCCATGCCGCGTTCATAGGCGATGTAATCGCCCATCGGGTTGCCTTGCAGGAAATCGCCATTGTCGAGCAGCATCGAATTGGTGCTTTCGTCGCGCACCGCCTGAATGAGCGTCGCGGTGCGTGACAGGCCGAGCGTATCGACCGCACGGTCGCCGTAATAGTCATAGGGGAATACGTGGACATGAAGATCGGTGGTTTCCATGATCCTGAGATGCGCCTGACCGGCCTGGGCATTGGCGGAAAACGGGTGCAGCGCGATGAAGCTGGCGGTGCCTGCCAAAAAGGCGCGGCGGTCAATGATGAATGCCATTGGGGGAACCTCCTGAGGGATGTTTTTTTGCGCGTATGGCAGGATCATGACCGGTTTTGACCATTTGGTCAGCGATTCCTTTTCCGGTGGACCGGGGTCGGCTGGAATCGGGCCGGCCGGCGCAAAAGAAAAAGGGGCGGCCGATTTGGCCACCCCCTTGCCGGAAAGCTGAGTAATAGCTGGCGCGCGGATCAGAGCGCCAGATTGGGGATGATCTGTTTCTTGCGGCTGACGACACCCGGCAAAACCACGCAATCGGCGTTGCCACAGGCGGTGGCAAAGCTGGCCTCGGCCACCTGTTTGGTCAGCGCGTTGGGGATCAGCATGGTGCTTTCTTCGTTCAGGATATCGACGACGAACAACAGCACCTGATCGACGCCGTCTTCTGCGGCTACCCTGGTCATGGTCTCCATCAGGCTGTCCTTGCGCGCCAGAACCGTGTCGGGCGAGGTGGTTTCCAGAACCGAGACCCGGAACTTGGTGCCTTCGACGGTAAATTCCTTGCTGTCCATGCGCAAAAGCTCGGCGTCGGAAAAGCGCGAGACATCCGATTTGGCGGCAAACATCTCGGCCGCGTAGGCCGCTACGTCGACGCCCAGATCGGCGGCCAGCGCGGCCACCACGGCGCGGTCGGCATCGGTGGTGGTGGGCGAGCGAAACTCCAGCGTGTCCGAGAGGATGCAAGACAGCATCGCACCCTTGATCGCCTCGGGCATCCGGGCGGCATCGGCACCCATCAGGTCATGCATGATGGTCGCGGTGCAGGCGACGGGCCGGATGGTGATATCGATCGGCCCCTTGGTTTCCAGCCCGCCGACCAGCTTGTGATGGTCGATGATGGCCAGAATGTCGGCGTCATTGATGCCTGCGGGCAGCTCGGCGGGGTTGTTGGTGTCGACGATCACGACAGGCGTGCCCGCGGCCACATCCGAGATGATCTCGGGCTTGTCCAGGTTCCAGCGGTCCAGCACGAAAGCGGCCTCGGTATTGGGTTCGCCAAGCAGCTTGGCGGCGGCATCCTCGCCTTTCACTTCATTGAGATACCAGGCCCAGATCAGAGGCGATCCGGTGGAATCGGTGTCGGGGGATTTGTGGCCGAATACAAGCGTGGTCATGGGGTGGGATCCGTCAATCATCTACGAAATTTCGCGTCTTATAGGCGCGCGGCGCGGGGTTGTCATGAGGCGATTGCGCACGGCTCAGCGCGCGTTCGCCGCGGGACCCGGGCCGTTTCGCACAAAAGCGGGGCGATTTGTTTTGCGGCCGCTTGTTGACTCGTCCCCACCCCCCGCCTATCTACCGCTCGTTATCACTCGAACAGGTTGAGTGATAACGATGGAAAAAACACGAACCGAAGGAGAGTTCGACAGATGGCATTTGCACCTCTGCATGACCGGGTCCTGGTTGAGCGCATCGAAAGCGACGACAAGACCGCAGGCGGCCTGATCATCCCCGACAGCGCAAAAGAAAAACCGGCCGAAGGCCTGGTTGTTGCTGTTGGCGCTGGCGCCAAGGACGATGATGGCGACCGCATCGCCATGGACGTCAAGGAAGGCGACAAGATCCTGTTCGGCAAATGGTCCGGCACCGAAGTGACCGTTGACGGCAAGGAACTGCTGATCATGAAGGAAAGCGACATCCTCGGGATCATTTCCTGAGCCAGCGCTATCCACGCGGCGGGGTGATCCCCGCCCGACGACAACCAGATATTCAAGGAGCAAGCTGACATGGCTGCCAAGGACGTCA
>CAXBGQ010000220.1:0-5226 GCA_963975135.1 uncultured Nioella sp. | reverse complement strand
CGGTCGATGGAAATACCGGCCTCGCCCAGAAGGGTCGCAACCTTCGCCAAGGCACCCGGTTTGTCGATCAGCGACATGCGCATGTAATAGGGGGCGGGGGTGGCGCTGGTCGCGGTCTGGCACCGCGCAAGGCTGGCGGCGGGTTGGCCAAAGGTGGGCAGGCGGGCGCCGCGCGCGATGTCCATCACATCGCCCATCACCGCGCTCGCCGTGGGGCCCATGCCCGCACCGGGACCGCGCAGCACGATCTGTTCGACATTGTCGCCTTCCAGCACAACCATATTGGTGCCGCCTTCAAGCTGTCCAAGCGGGCTGGTATCGGGCACAAGGCAGGGCGACATGCGCTGTTCAAGGCCGCGCCCTGTCATCTGGGCCACGCCCAGCAGTTTGATACGATAGCCCATATCGGCGGCGTGGCGGATATCCTCGATGGTGATTTTCTCGATCCCCTCCAGCGTGACACCGTCGAAATTCACCTGACAGCCAAAGGCGATGGACGCGAGCAGCGCCAGCTTGTGACCGGCGTCGATGCCGCCCACGTCGAGTGTCGGATCTGCCTCGAGATAGCCCAGTTTGGCGGCCTCGTCGAAGACTTGGGCATAGGGCAGGCCTGCCGATTGCATGCGGGTCAGGATATAGTTGCAGGTGCCGTTCATCACGCCCATGACGCGGGAAACCTGATTGCCGGCCAGCCCCTCGGTCAGGGCCTTGACCACCGGGATGCCGCCCGCGACGGCGGCCTCGAACCGGATCACGCGACCTGCGGCCTCGGCCAGTTCCGCCAGCGCCTGGCCGTTCACCGCCAGCATCGCCTTGTTCGCGGTGACCACGTCCTTGCCCGCCGCGATCGCGGCCTCGGTCGCGGCCTTGGCCGGGCCATCCGACCCGCCCATCAGTTCCACGAACACGTCCACATCGTCGCGCGCGGCCAGCACGACCGGGTCATCCTCCCACGCATAGGCCGAAAGGTCGACGCCGCGATCCTTGTCGCGGGTGCGGGCGGAGACGGCGGTGATCACCACGGGCCGTCCGGCGCGCGCGGCCAGCAGGTTGGCCTTTTGCTGGATGATCTTGACGACACCGATCCCGACGGTGCCAAGCCCGGCGATCCCAAGGCGAAGCTGGTCTGACATGGGGCGCGGGCCTCCGGCAAAAGAAATGACAGTCCGGCAACTGTTAGCCGACCCTTTCGGGGGGCGCAACGCAGGCGCGCGGGTTAAGTCAGCCGAAGGGCGCGCAAAATGGCGGCGCGGCGGCGCAGATCGGCAGCGCGCGCCTGCAAATCGGGCCCGATTTCGCTGTTGCGGTCAAGGTCCAGATCCTCGGTGCCCGCCAAAAGCGGCCCGAGCGGCACCAGTTCGGGCCACTCGGCATTGCGGCTTTGCACCGAAAAGGTGGCATCAAGCTCCGGCGCGCGCACCGAACAGGCGCTGAGCGCCGCCAGCGCCGTGAGGAAAAGAAAAAGTCGCATCACGCGGGGCCGCCCCTGCCTGTGTCATTTGCCCAAGCTTACCGTGGATGGGCCAGCAAGGTCCAGCGCCGGCTTGAATTGAACGTGCGTTCAGATACTCTACGCTCATGGCACGCAAACAAGGTTCCCACGCGGATATTACCGGTCCCAAGGTGCGCAAAGCCGCCTTGCGGCTCTTTGCACGGCACGGGTTTGCCGCCGTTTCGATGCGTCAGATCGCGGGCGAGGTCGGCGTGCAGGCCGGGGCGCTATACCTCTATACCCCTGATAAACAAACGCTTTTATTTGATCTGATGCGCGACCACATGGAGGATCTGCTGGCCAGCTGGCAAACCCCGCAAGCCCCCCCTCTGGATCAGTTGGAAGCGTTTTGCCGCCATCACATCGGGTATCACCTGGACCGGCCCGAACTGGTCTTCATCGCCTATATGGAACTGCGCAATCTGGAGCCCGAGAATTTCGCCGTGATCGAAGCATTGCGGCGCGCCTATGAGGATCGGTTGGAGGCCATTTTGAAGGCGGGCCAGGCCAATGGCGATTTCGATCTGCCCGACAGCAAACTGGCCACGCTCGCCATCATCGCCATGCTGACCGGGGTCAATACCTGGTATCGTGAGGGCGGGCGGCTGGCGCGCGGCGATGTCGAAGGGATCTATTGGGATATGGTGCGTAAATCGGTGGGTGCTTGACCGGACGGTTGCGTTTGTCCCTGATGCTAGAGGGCGGGATTTGGCAAGGGAGGCTGTGATGCTGCAAGAAGCGCGGGAAAGACATAGGGAATTTCAGCGCCGTCTGGCCGCTGACGGGATCGAACTGGCCCTGATCACCGACGAGGCCTCAATCGCTTATCTGGCCGGGTTCTGGGGCTATCTTGGGGTCGAGTTTGGCCGCCCCACCTGCCTGATCGTGCGCCCCGATGCCGATCCCGTGGTCCTGACGCCGCTCATGGAATCCGAGATGGTGGCGGCGATGACCTGGGTCGATGAGATCGTAACCTGGGAGGATATGGGCAACAATCACTGGTCCAACCTGTTGCCGGGGCTTTTGGGGCGCGCGCAGAGCGTGGGTGTCGAAAAGGGGTCGATCCCCGCGATCCTGCGCAACTGGTTCGACGCACAGATGCCCGATACCGATCTGCGCGATGTCTCGCCCCTGTTGGCGGCGCTGCGGATGATCAAATCGCCCGCCGAAATTGCGGTGATGCGGCAGGCGGGTGCGGTGGCGGGGGCGATGATGGGGGCGGCGCATCAGGCGCTGTCCGAGGGCGCGCCGGAATATGAGGCGGCGCTTGCCGTCATCGCAGCCGGCACGCGCAGGGCGGCGGGGTTTTTGACGGCGCGCGGGTGGGAGGCCTTCGTTTCGCCAATGATACACGGGCTTCAGGTGATGCAATCGGGGTCCGACACCTCGATGGTGCACAGGCGCGCCAGCGTGAAACTGCTGCAGGCGGGCGACCCGGTCTATTTCTGTTTCTGCAACATGGCGCAGTTCAAACTCTATAAACTGGGCTTTGACCGGATGTTTTTCATCGGCCACGCCAGCGATGCGGCGGCCCGGGTGCAGGAGGCCGCAATTGCCGCGCAACAGGCCGCGATTGCCGCGATCCGCCCCGGCGTGACGGCGCAATCGGTGGCCGAAGCCGCCGACGAGGTCTACCACGCGCGCGGTTACCAGACCGGATATCGCACCGGACGCTCCATCGGGATGAGCTATCTGGAGGCCCCTGAGCTGAAACCAGGCGATGTGACCTTGCTGCAGCCGGGAATGACATTTGCGGTAGATGGCGGCATCTCGTTGGATGGGCAATGCGGCGGACGGATCGGGGATTCGGTGGTTGTGACGGAAACCGGGTGCGACTACCTGACAGAATACCCGCGCGAATTGCTGATCGCGGGATAAGCCTATGGGGCGATGGGATCACCGCTCAACGCCTCCAGATCCCGCAACAGCGCGGCGGCTGTGGCGGGGGCAAGCGGCTCCGGGCCGATATGATACCACCGCCCGCGCCCTTCGTGGCTTACGCAGATGGCAACGGGCTCTTTGCGGCACTGCCCCGTAGCGCCCGATCTGGCCCTCATGACACGGACTTCCACGCGGCACGCCACCTGTAGGCTGAAGCCGCAAATGGTCAGTGGAGGGTCGAGCCGGAGCGTCATTTCGGCCAAATCACGGCCCTCCACAATAGCCCAAAAGTGGGGGAGGCCAACCGGATGATCTGGAAATGCAGGGCCAGCTCGAGCTCTCCTTCCAGACAGCGACGGTTGAAATCCGGCGTGCAGGTCAGGTCGATCCGCTCCGTCGGAAGGGCATAGATAACCGGGCAAAGCTGGCCGAACACGCGACCGGTTTCCGCCGGGTCGGAGAACCCGAAACACCCCTTGGCATGCAGCAGATCCAGATGGATGCCGGACAGCGTATCGGCAATCAGTCCCGGAACGTTGGTCAGCAGTCGCGGCAGGCTTTGGCGCAGCCGCGCGGAAAACCAGCCTCGGGTTCGTTTTTTCCTTTTCGACAGCACCTTTGCCGGTCGCGCGGCCGGTTCCTTTCGGTCCGAGCCACCCCCCGGAGTCAGCGTGACCAGCGGCGGCAAGCCCGCGCTAAGGAGGCGCAGCTGCAGACGGATCGCAGGCGTGCCGCCTGATTGCGCCGTCACGTTCAGATGGATCGGAACGATGACGATCACGATCAGGACCGCCAACAAACCGGCCAGAAACGACAGCAGCACCGCAATCGCCAATCCCATCGGATCAGCCGCCGCTTGCCTTTTCGGTGATCGACGTGATCGCCTTTGAGGTGGTTTCGGCGACCATCTCGGCAATATCCGAGACCGCGCCCTTCACCGCCTCGACCCGCGCGCCTTCTGCGTCAATGATGATCGCGCCAAGCGGCCTGATGCCGCCACCGGCCCCGGTGCCGCCCCTGTCGCCCGATTTGCCGCCCGATGTGCCGCCAGCACCAAAGCCGAAACCAAAACTGACAATCGGAATGATGGTGGCCCCATCCTTTTCGATCGGATCCCCTAACACGTTCTTTGCATTCAACAGGCGGTCAAGTTCTTCGACCGTGCCTTTGAGAAGTCTTTCAACGTCTTCCACACTCTCTCTCCACACTTGGTTTATTGGCGGTCCGAGTATGATGGCGCGGATGGGCTGCCGCATTGACGTGAGTTAACGTTGCGCGTTGAAAGAAAAAGCCCCGGCGAATTACCGCCGGGGCCATGTGGTTCAGGTTTTACCCGCGATCAGAGGTCGGGATAAACCGGGAAGCGGGCACACATATCCGCGACCTCGGATTTGACCTTTTCTTCAACCGCGCCATTGCCGTCTTCGCCATTTGCCGCCAGCCCGTCGACCACTTCGATGATCCAATCGGCGATCTGGCGGAACTCGGCCTCGCCAAAGCCGCGCGTGGTGCCGGCAGGCGAGCCAAGCCGGATGCCGCTGGTGATGGTGGGCTTTTCGGGGTCAAACGGCACACCGTTCTTGTTGGTCGTGATATGGGCCCGGCCAAGCGCCTTTTCGGTAACGTTGCCCTTGACGCCCTTGGGCCGCAGATCGACCAGAACGACATGCGTGTCAGTGCCGTGCGTCACGGTATCGAGCCCGCCCTTGATCAACTGATCCGACAGCGCCTGCGCATTGGTGATGACCTGCGCGATATAATCCTTGAAATCGGGGCGCAGCGCCTCACCGAACGCCACTGCCTTGGCGGCGATCACATGCATCAGGGGGCCGCCCTGAATGCCGGGGAAGATG
>CAXBGQ010000219.1:0-5255 GCA_963975135.1 uncultured Nioella sp. | reverse complement strand
CGACCGCGTCGATCACCCGGCGCGCGGGCGGCGCGGCGGTGCCGCCGGTGCCCCCACCACCATCGCCCGCGACGACGGGGCCGCGATGCGCGGTAAGGGCAAACAGTTCGTGCCGCACGGGCAGCGTGTGGTCTTGGCCTTTCCCGGCGGTGCCGGTTACGGTGATCCGGGCGGGCGCGATGCAAACGCCGTGCGGCGCGATCTGGCGCGCGGCTATATCTCCGCCGACGTGGCGGCGCGCGACTATGGGCTCAGCGCCGCCGAGATTGCCGAGGTGCAGGCCGCGATGCGCAAGGGGGAGGATGTCACGTGACCGGCCAGCCACAGCATTCCAGCTATGACATCGTCATTATCGGCGGCGCGATGATGGGGGCCTCGGCCGCCTGGTTCCTGTCCGACGATGCCGATTTCGATGGCCGCGTGCTGGTGGTTGAGATGGACCCGAGCTATTCGCAATGCTCCACCGCCCATACCAACAGCTGTATGCGGCAGCAGTTTTCGGCCCCTCTGAATGTCCAGATCTCGCAATTTGCGGCCGCGTTCGTGACCGATCTGGCGGGCCAGATGAACGAGCCCGAGGCCCCGGCGCTGAAGATCCAGAATTTCGGCTATATGTATCTGGCCGATACCGAGGAATTTGCGGGTACATTGCGCGAAGCCCATGCCGTGCAGGTCGCCTGCGGTGCCGGCACCCGGCTGATGACACCTGACCAGATCCGGGCGGAATACCCGTTCTACCAGCTCGACGACATCGTCCTTGGCAGCCACAACACCCTTAACGAGGGCTATTTCGACGGTAGCACGGTGTTCGACTGGTGGCGGCGGTCCGCGAAACGGCGCGGCGTTGAATTTGTCAGCGATGAGGTGGTCGCCATGACCCGTAACGCGGCGGGCACGCGGGTTGAAAGCGTGACGCTGAAATCGGGCGCGGTGATTGCCTGCGGCAAGGTGCTGAACGCAAGCGGCCCGCGGGCTGCGCGCACGGCCCGGATGGCCGGGATTACGGTTCCGGTCGAGCCGCGCAAACGCTATACTTGGGTGTTTCAGGCCGAGAAACCGCTCGATCGGCCGCTGCCGCTGACCATCGACCCTTCGGGCGTGCATGTCCGTCAGGAGGGCAGCAGCTATTATCAGGCCGGTGGCCACAGCGCCCATGATCCGGCGGTCGATTATGACGATTTCACAATGGATCACGCGCTCTGGTCCGATCATGTCTGGCCGGTTCTGGCGAGCCGCATTCCGGCTTTCGAGGCGATCCGGGTGACCAGCGAATGGGCCGGGCATTACGCCTGGAATACCTTCGATCACAACGCCATCATGGGGCCGCATACCGAGGTCGAAAATTTCTATTTTCTGAACGGGTTTTCCGGCCATGGCCTGCAACAATCGCCCGCCATGGGGCGCGGCACGGCGGAATTGCTGACCCATGGCGAATATCGTAGCCTTGATCTCAGCCCGTTCAATTACGAGCGGATCGTGACCAACACACCCATCATAGAAAAGGCCGTGATATGAACCTGCCGCCGAACCCCTTTGCCCGCGCGTTGGCGGCAGGCGACAAACAGGTCGGCCTCTGGATCAGCCTGTGCAGCAACGTGGCCGCCGAGGTCACGGCCCATGCCGGGTTCGACTGGGCGCTGATCGATATGGAGCATGCGCCAAATGATTACCTCTCGGTTCTGGGCCAGTTGCAGGTCTTTGCCTCCAGCACCACCACCGCGCTGGTGCGGGTGGAATGGAATGACACCGTGGCGGTGAAGCGGCTGCTGGATCTGGGTGCGCAAGGGTTGCTTTTCCCGATGATCCAGAGCGTTGAGGAGGCCGAGCGCGCAGTGGCCGCCACCCGCTATCCGCCGGGGGGCGTGCGCGGTGTGTCGGGCACGACACGGGCCACCAGATTTGGCCGGGTCACCGATTATCTGGATCGGGTCGAGGCGGAAACCTCGGTGCTGTTGCAGCTGGAAACGGCCACGGCACTTGAGCAGGCCGAGGCCATTGCCGATGTTGATGGGGTCGACGGCATCTTTTTCGGCCCGGCCGATATCGCGGCCGATATCGGCAAGCTGGGCCGCCCGATGGACCCGGATGTCTGGGCGCTGATCCGCCCGGTGGCGCAAAAACTGATCGCGCGGGGCATGCCGGTGGGCACGCTAGTTGCGAATCCGGGTTTTGCCGCTGATCTGTTAAGGGAAGGCTTTAGCTTCGTGGCCTGCGGGCTGGATACCGGCCTGTTGGCGCGGGCCGCCGATACGCTTTTGGCCGATGTGAAGGGCCGTTTGGAATAAGGAAATACATGACATGAAGAAACTCGTTCTGACCGGGGCCGCGGGCCGTCTGGGATCATACCTGCGCGAGCCTCTGGCCGCGATGTGCGACACGCTGGTCTCGACCGATATTGTCGAGGATATCGGACAGCTTTACCCCGGCGAGGCCTATATACGCGCCGATCTGGCGGATCTCGACGCCATGGTCGCGGTGCTTGAGGGGGCCGATATGGTGATCCATTTCGGGGCCTATTGCGACGAGGGGCCGTTTGAAAAACTGCTGGGGCCGAATTTCATCGGGGCCTATAATGTCTGGGAGGCGGCCTATCGCAACGGCCTGCGCCGGGTGGTCTATGCCAGCTCGATCCATGCCGTGGGGATGCACCCCAAGACCGATTTCATCGGCACCGACGCGCCCCACCGGCCCGACACGTTCTATGGCCTGGCCAAGTGCTTTGCTGAGGATCTGGGCAGCATGTATTGGGACAAGCGCGGCCTGGAAAGCGTGCATTTGCGCATCCTGAGCGCGGCGCAGGTCAATAACCCGCGCTCGCTTGGATCGTGGCTCAGCTATGATGACCTGATTCAGCTTGTGACCCGCGCCATCGACACGCCGGTGACGGGCTTTGCCGTGGTCTATGGTGTCTCCAACAATGACCGCGCGCCGGTCGATAACGCGAAGGCCGCATTCCTTGGCTACAAGCCCAAGGACAATGCCGAGATCTATGCCGCCGAAGTGCTGGCCGATGCCGACCCGATGGATCCCGCCGATCCCGGCCATATGTGCCATGGCGGGCCATTTGCCTCGGTCGAACTGGGCAATAGCGGTGTGGCCACGATGAACATTGTCGATGACAAGAAAACCACCTGAGAAGGACGCGACATGGGCGATGTAAAAGTAGCGCTGATCACGGCGGGCGGTAGCGGCATGGGCGCGGATTCGGCCCGCGCGCTGGCCGCCGATGGCTTCAAGGTCGCCATCCTGTCCTCGTCTGGCAAGGGTGAAGCACTGGCCAAGGAACTGGGCGGGGTTGGCGTCACTGGCACCAACCAGTCGAATGAGGACCTGCAAGCGCTGGTCGATGCCGCCATGGCCGCTTGGGGCCGCATCGATGTGCTGGTCAATTCCGCAGGCCACGGCCCCCGCGCCCCGGTGCTGGAGCTGACCGACGCGGATTGGCATACCGGCATGGATGTCTACTTCATGAACGTGGTGCGCCCGACCCGGTTGGTCACGCCGATCATGCAGGCGCAGGGCGGCGGCGCGATCATAAATATCTCGACCTTTGCGGCGTTTGAACCCGATCCGGTCTTTCCGACATCGGGCGTGTTTCGCGCCGGGCTAGCGGCCTTTACCAAGCTCTTTGCCGATAAATACGCGCCCGAAAACATCCGCATGAACAACGTCCTGCCGGGGTTCATCGACAGCCTGCCCGAGAAAGAGGAGTTTCGCGCGCGGGTGCCGATGGGCCGCTATGGCAAATCGCTGGATGAGATTGGCAAGACCGTGGCGTTTCTTGCCTCGGATGGGGCGGGCTATATCACCGGGCAGAATATCCGCGTCGATGGCGGTATCACCCGGTCGGTGTGATCCGCTTACAGGTCGTCCAGCCGGGCCAGCATGTTCAATAGCTCATCCAGCTTTTCGCGGCCCAGCACATCCTCGAACCGCTCTGCGATGCGGGCGGTTTCAGTGCGGTTGTCGTCGATGATCGCCTGCCCGGCGGTCGTGATCGTCACCACCAGACGGCGGCGATCCTGCGTGTCCGTGGCCCGCGTGATCAACCCGTTGGCAACCATGGTCTGCGCGATCCGGGTCAGGCTGGGCAACAAGAGGCTGGACTGTTCGGCCAGTTTGCTGGCATCCATCGCGCCATTATCGGACAACACCCGCAACACGCGCCACTGCTGTTCGGTGATGCCGCTGGCGGCCAGCATGTCGCGGATCGGGGCCATAACCTTGTCGCGTGCGCGCAGCAGGGCAAAGGGCAGGGACCGGCGGGCGGGGGGCAGATCGGCGCTCATCTCGGTGGGGCTCCGGGCGTTGGGGATCACTCAAATACTGAATATCCTAAGCGTTTCCGATCGGACAAGCCGAATTGCACCGATTAGTTGACACGTTAAGGGGGATGCTTAACATCACAACTGAATGAGGAGGAACTGCCCGATGTCCGACCTGGTCCGTAATATCGAGAAACAGATTGGTTATCTTGAACGGTTCCGCCTAGGCGGCGTCATCACGCCCTGGAACACGGCCTTCATGCTCTCGACGTGAAAGACTACCACGGCGCTGGCGGCGGGTTGCACCGTGGTCAACAAGCCGGCCGAAGCCTCGCCGCTGTCCGCCCGCCTGCTGGTCGAAATCGCGGAAAAGGCGGGCCTGCCGCCGGGTGTTCTGAACCTGGTCTCGGTCGCGGCCTGGTGCACGGTGCACGGTGCACGACGAACGCCGCGTGGTGGGCGATGCGACGTTCGTGAAAGTGCTGCCTGACTATGCCGCCCATTACTGTGACGAAGGGTCGATGCATGACACGGCAATGCTTTGTGGTTCATTGGGCTGGGACGCATATCCCGCAAAATACGAGGTCGTGACGCCCTGTTTTCCTTCTTTGGGCACGGGCCTGACCAACGTGGTTTGCCCGGTCTGAGCGGCCTCGGGCGGCGGAATATCGCCATTTCGGCCCTTGCGGGTCCGCCCGGTGCCGTCGTCCGGGTGAATTTCGTCTTTGCTTGTGGCGCGCGCCGCCCTGCTCCCCTAGATTTGAGGAAATGCTGCCCCGGACCCGCCAGATGCGCCGCCCTCTCGCCCTCAGTGTCTCGTTATGCCTGATGGCCGGTGCGGCGCTGGCGCAGACGCCGATGCAATTTCAGGTGGCCGGTGCCTCGGACGATCTGCGCGCCGCGCTTGTGGCGGCTTCGCGCACGCAAGCCATCAGCGTGGATCCTGGATCGCCTGCGCGCGCAGGGATTTCGCGCGGTGCTGCTGGAACG
>CAXBGQ010000218.1:0-5297 GCA_963975135.1 uncultured Nioella sp. | reverse complement strand
TTCTGGAACTCCATATCCTGCGGGCTGAACCCCATCGGCTTCCAGTCCAGCCCGCCTTCCAGCAGCATCGGCCGCCCGGCATTGCGCGCGCCCTGATGGTGGCTCTCCATTTCGTTTTGCAGCCGCTCGAACTGATCCGTGGTCATCGTGCCCGCGCCATCCGCGCCGCGATAGACAATTGCGCCCGAAGGCCGGGCCGCATTGTCCAACAGCGCCTTGGACCAGCGCGAGGCGCTGTTATGGACATCCAGCGCATTGGCCGCCGCCTGCATCGGGCTGAGGCCATAATGATCGTCCTGCGGATGAAACAGCTTGATATGGCAGATCGGCGACAGCCCGCGCGCGTCAAACCGATGTTTCCTCGCCCCCACCGTATAATCATAGGCCACCGGCCAGCCATCGGCCCCCGGCACCAGACCCATCCGGTCGGACCGCAGCACATGCAGCTCTTCGGGCACATCGCCCTCAGGGCTTACCGCCTCGACATACCCGTTGCCCGACAACAGCAGCTGCGCATAAAGCGCCTCCAGCAGCTCCGCCCGCCCCTGCGCCGCATTGGGCCGCGCCATCAGGCCCAGCACCGGGTGCACCTCGTAGCGCCGCTCGACATCCTGACAGATCAGCGGCAGCGCAGCAGCGGCCTCGGCAATCAGCTTGACCGACCGGAACCCCACCGGATTGCCCGCGAACCCGGTTTTCATCAGCGAAACCGTATCGCGCGGGCTCCAGGCCACGCGCCCTGCCCCCGCCCAGGCCACCACCCGGCCCGTCGCCGAAGCCTTCACCTCGGGCACCACCGGCTCCGGTTTGCGCAAGAAATCCAACACCATAGCCATGTCTCCTAGATCCATCAAAAAAAGCGCCCCGCCGGCTCCGGCAAAGACGCTCGAACAGGGCGGCCCAGCACCCCTCGTTTCGGTTCACAGTCTCAGATCTGGCGCAGCCCCGGCCGCGCCACGGCCCGCGCTGGTACGATCATGCCATCGGTCAGCGCCCAGACCAGAGCATCCACCCGGTCGGGGCTGCCGCGCCCCTGATAGCCGGTCATCGTCATCCGGCACATCTCGTCCTCCAGCGCCGCCAGCCCCGGCATATGGGCCACCCGGCCCTGCTCATAAAGCGCCGCCACCGGCTCCGCCCGCGCCACTTTCCCGCGCGAGGCGCGCACCGACTGCACATTGACCAGCGGATCGATCGCGCGCACGGCATCCAACACGAGATCGCCACCCTGATTGACCTCGGCCACCATCCGGGCGGCCCCGTGCCGCTCATAGGCCGCCACCGCCCGCTCGGCCCATTGATGCGCCGACACCCCCTGGACCGAGCAATCCTCGATCACCACCGCGTGCCAATCCTTCGGCGGACCCTTTTGAACGACCGCCACGACCACGATCCCGCAGGCATCCGAGCCCTTGTGCCCCGTCACCGGCGGATCGACCGCAACGGTCACCCGCGCGCCCTCCGGCACGTCTGCCACCCGCGCCCCGTCCAACGCGGCCCGCGCCCACAACGCGCCCTCCATATCCTCGACCAGTTCACCATCGAGCTCCTGACGGCCCAGCTTGGTATTGCCGTAGCGTTCCCGCACATCCTCCAGAAAGCTATCCGCCAGATAAGCCCGGTTGGCCTCGGTCGGCGCATGCGTCATCACCGTGTTCCCCCGCGCCAGCAAATCCTTCAACACCTGCACATTGCGCGGCGTCGTCGTCACCACCTGACGCGGATCGGCACCAAGTCGCAGCCCGAATTGCAGCATGTCCCAGGTCTCCTCGGCGCGCTTCCATTTCGCCAGTTCGTCGATCCAGGCGGCATCGAATTGCGGTCCCCGCAACGCCTCCGGATCATGCGCTGAATAAAGCCGCGCCTCCGCCCCGTTGGGCCAGACCAGCATCCGTTCGCCCGCCACCCAGCGCGGACACCGATCAGGCGGAGAACAGGCCAATATCCCGCTCTCCCCCTTCACCATCACCGCCAGCGCCTGATCATAGGTCTCCCCCACCAGAGCCACCCGGCGGGCGCGGCCGGGATCACCCGGCCCCGCCCCCTCAACCATCGACCGCACCCATTCGGCCCCGGCGCGGGTCTTGCCCGCGCCGCGACCGCCCAGGATCACCCAGGTCTTCCAGTCCCCCTCGGGCGGCAATTGATGCGGCAGGGCCCAGAACTCAAAAAGCCAGGGCAATGCCGCCAGGCCCGCGTCACTCAGCCCCGCCAGAAACGCCTCCGCCACCTCCGGCGGCTCTGAGGCAATCAAGCCGGCACCCGATCTCAACCCGTGCGGCCTCAAGATCGAGGCTCCCCGCCCCAACTCGTCCTTTTCCACCTGCGACACGGGCTTTCTCCTCCAGGCTCAACGCCATCAGAAGGGCGTTGTTCATCTCTCTGATGTCCTTGGTCAGATCCGTCCCCGAGACCCGCTCTTCAGACTTCAGTTTTTCGACCGCCCGATCCAGCACCTCCTGTGCCGTTTCAAACGCGTTCATTGCACGTCCCAGCAATTGCTCGGCCCGCGCGGCGTCCAGTTCAGACATCATTGTCATAATTGGCGTTATCCTCGTGCTTTCAAATAAACCCGCACGAGCAGAAACGAAAAACGACCTCCGAGGTCACCCCCGGGGCCGTTTGCCCATTTCTTCCAGCATGTCACAAGGTATGCCAGAGACCGCTCGATAAGTCAATAAGTTTATTCTTTTCAATTGGTTAACGAGCATTATACCCACTAATCAATTATTAACCCTTCGCTCTCACTCTGATGAAAATCCACCCTCAAGATAGGCCCTGCTCCGAACCGGCCCACATGGCCGCCACAGGCATTCTTAGAAGAACCTGCAATTTTCTCGGAACAGGTTCACTTTCCGAGAACCTGCGCACAGCACGGCGCAAGTGACCGCAGCCCTTGCGTGGTTTCGGTGCAAATTCATGCTGTTGGATTCAAGTGACGGCCGAGCACACGCATCGCTCCGCGCGCCGTCGATTGCGGTTGCCATCCGCAGCGCCGCCAATCGCTGCGCAAAAGCCTTTGGTACCCGAGGCCGGACTCGAACCGGCAAGCCTTGCGGCGGCGGATTTTGAATCCGCTGCGTCTACCAATTCCGCCACTCGGGCAACGCGGGGGCCGGTCTAATCCGCCCATCCCGCCCCGTCAATATCCGATCTCAGAACATCACACCCACCAGCCACAGCGTAATGCCCGGAAAGGCCACCAACACCACCACCCGCAACAGATCAGACGCCACAAAGGGCGCAACCCCGGCATAGGTCCGGGCAATCGGAATATCGCGCGCCATCGAATTAATGATGAAAAGGTTGATGCCCACCGGCGGCGTGATCAGCCCGACCTCAACCACAATCAACGCCAGGATACCGAACCAGATCGCCGATTGCTCCTGATCCATCGCATAGCCCAAAATGGTCCAGTCCAGCGCCTGCACGATGGGAAAGAAGATCGGGATCGTCAACAGGATCATGCTGAGCGAATCCATCACACAGCCAAAGATCAGATAGGTCACCAACATGATGGTCAGAACCAGAAGCGGCGCGAAACCTTGCGTGCTGATCCAATCGGCCAATTGCTGCGGGGCCTGCGTAAAGGCCAGGAAGGAATTAAACAGATGCGCGCCCAGAACGATGAAAAAGATCATCGCGGTGGAACTGGCCGCCGACAGCACCGAATCGAGAAAGCCGCGCCAGGTCAAACCGCCCGAAAACACGCCATAAATCCCGGTGGCCACGGCACCGACGGCGGCCCCTTCGGTGGGGGTAAAGAGCGCCTGAACGCCGTCCTGCGCCCAGTTCCAGTCGGCCGCGATACCGCCCATGACCAGCCCAAAGATCACCACGACCGGCCAGATCCGCCCCAGATCGCGGATGCGTTCACCCATTGGCACCCGGTCCAGCGCGGGACCCGCCTCGGGCTTGAACCAGCAATAAATGGCCACCGTCGCCATATAGCCAAGTGCCGCCAGAATGCCCGGCACCAACGCCGCGATGAACATCTTGACGATATTCTGTTCGGCCAGGATGGCATAGATCACCAGGATGATCGAAGGCGGGATCAGGATGCCGAGCGTGCCGCCTGCCGCCAGAACCCCGGTGCTCAGGCTATCGGAATAGCCGCGTTTGCGCATCTCGGGCAAGGCCACCTGCCCCATGGTCGAGGCGGTGGCCAGCGACGAGCCGCAGACCGCGCCGAAGCCCGCGCAGGCCCCCACAGCCGCCATCGCAACCCCGCCCCTTCGATGCCCCAACCAATCTGACGCCGCCTTGAACAACGCCGCCGACATGCCCGATTTCGTTGCAAATTGTCCCATCAGCAGGAACAGCGGCACGATCGACAGAGAATAGCTGGAAAAGGTCTCATAGGTCAGCGATTTCATCAGGCTGAGCGGCGCGTTGGGCCGGCCCAAAACGATCCAGGTGCCGACAAAGCCGGTGACGCCCATGGCCACACCTATGGGGACACGGAAAAATATGGCGACCAGCATCAATGCAAAGGCCGCAATGGCAAGTTCCAGTCCGGTCATGCCAGATGCTCCCGCCCCAGAAGGGTCCAGTTCAACGATCGCCAGACGGTATAAAGCGCGGTCAGAAAGAAGAGCGCCGAAAACAGGAAGCCTAGCCCGTAGGGCATCCACATCGGGATCGCCAGCTCATAGGTGGTTTCAGGGAAAAACGGCCGTGATCCCATATCCAGCGCCTCGCGCAGGCCGTCGCCGCCAAACGGGAACTTCTCGCCGAACCCGACCCAGATCCGCCAGGCGATGACAAACGCCGCCAAGGTAATCAGGATGTCGCCGACCAGGCCAAAAAACGCCTGGCCCCGCCGCGGAAACTGGGTGATCAGAATATCAACGCTGACATGGCCGCGATTATACTGGCACCAGGGCAGAAAGGCGAAAACGGCCAACCCCACTCCGGTCTGCACCAGTTCATAATCGCCGCGGATCGGACTGAGACCGAACCCATCCAGCGCCCGCCCGATGACCGACAGAACCACCATCACCGCGACCCCCGCCAACAAAACGCCGCCGCCATAAGCCAGCCAGCGGGCGCATTTTTCAATGACCCCGCCAACCGCCCGTTCCATCCCCGCTGCCAAACTCATCGGTGTTCCGTTCCTTTTACGTCTTCGGCTCGATCAACGGCGCGCGGGCATTCAACTGATCCACATCGAACCCCGCCACAGCCTTGTAGCTTTGCGCAATTTCGGTCAGTTCCCGGACGCTCATCACATCTGCTATATCGGTGAAACCATCCGGCGCGCGGGCGGCCACTTCGTCCAGCACCTTGTCGGGCCC
>CAXBGQ010000217.1:0-5299 GCA_963975135.1 uncultured Nioella sp. | reverse complement strand
TGCGTCTGTCGGTTGATACCGGCCACGCGCATTGGGCACATGTCACCTGTGGCGCGCCGCCGGCCGATCGCTTCATTACGGCCGCGGGCGAGGCGCTGGCTCATGTCCACCTGCAGGATGCCGATGGCTATGCCGACCGGCACTGGCCCATTGGGCGCGGCAATATCGTGTGGGAGGGGATCTTTGCGGCCCTTTCGCGGATCAAATCCAACCCGCATCTGATTGTCGAGATCAACGATTTCGACCGTGTGCCGGAAAGTGTGGCGCATTTGCAGGCGATGGGGCTGGCGCAGTAGCGTTACTGGAAATTCACGATGATCAGGTCGAGGTCGAACGGGTTGCCCGGGGCGCAGATCGTGCGCCCGTCGGATGTGACCTGCAAAGCCTGCTGACCGCCGTTTTTCAGCAGGGCCTGACCGCCGGTGATGCGTTCGCTGCCACGCAGGGTGACGCAGACGCGGGCGGCGTTGGTTTCCAGGATCACGGCCCAGGTCGATTGACCGGCCCCGACGCGGGCCAATCGTCGCCGGTCGGCGGTCGAAAGCACCAGAAAAGCGGCAAGCAGGCGCAGCATTGGGGCAGGCTAATCGACAGAGGCGTTGAAACGCGTCGGCACCAGGTCGGGCCCGGCCCCGGGGGTGACATTGTAAGCGGCGACCGGTCTGACGCCGCATTGGCCAAGCGCAGGGTCAGGGCCTGCGGGCGATGCAGTCGACCTCGACCAGGGCCCCCACGGCCAACGCCGTCACGCCCACGGTTGTGCGGGCAGGTCGGCGGGCAGGATCGAAATAGCTTTGATAGGTCTGGTTGAATATGGCGTAGTCACGCTCGAATTCGGTCAGGTAGGCGCGGGCCTGCACGACATGGGTCAAATCAAGGCCAAGCTCGGCCAGAATGAGTGCGAGATTGTCCATCATGCGCCGCGATGCCCCGGGGCAGGGGCGCATCGGGGGCATTCGGGTCGGTCGGCATCTGCCCCGTCAGGATCACCCAGCCATCGGTTTCCACGGCATGGGAAAACGGCGCGACGGGGCGTGGGCCGTTGGCGAAAAGGTGGAATTCAGGCGGCATGGCAGGGCCTTTCGTTAAAGCGGTGGGGTCAGGCGGACGGGGCCACGGTGCAGGCGCGAAAGGCGGCAATGGCAGCGGCGGCGTCGGTGAGCGGAACCGTGATCGCGGCATCGCCGGTCAGCGCGGTAACGGTATCGTTGAATTGCAGCCCATCCAGCACATTGCCAAAGCCCCGGTCGGTGACTGAAAGGGCCGGGCCGTCGATGACGTGGCGGTCGGTGGTGATCAGGTTGGGCCGGGGACCATTGAATTGCAGCGCGAACACGGGCGCTTCGGGCCAGCCGCCTTCGGCGCGGGTCAGCGTGATGGTATAGCGCGGCGGGCCGGGGTCGTAGGCGAGGCGAATATCGAGTGTCTCGCCGCCATGACTCAGCACGCAAAGCGGGCCGTCGATCGACGCCTCCCAGGCCTGGGCCTGCGACGAGAGAAGGGCAAGGATCAGGGCGAGCCGCCGTTTCAATTTCGGGTCGTGGCGATGGCGTTGAGTTCGGTCGTTTGCGGCGGGTTCGCGAATGTCGGGCCGACCATGTCGCGATAGGCGGCAAAGGCCGATTATGCCAGAAACGCCTGCTTGCCGGCCTCATCGGCAAACTCCAGAACGCCGACAAATTCGGTTGGCACATCGGTGGCGAAGCAGGAATAATGCACCGGGACCCCTTCGGATGTCAGCGCGGCGACAAGGGCCGCCATCGCGCCCGTCTGATGGGCATGATCATCGGCGGATTTCAGGGGGTAGCGAACCAGAAGTGACATCTGCGCGGTCTCCGTTGTTGGTTGCATCATTGGGGCCCGGAAAACGGCGCGAGGTCAAGGCGCAGACCCATGTGCGCCGGTGCAGGGGCCTTGCAAGCGCGTCTGGGCCCGTGCAGGTTCAGCCGATGACACGCGATGAATTCATCCGGTTCTGCGGCGGGCTGAAGGCCGCGAGCCATATAGTGCAATGGGGCAATGCGGATGTGTGGAAGGTGGGGGCCAAGGTCTTTGCCATCTGCGGCTGGAACGAGGGCCGCGATGCGTTCACCTTCAAAGTCAGCGATATCGCGTTCGAGGTGCTGGGGGCCGAGCCCGGCATCCGGCCGGCCCCCTATCTGGCGTCACGGGGCATGAAATGGCTGCAAGTCTATGAGGCGGGCGCGATGAGCGAGGCCTCTCTGCGCGAGCATCTCGTGGCCTCCTACGATCTGGTGGCGGCAGGTATGACCAAGAAGAAACGGGCGGAGTTGGGACTGTAAAACGCCTACCGTGACACAGAGGGCGAGCGCCTGCCCGTGGGATGGCGCTGCAACAGTCGAACGGAGCACTTTATCCCGCCAAAAACATCCATCATCGAACGTTGGCGCAACCCCACCAAAGCGCCAGCCCGCCGGGACGGGCAGGCGCTCGCCCGGCGCCAAGGGCGTTATTCGGGCGGCGTCATCGTCACAGAAAAATGCGCGGGATTCCCGCGCATTGCGCCCGACCCGCCCCCAAGGCGGGCGCGATTCTCGCACGCACCTTCGGATCGGGTGCTGGGAATAGAATAACTGACCCAACTAAATGACGGGTCGGATCTTGAAGTCTTACAAAAAAAGCTTCAGTTTGCGAATATTTGAACGTTGGGGAACGGAAATGAGCATTTCAAACTGCCGAGAGTTCCTTCGTGACGTGAAAAGGAAGCCAGAAAATTTCTACATTATTCACTATTCTTGCCAGAATTTGAATGACGACAATGACGGCCTCTCACCCAGAATTACTTCGATCGCAGTTTCGCATTATGCAACCGAACAAAGCGTAAGTTTTTCAACTCACGCCATTGCCGAAGAGCTGGGGATTTCGCGAGATGACGTCCTGAGCGAGTTTGATCAAATTGAACTCGAACTTCTGCGCCAGTTCTACCGTTTTGTTCGAGATAGGCGTGACAAGTATTGGGCTCACTGGAACATGCGAAATGCAACTTATGGGTTTGAACATCTTGAACATCGCTATCGCGTTTTGGGAGAAACCGACGCGGCGGTAATTCCGGTTGAAAGGAGAATCAACCTAAACGACATGATTGCGATGCGATACGGGCCGGGTTACGCGGCACATCCCAAATTGACCAACTTGATGGAAATGAATGGCGGGAGGCACCGCGACTTCCTCTCTGGCGCGGAGGAAGTATCGGCCTTTAAAAACCGAGAGTTCATGAGAATGCACATGTCGACTTTGTGTAAGGTTGGGTTTTTTCACTCCGTCATAAGGAAGATGACAAAGGGTCGACTCAGGACTTCCTCCAAAGGTTGGGGGGCCATGTTAGATCGCCTCTTTGAAAGTCGGGCTGTGAAACTAGTTGGCCTCGTGGCCACAATTCTAACTATCGGGCTGGCTGTTTATGAAATCGTCCCAATCCCGTGGGGTCAAACTGATGAAACTGTTGAAGAGTTGAATTCGGAGGGCACCAGCGGATAGCCTACCCCCTCCCTCTTTTCCCGCCCCTTTGCCCCGGCCGCCCTGCCGTTGACCGGCCGCTCATCTTTGCGGCCCCCTCCACTGCCGCATCCACGGCGGACTGACGCGCCAGGGGATCGTTCGACACAACCAGATCGACCACTTCCAGCCGTTTGACCTCATCGCGCAACCTCGCCGCTTCCTCGAACTCCAGGTTCTCGGCGGCCTTGCGCATCTGGTCGCGCAACCCGTCCAGATGGGCCTCCAGATTGGACCCGTGCAGGGGTTTCTCGATCTTGGCGGTCACCCGGTTCATATCGACATCGCCCTGATAGAGACCGGCGAGGATATCCTCGACATTCTTCTTCACCGTCTCGGGCGTGATGTTGTGCTCGATGTTATAGGCGGCCTGTTTGGCCCGCCTGCGGTCGGTTTCGCGGATGGCGCGTTCCATCGAACCGGTCACCCGGTCGGCATACATGATCACCCGGCCATCGACGTTGCGCGCGGCGCGGCCGATGGTCTGCACCAGCGACGTCTCAGATCGCAGAAACCCCTCCTTATCTGCGTCCAGTATCGCCACCAGCCCGCATTCGGGGATGTCCAACCCCTCGCGCAAAAGGTTGATGCCGACCAGCACGTCGAAGGCACCAAGGCGCAGGTCGCGCAGGATCTCGATCCGCTCGATGGTGTCGATATCGGAGTGCATGTAGCGCACCTTGATGCCCTGTTCATGCAGATATTCGGTCAGATCCTCGGCCATGCGTTTGGTCAGCACGGTCACCAGCGTGCGGTACCCGGCGGCGGTGACACGGCGGATCTCATCCATCACGTCATCGACCTGCGTGGTGACGGGGCGGATTTCAACGGGCGGGTCCAGCAGGCCGGTGGGGCGGATCACCTGTTCGGTGAACACACCGCCCGCCCGGTCCAGCTCCCATGCGCTTGGCGTGGCCGAGACAAACACCGATTGCGGGCGCATGGCGTCCCATTCCTCGAACTTGAGGGGGCGGTTATCCATGCAGGAGGGCAGCCGGAAGCCATGTTCGGCCAGGGTGAATTTGCGCCGGTAATCGCCGCGATACATGCCGCCGATCTGCGGCACGCTCACGTGGGATTCATCCGCGAAAACGATGGCATTGTCAGGGATGTATTCAAAGAGGGTGGGCGGCGGTTCGCCCGGCGCGCGGCCCGTCAGGTAGCGCGAATAGTTTTCGATCCCGTTGCAGACGCCGGTGGCCTCCAGCATTTCCAGATCAAAGCGCGTGCGTTGTTCCAGCCGCTGCGCCTCCAGCAGTTTGCCGTCATCCTCCAGCTGTTTCAGGCGCAGGGTCAGTTCCTCGCGAATGCCTTTTATGGCCTGTTTCATCGTCGGCGTGGGGGTCACGTAATGCGAATTGGCATAGACGCGGACCTTTTGCAGCACGTCGGTTTTCGCGCCGGTGAGCGTGTCGAACTCTGTGATGGCCTCCAGCTCCTCGCCAAAGAACGACAGCCGCCAGCCGCGATCCTCCAGATGGCTCGGCCAGATTTCCAGGCTGTCGCCGCGGACCCGGAAAGACCCCCGCTGAAACGCCGCATCGTTGCGGCGGTATTGCTGCGCCACCAGATCGGCCATAACCGCGCGCTGGTTATATTCCTTTCCGACCTCCAGATCCTGGGTCATGGCGGTATAGGTTTCGGGGCTGCCGATGCCGTAGATGCACGAGACCGAGGCCACGATGATCACGTCGTCGCGTTCCAGCAGCGCGCGGGTGGCCGAATGGCGCATCCGGTCGATCTGTTCGTTGATCTGGCTTTCTTTCTCGATATAGGTGTCGGA
>CAXBGQ010000216.1:0-5331 GCA_963975135.1 uncultured Nioella sp. | reverse complement strand
ATTTGCCGCAGATGAGGCGCTCTACTGGACCAACCTGACGCGGTCACGCGAAGCCGCGGGCGATACTGACGGTGCCGCGAGGGCATTGGCGCGCGCCCATGAGCTCGATCCCAACGGGCCCGCGGTGCGCTTTACCGCCACCGCCCTGCCCACTGTTTCCGCCCCCTATCTCCAGCAGCTGCAAAACCAATGCAGTGTCGATTTCGGGTGTGCAAATATCTGTCCGGGCGGGATTATCGGCGGGCTGATGCGGGTGACCTGCGAGATCGAAAGCTCC
The DNA here is from genome assembly GCA_963975135.1 of uncultured Nioella sp. GTDB lineage: Bacteria > Pseudomonadota > Alphaproteobacteria > Rhodobacterales > Rhodobacteraceae > Alterinioella. The sequence goes on along the minus strand of CAXBGQ010000216.1, from coordinate 5,054 downwards.
TCGGCGCAAATGGCCTGCCAGGCGGGCGAGCCCTATCCCACCAGCTATAATTGTCAGGAGGAATTCCCGGAATACGGCATCCTGATTCCGGGCCTCAATTCCGGGTTTTCGATCAGCCTGCCGGGCTTTTCGATGCATGTTCTGGTCGATGGCGACGGCACGGTGCGGGTGCGCGCCGAGGGCGGCATCAACCGTGGCCGGGTGGGCGTCTATGTCGGGGCCGATGGCAGCTATTCACCCACCAACGGAGCCAGCTTCGATGAATATCGCGGCGGTGTGCGGGTCAATATCCTGCCCAGTTCGGCGGGCGGCGGCGGCGGTGCCGATAGCACCGCGGGGGCCTGGGGACACCCGCCCGCCCATATCGAGGTCGAAGGCTCCGGCAGTGCGCCTGTCACCGTCGGCGTCGAGACCTACAATGCCGGTCTGATCTCGGGGTGACACCGGTGGCGGCGGGCAATCGGCCTATTCCCTCTGCCCCAAACCTGCTCTAATGTGGCGGGCAAACCACAAGATAGAGCAGAAAACATGGCCGATGATCTCCTTTCCCCGGTGGCCGATTCCGGGGGCTATGACGCCTCCTCGATCGAGGTGTTGGAGGGGCTGGAACCCGTCCGCAAACGCCCCGGCATGTATATCGGCGGCACCGATGAGCGCGCGCTGCATCATCTGGTGGCCGAGGTGCTGGACAATTCCATGGATGAGGCGGTGGCCGGGCATGCCAGCCGCATCGAGGTCGAACTGCACGCCGATCATTCCGTCACCATCCGCGACAATGGCCGTGGCATCCCGACCGACCCGCACCCCAAATTCCCCGACAAATCGGCGCTTGAGGTGATCTTGTGCACGCTGCATTCGGGCGGCAAGTTTTCCGGCGATGCCTATGAAACCTCGGGCGGGCTGCATGGCGTGGGCGTCAGCGTGGTCAACGCGCTATCGGATCATCTGCGGGTCGAGGTCGCCCGAAACCGGGAGCTTTTCGCGCAGGAATTTTCGCGCGGGGTGCCGCGAGGGCCGGTGCAGGCGGTGGGCCCTGCCCCCAACCGACGCGGCACATCGGTGACCTTTCATGCCGATGAGGAAATTTTCGGTCATCACCGGTTCAAACCGGCGCGGATGCTGAAAATGGTGCGCTCCAAGGCCTATCTGTTTTCAGGCGTGGAAATTCGCTGGAAAACGGCGATTGATGACGGCGAAACCCCTGCCGAGGCGACATTTCACTTTCCCGGCGGGCTGTCGGATTACCTGCGCGAAACGTTGGGCGGGGCCTCGACCTATGCCGATGCGCCCTTTGCCGGAACGGTGGATTTCAGGGAGCGGTTCAACAGCCCCGGCAAGGTCGAATGGGCGATCAACTGGACGCCGTCGCGCGATGGCTTCCTCCAGAGCTATTGCAACACCGTGCCGACGCCCGAAGGCGGCACGCATGAGGCCGGGTTCTGGACCGCGATCCTGAAAGGCATCCGCGCCTATGGCGAGTTGGTGGGCAACCGCAAGGCCGCCCAGATCAACCGCGATGACCTGCTGACGGGCGGCTGCGCGTTGGTCAGCTGTTTCATCCGTGAGCCGGAATTTGTCGGCCAGACCAAGGACCGGCTGGCCACGACCGAGGCCGCGCGGCTGGTCGAAGGCGCGGTGCGCGACCATTTCGACAACTGGCTGGCGGCCGATACCAAGGCCGCCGGTGCCATCCTCGATTTCCTGGTGCTGCGCGCCGAGGAACGGCTGCGGCGGCGACAGGAGAAGGAGACCGCACGCAAATCGGCCACCAAGCGGCTCAGGCTGCCCGGCAAGCTGGTCGATTGCAGCCAACAGGCGCGCGAGGGGACGGAGCTCTTCATCGTCGAGGGCGATTCCGCGGGCGGTTCGGCCAAGATGGCGCGCAACCGCAAGACGCAGGCGCTGCTGCCTTTGCGCGGCAAGATCCTGAACGTGTTGGGGGCGGCATCGAACAAGATGAACCAGAACGCCGAAATCAGCGATCTGTGTCAGGCGATGGGCGTGGGCATGGGAACGAAATTTTCCATCGACGATCTGCGCTATGACAAGATCATCATCATGACCGATGCCGATGTCGACGGGGCCCATATCGCGGCGCTGTTGATGACGTTCTTCTTTACCCAGATGCGCCCGATGATCGATGCCGGGCATCTCTATCTGGCCTGCCCGCCTTTGTATCGTCTGACGCAGGGCTCGCGCCGGGTGTACTGCCTGGACGAGGCCGAGCGCGATGAATGGGAGCGCAAGGGCCTGGGCGGCAAGGGCAAGATCGACGTGTCGCGGTTCAAGGGTCTGGGGGAGATGGACGCCAAGGATCTGAAGGAAACCACGATGGACCCCGCCGTGCGCAAGCTGATCCGGGTGAGCATCGACGAGGATGAGCCGGGAGAGACCGGCGATCTGGTGGAGCGGCTGATGGGCAAGAAGCCCGAGATGCGGTTTCAGTATATTCAGGAGAACGCGCGGTTTGTGGAGGAGTTGGATGTTTGAGGGGAAGACTATGCCAATACTGAAAAAAACGTCATTGAAGCCTCACTTTTTCTTCTTGGCACTCGGATTTCTGATTGGCGCAATATTTTCTTGGGCGCTCCAAGGCCAAAATATGGCCAACGCTCAAAGCGATGATTTCGCCTCACGAGTGCATGGGGTTTTGGCCCAATGTACTGTGTACGTATATGTCGACGTTGAAGTGGAGACAGAAGGCGGTTATGGGGTCGGATCTGGCGACGGCTATGGCGAAATTGAATGCTAGACTACCAGCCTAGGGCGAGCATTCTGACCTTATTCCTTCCGCAGTTTTACGCCTTCCTCCAATCCACGCTACACGTGGCCAGCGTTCCTTCGCAGCAATCAAGTCAGCCAACCTATCCCAAGGACCAGCGGCGGCCCGTGGGATGCCGCTCAGCCCTCTGACCGGCAGCGCTTTATACCAGTCAAGCCCGAACGACATCTGAGCGGCGGACAGACCTCACCAAAGCGGCAGCCCGCCGGAACGGGCCGCCGCTGGTCCGGCGCGCTGCGCGCTGGATTCCGGACTATGGCGCGCCTCTTTGCAAGAGGGGAATGTTGCGGGGCCGGCCTCTCACACATTGCAAGCGATGTGATCTGGGCACCGACCGACGAGGACGCGCCCGGCGATCTGGTGGAGCGGCTTAGGGGCAAGCAACCCGAGATGCGGTTTCCGTTTATTCAAGTGACGCCCGGTTCGGGGAGGAGCTGGGTGTTTGCGGGAAGTATTGTCTTCGCCACTGTGTCTGGTCTCCACCCTCAGGCTGCGCGCGAAGGCGCGGAACCGATCCCTGCCGCCATGGATTTCAAAAATTCTGCGCCACCATGTCTTGCATGCAATCGCGAAATCACCAATATGACTGACGCGTCAGTCACAGCTTTTGGACCCCGCAATGAGCGAAAGTAAGCACCCAGGAACAAAAGCCCGGCTGGCCGCCTCGGCGATCAGCGTATTCGAGGAGCAGGGCTTTCACGCCGCGCGGGTTTCGGACATTGCCGCAGCCGCCGGCGTCGGCAAGGGGACCTTCTATCTCTACTTCACCAATAAAGAGGCGGTATTTCACCACCTGGCAGATGATTTCTTTGGTCGCCTGATGGGGGAAACGCTTGGCCGGTTTCCGTCTTCCGAGGTCAGGAACCGGGGGGATCTGGCCGCGCAACTGGGTGAGATGTGGCACCTGATCCTGACACGCTGCCGCCGGGAGCCGGTTCTGACGTCGCTGATCTTGCGCGAATCCGCGGCACTTGGGCGGGAGGCCAGAGAACGGATCGAAACCCATCTCACAGCGGTCGCAACCGCCATAACCCACTATTTTGGCGACCTTTCGGACCGTGGCCTGGTACGCGACGGCATCGGCCCCGCCTCGGCCTGGGCCGCGCTTGGCCTGATTGAGCGTGCGATTTACTACGCAATCTCGATCGACCCGGACAAGGATGCGGGCGCGCTGGCCCAGGAATTCCTGTCGCTGGAACTGTCAGGGCTGTGCGGCGCGAATCCCGGCACCGATTTTCAATCAGGCAACTGACCGTGGCGACCGCGCCGGGGACCCCAGAGGATTGACCATGAACACCCAACCAACACCGAAACCACGCGCGGGATCCGCCCCCGAAACGCGCCCGCCGGTGGGTGGAAAAATCCTTATCATAGGGGGATACGGTCAGGTCGGACGCGTCATCGCCGAACGTCTTGCCCCGCTGTTTCCGGGCCGCGTGGCAGTGGCCGGGCGAAGTTTTGCCAAAGCGGCGGCTGCCGCAACCGGTATCGGCCACGGTGCCGAAGGGCGCGCGGTGGATATCTATTCCGCCACCGATGGCGACGCACTGAACGGCGTGGCGCTGGTCCTTGTCTGTCTCGACCAGGCCGACACCCGTTTCCTTGAACGGTGCCTCTCGCGTGGCATCGGCTATCTCGATATCAGCGCCGAATATGCGTTTCTGTCACAGGTGGAAGACCTCGATCCCCTCGCAAAGGAAAACAACGCCACCGCCCTGCTGAGCGTTGGTGTGGCACCGGGGTTGACCAACCTGCTGGCGGCGCGTGCCTGCGCCAGGATGGACCGTGTCGACCGGCTGGACATCTTGTTGGAACTGGGGCTCGGCGATCATCACGGACAGGCCGCGATCGCGTGGATGCTCGACAATCTGGATGCCGAATTTCAGATACGCGAGAACGGGCGCATGAAAACCGTGCGCAGCTTTTCGGAGAGCCTTGAGCTCGGCTTGCCGGGCGCAAAAACCACGCGCGCGGCCTATCGGTTCAATTTCTCGGACCAACATGTCCTTGCACGCACGTCTGATGTGCCCTCTGTCTCGACCTGGATCCGCTTTGATAATCGGCTGTCGACCTGGGCCTTCGCACGGTCATCGCAGATCGGGCTGGGTCGGTTGCTGCGGCGGCGGCGGTGGCGCAAACTTGCGCTTTGGTTGTTCATGAACGTCCATATAGGCTCGGATCGGTGCGGTGTTTCGGTGCGCGCCACGGGCCGGTCGCTGGATGGCGCAAACGAGGTGATGAGTGGTTTGACGGGTCGCAAGGAGGCACTGAT
>CAXBGQ010000215.1:0-5354 GCA_963975135.1 uncultured Nioella sp. | reverse complement strand
CGTGACGCGGCGGCCCTTTGGCGGGGCCCGCGTTATTTCGCGCGGGTATCGGGCAGCGACAGGCGGGCCACCTGTTCGGCGATCGGTTCAACCGAAAGCGGATGGGTTTCGGCCTCAAACGCGTCGGGGTCTTTCAGGCGCTGCCAGGTGCCGCCGACATAGACCTCGAGCGCGGAGAACCCCGCCTTGTAGCCCATCTTGGAACTGCCGGGCACCCAATAGCCGAGATAGACATAAGGCAGGCCGGCTTCGCGCGCGATCTCGACATGATCGAGGATGACATGGCTGCCAAGCGAGCGGCGCGACTGATCGGGGTGGAAGAAGGAATAGACCATCGAGAGCCCGTCATCGAGCACATCGGTGAGGCAGACGGCAGTGAGGTCGTTGGCATCCTCGCTGTCGCGGTATTCGACGACGCGGCTGCGCACCGGAGTTTCCTCGATCATCGCGGCAAATTCGAACACATCCATATCGGCCATGCCGCCATCGGCGTGGCGGCTGTCGAGATAGGCGCGAAAGAGGGCATATTGTTCCTCGGTCGCCCAGGGGGAGCGCGCCTCACGCACCAGGCCCGCATTGCGGCGCAGGGTGCGGCGCTGGCTTTTCGAGGGGGTGAAATCGGCCACCCGGATACGGGCCGAAAGACAGGCCGAGCATTCCGAGCAGGAAGGCCGGTAGAGCACGTTCTGCGACCGGCGAAAGCCTTGTTTCGAGAGCGCATCGTTCAGCGTGGAGGCATGTTCGCCCTGCAGCGCGGTAAACAGCTTTCGCTCGCGGCGGCCCTCAAGATAAGGGCAGCCTTGGGGAGCCGTCACATAAAACTGCGGCGCAAGGGGAAGCGAGTGGCGCATGGCACCCTGTCAATTTGTCCTGTCCAGACCAAATCCTGCAACAGGACGGGGGTCCGGGCAACCCATATTTATCAACAGGGTGTCCGGGCTGGTGATCGATCAGCGCGGGCGGTTAATGGCGGCGGTTCCCAAAAAGAGATCGGGCAGGCTTTGGCCGCGGGGGCCAAGCAAGATCAGGGCGATCGACGCGACCTGGGGCAGAAAAAAGCTGGCTGAGATCAGGTAGGCTGCGGTATGCAGCATCGCTTGCGTGCCGGTCAGGCGGGCACCGGTGGGGCCGCGCAGTTCGATATTCATCAGTCGCATGCCGAGCGTGGCCGACCCTGCCGCGATGGTCAGCGAACGGTAGAGAAAGCTGGTGACGACCCAGAAGATCGGCCAGAGCCAGAAGGCCACCGTCAGCGTCAGCACGCCGATAATCAGCATCAGCACAAAGATCAGCACCACATCGGCCACCCAGGCCATCAGGCGCTTGGCGGGCACACCGTCATAAAAGACGGGTTGGCGGTCGGGATCGGGCAGGGCGGAAGTCATCGTCGCAGTCATGGCGTGGGATCGCTTTCATGGGAAGGCGGTAAATTGGCGCAAGGCAGGCAGGGGAGGGGCTGCCTTGCGCCGGGGCGCGCGCGCGCGCTCAGACCTCGATGGGGTCTGCGTCTTGGGCGGCTGCCCTGTCGCGGCGGGCGCGTGCGTCGCGGTCTTCCATGAACTGGTCGAACTCGGCCTTGTCCTTGGCGTCGCGCAGGCGGTTCAGGAATTCCTGAAAGGCGTTTTGTTCCTCTTCCAGGCGGCGCAGCGTATCGGCCTTGTAGCTGTCAAACGCCGTGTTGCCAGAGCTGCGGAAGGTGGCGCGGCGGTTCATGCGATGGCTGCATCCCGATTTGAACATGTTTTTGCTCCAGATCATGTAGAAAAGTAGGGCCAGACCCAGTGGCCAAAAGAGGATGAAACCCAGGATCATGGCGGCGATCCAGGCCCATTTGCCCTTGCTGTCCAGCCAGCCCTCGGCGCGGGCAAGATAGCCTTGAGCGGATGGGTCGGTTGCGGTTGCGGTCATTTTGTCCTCCGTAGGGTTAATGTAAATTCGGTTCACATTACATCAGATGGGGCAGGGGCGGGGCTGGTTCAAGAGGCAATGTGAATGCAGTTTACATTTTTATCCGACGTGGAACGGCAGGTTTTGCAGTCAGGAGGAGGGATATTGACCGCTTGCGGCCGCCCCCCTGCGCGGGGGCCGGGCACCCTTGCGCATTTCGCGGGCTGGGTCACAATCGAGTCATGCGCGCCCTTATCCTGATGTTTTTCCTCTGCCTGCCTGCGGCCTTGCGCGCGCAGCCTGTGGTGCTGGATGCGGGCGGTTTGCGCGACGCGGCGCTGGTTCCCTATCTGGAACGGGCGGCGTATCTGGATCTGCTGGTCGATACGGTTGACGGGTTTCAGCCGGACCCCGCGCGCCGGGTGCCGGGGCTGGCCGAGGGTGACATCTATTTCTGGTCCATCACAGGCCGGTTCGGGGCCGATATGACGGGGTCGGCTGTGCCCGGTGGCATTCTGACCTGCGCACGATACGGGCTGGAGACCCGCGACCGGCTGGCCGCGATCCGGCTGTCGGATCCGGCGGTCTTTCCGGTGATGCGGCAGGCTTTGATTCTGTCGGATGATATTGCCGCCTGGCCCGAAGGCGCGGTGGCGCGGCTGGCCTGTGCGCTGACCTGGGATGACGGACGGCGGGTGGCTCCGATGGCAGAGGATGAAGTGGTGGCGGTTCTGGAGGGATTCGCATCGGTCGAAACGCGCGCCGATCCGCGCGCTGATGCTGCCGTTCGTGTCTTTGGTCCCGGCGGCTATCGAATTACCGGGCGCGGCGGGCCGAGGGATGCGATCGTGGTGCTGGACGCGATCTGGGTGGATCAACTGGCGACGCATCACCAGTTCCGGTTCCGGTCGTTTCTGATGGGAGGCGGCAGTTAATACCCGCGCCAGATCCAGCCGCCGCCCAGAACGCGGCTGCCATCGGGATCGTAGAACACGGCCGCCTGTCCGGGGCTGACGCCTTCCTCGGGGGTGAGCAATTCAATCTCGGCCTCGGTCTCCGACAGGGGTCGCAAAATCGCCGCGCGCGGCGGGCGGGTTGACCGGATCTTGATCGAGAGATGCCATTCGGGGCGCGACATCAGGGGCGTATCGCCCAGCCAGTTGATTTCGCGAATGGGGACCGTCCGGGTCGAGAGCGCCTCTTTCGGGCCGACCACGACGCGGCGGGTGTCGGGATCGAGCCGGACCACGTAGAGCGGATCGGCACGCCCGCCGATGCCGAGCCCGCGGCGTTGACCGATCGTGTAGTGGATGACGCCACGATGGGTGCCCAGCACGGTGCCCTCCATATCCACGATCTCGCCGGGATCGGCGGCACCGGGGCGCAGTTTCTCGATCACGGAGGCATAGTTTCCGTCCGGCACGAAGCAGATATCCTGGCTGTCGGGTTTATCGGCCACCGGAAGCCCGTATTTCGCCGCCAGCGCGCGGGTTTCGGATTTCGAGGCCAGATGGCCGAGCGGAAAGCGCAAGTAATCGAGCTGTTCCTGCGTCGTCGAAAACAGGAAATAGCTTTGGTCGCGGCTGGCATCGGTGGCGGAATGCAGCTCGGCCTTGGCCGGGCCCATCTTGCGCTGGATATAGTGCCCGGTGGCCATGCAATCGGCGTCGAGATCCTTGGCGGTTTCCAGCAGATCCTTGAATTTCACCCGTTCATTGCAGCGGATGCAGGGCACCGGCGTCGCCCCGGCCAGATAGCTATCGGCGAATTCGTCGATCACGGCGTCTTTGAAAATATTTTCGTAATCAAGGACATAATGGGGAAACCCCATCTCTTCCGCGACGCGGCGGGCGTCGTGAATGTCGCGCCCCGCGCAACAGGCCCCTTTTTTGGCCAACGCCGCCCCATGGTCATAAAGCTGCAGCGTGACGCCCACCACATCATATCCCTGTTCGGCCAGAACGGCGGCCACGACCGAGCTGTCGACGCCGCCCGACATCGCCACCACGACGCGGGTATCGGCGGGCGATTTCGCAAAGCCGAGCGAATTCAGGGGCAGGGTATCAAGGGGCATTTCGGCGTCTCCGGGGGCAATCCAAGCGCAATATAGGAAAATGCCCCCTATCGGCAAGGGACCCGGTTACGCCCTGTTAAACAGTTTCGGTCCACAGTGCCCCCGAGATGCCGCGAGAGCCAGTGAGGTGCCATGTATATTCGACGTGTCAAAGGACCCTTTGCCATTACCCTCCCCGATGGCAGCCAGATGACGCGCGCCGATCTGCCAAGCCCCACCACCCGCCGTTGGGTGGCCAGCCGCAAGGCCACCATCGTGCGTGCGGTGAAGTACGGGTTGATCGAACCCGAGGAAGCTTGCGAGGCTTATGGTCTGTCGCAAGAAGAGCTGGATGCCTGGACCGCGGCGGTTTCCCAACATGGTGAGCGGGCCCTTCAGGTCACAGCGGTGCAGGAATTCCGCGAGTAATACGAATTTTCGGGTTGCTTGCCGCAAATTTGACGCCAGACTGTCTAAAAAGGTAACTTGCAATTAACGATTTCAGGCCACGGTCGGGAAAATCTGGGAAAGAATCGGAGAGAATTAGATGCGTGTCTTGCTTGTAGAAGACGACCCGACCACGTCCAAGAGCGTCGAAATGATGCTCAGCCATGCCAATCTGAACGTTTATTCGACGGATCTGGGCGAAGAGGGCATCGATCTTGCCAAGCTCTATGATTATGACCTGATTCTGCTGGACCTCAACCTGCCTGATATGAATGGCCATGATGTGCTGCGCCAATTGCGCCTGGCAAGGGTCGATACGCCGATTCTGATCCTGTCGGGGGCCGATGACACCGAGAACAAGATCAAGGGCTTTGGTTTCGGGGCCGATGATTATCTGACCAAGCCCTTTCACCGCGACGAATTGGTGGCGCGCATTCACGCCATCATCCGGCGGTCCAAGGGGCATTCCCAATCCATTATCCGCACCGGCCGGATTAACGTTAATCTCGACGCCAAGACGGTGGATGTGGAAGGCGGGTCGGTGCATCTGACTGGCAAGGAATACCAGATGCTGGAGCTTCTCAGCTTGCGCAAGGGCACCACGCTGACCAAGGAAATGTTCCTCAATCATCTTTACGGCGGCATGGACGAGCCGGAACTGAAGATCATCGATGTGTTCATCTGCAAGCTGCGCAAGAAGCTGTCGGAGGCGACCGGCGGCGACAATCATATCGAAACCATCTGGGGGCGTGGCTATGTGCTGCGCGATCCCTCGCCTGAAATGGACACCTCCGATCTGGTTGCCAGCGCCTGATCTGCCAAAGCTCACTGGACCTCGGACATATGGCCTCCTATCACTGATGGGCAGGCCATATGTTTGTTTCAGGGGATGGGAATGGCATCTGAAAACCCGGCGGTGAAGGAAAGTGCGGCCCGCGCGCGGCTGGCGGAATTGGCGCGTGCGTTG
>CAXBGQ010000214.1:0-5361 GCA_963975135.1 uncultured Nioella sp. | reverse complement strand
GCTGCCGGTGGGCATCGCGGTCACCGCGCTGTTGCTGATCGGGACCGACCGGGTGGTCTACCGGTTCTACCGCCAGCAAAAGGCCAAACCGGTGATCTATGTGATTGCTTCACTCGGGGTCATGTTCATCATGAACGGGCTGGTGCGCTTTATCATCGGCGTCGATGATCAGCGTTTTGCCGATGGCGAACGCTTCATCATCTCGGCGCGCAATTTCCGCACCCTGACGGGGTTGGAGGAAGGTCTGGCCATTCGCACCAGTCAGGGCATTACGCTGGTGACCGCCATCATCGTGGTGGTTCTGCTGTTCTGGTTTCTCAACCGCACCCGCACGGGCAAATCCATGCGGGCCTTTTCCGACAATGAGGATCTGGCGCTTTTGTCGGGCATCAACCCCGAGCGCGTGGTGCTGATCACCTGGATCATCGTGGCGGCGCTGGCGACCACGGCGGGGGTGCTTTACGGGCTGGACAAGAGCTTCAAGCCCTTCACCTATTTCCAGCTTTTGCTGCCGATCTTTGCCTCGGCCATCGTTGGCGGCCTGGGCAATCCGATCGGGGCGATTGCGGGCGGGTTCCTGATTGCGTTTTCCGAAATATCGGTCACATATGCGTTCCGCCGCGTCGCGGGCCATATCCTGCCCGAAAGCTGGCAACCCGAGGGGCTGATGCAGCTTTTGTCGACCGATTACAAATTCGCCGTCAGCTTCGGGATCCTTCTGATCGTGCTGCTGTTCAAGCCGACGGGATTGTTCAAGGGGAAATCAGTATGAGCCGGATCGAACCCAGAAACATCATTTTGTTCGGGCTGGTTGGCCTGCTGTTCATCGGCACCGGTTTTTACCAATCCTGGAACACGGCGCTGGCGATTTTCAACATGGGGCTGGTTTCGGCCATCATGGCTTTGGGCGTGAATATGCAGTGGGGCTATGCCGGGCTGTTCAATGTCGGCATTGTGGGCTTTACCGCCGTGGGCGGATTGGCGGCCGTGCTGGTGTCGATGCCGCCAGTGCCAGAGGCCTGGGCTGCGGGTGGCCCGCGCATGGTGTTGGCGATGCTGGCAGGGGCCGGGACCATTGCGGCGGCCATTCTGGTCTGGACACGCCTGCCGCGCGGCCTGATCCGCACCGTGGCACTGCTTGGCGTCCTGATTGCGGGTTACGTGATCTATCGCGCCCTGTTCGATCCAGCCCGCGACGCCATCGAAGGCGTCAATCCCGCCCTGACCGGCTATCTGGGCGGGCTTGGCCTGCCGGTGGTGCTGGCCTGGCCGGTAGGCGGGCTCTTTGCCGCCGGGGCGGCTTGGCTGGTGGGCAAGACGGCGCTTGGCCTGCGGTCCGATTATCTGGCCATCGCCACGCTTGGCATTGCCGAGATCCTGATCGCGATCATGAAAAACGAGGATTGGCTTGGGCGCGGCGTCAAGAACGTGACCGGACTGCCGCGTCCGGTGCCTTATGAAATCGACCTGCAAAACAGCAGCTGGTTCAACAATCTCGCCGACAGCCTTGGCACCAATGTGGTCACGTTCTCCTCGATCTTCGTCAAGCTGAGCTATGCCGCGCTCTTTATCGCGGTTTTGTTGGGGCTGATCTGGTTGAGCCAGAAGGCGCTGCATTCGCCCTGGGGCCGGATGATGCGGGCCATTCGCGACAATGAGGTGTCCTCGGCGGCGATGGGCAAGAACATCACCGCGCGGCATTTGCAGATCTTCGTTCTGGGCTCGGCCGTTGTCGGGCTGGCAGGCGCAATGATGACGACGCTGGACGGGCAGCTCGTGCCCTCGGGCTACAACCCCTTGCGCTTTACCTTTCTGGTTTGGGTGATGGTGATCGTGGGGGGATCGGGCAATAACTGGGGCGCGGTTCTGGGCGGGTTCCTGATCTGGTGGCTGTGGATTCAGGTCGAGCCGATCGGTTTGGGGCTGATGCAATTCATCACTGCCGGGATGGATGCCGATAGCCCCCTGCGCGAGCGGCTGATCGATTCAGCGGCGCATATGCGGCTCCTGACGATGGGGGTGTTCCTGCTCCTGATGCTGCGGTTCAGCCCGCGAGGGTTGATCCCCGAAAAATAGGCGCGCGCGGGACGCAATTTCGAAATTGCGTAAGGGCTTTTCAAAGCCCTTGAGCAAGGCGCTTGCAAGCGCCTTTTCCCCGCTCTTATGGCAGCGCCAGCCAATCGGTCCTATCGGGCAGTTCCGGCCGAAAGTAGAGCACCACGCGACCCTCCGGCGGCGCGGCGGCACCCTCGGACCACGGAGCGATACCATGCAGGCTCAGCCGGTGCAGAAGATGCGCCTGCCCGGGCCTGCCCTCCAGCACGATCCGCTTGCAGGTTGCAAACACCTCACGCCGGGCGGCGTGGTAGGTGTCGGTCAGGTCGATATCGGGCCAATCCGCCGCGGCGTGCGGCGCAAGCGCCTTTCGAAAGGCGCGGGCCATGATCTCATGGCTGCCCTGCCACACAACCAGCGGCGCGGCACCATCGCTGCAATCGGTCACCGGCAGGCCCAGGATCCAGCCATGCGGTTCGCGCAGATGGCGGCGGCGGTCAGGGCCGATCGGCAGCAGCCCGTCAACATGGGCCGCGTCGCGGTCGCGGCGGAACCGGAAATTAGCCGGGCTGTCATTCCCACCAGGGCGCGGGTAGCCGGGATATGTGGCCGAGATCTGGCCCCTGTCCAATGGCAGGCGGCCGGTCACTTTCTCGGCTTCGCTTCGTGCCGCACAGATCAGCGGGCCGGAGCCCGCCACCCTGCCCTGTGCGTCATTTTCCAACAGGTTCACACCGGCAAACCAGGTGCCGCCACAGCGCAGCCATTGGTCGATATTTCGTGGATTGCGCGTGGCGGCCAGCGCGGCCGGGCGGATCTCTGCAATCCATGCCCGCAAATCGGGGTCGCTATCGAAAACCTGCCATCCGTCGCGCAGCCAACTCACCAGCCAAACGCCTTGCGCAGCATGTTCAGCGCCATAACCATGATGAAGATCGCAAAGACCCGCCGTAAAGGTTTGGGATCCATCGCATGCGCCAGGCGCACGCCCCAGGGTGCCGTGATCAATGTCATTGCAACGATTATGACAAAGGCCACCAGATTGACCTGCCCGATCGTAAAGGGTGGCCGACCCGGCCCGTCGCCTCCGACAAAGAGAAAGCCCAGAACCGAGGGCACCGCGATGACGACGCCAAAGCCCGCGGCAGTGGCGACGGCTTTGTGGATGGGGCGGCCATAAAGGCTCATCAATGGCACGCCGAAACTGCCGCCACCGATGCCCATCAGGACCGACAGAAACCCCAGAACAGGCGCGACGATGGCCCGCGCCGGGCCTGTGGGCATGGCGTCACCCAACCGCCATTCGGCGCGCCCAAACCCGAAATAAAGACCAACGCAGACACCCAGAACGCCGAAAATACCCATCAGGATCTCGGACCGCAGGCCGCTGGCGGCCACAACGCCCAAAGCGGCGCCAATGGCGATGCCCGGCCCCCACGACCGCAGGATACCCCATTCCACCGCGCCACGTCTGTGATGGGCCAGAACCGAGCGCAGCGAGGTGACGATGATGGTGGCAAGTGAGGTTGCCAGCGAGATCTGGATCAACTCGGGCGTGTCATAGCCCAATGCCGCAAAGGTGAAATAGAAGGCCGGCACCAGGATGATGCCGCCGCCCACCCCCAACAGCCCCGCAACAACACCCGCAAATGCGCCAATCGCCAGGATGAGAGCAAGAAGCGGTAAAAACTCGGACAGGTCGGGCATGATTGACGGCTACCAGGCTGGGGACGGCTGCAGATAAGCAGAGGCGGGCGGGAATGAAAAGCAGGCTCAGGCGGCAAATTGGCGGATCGCGGCAAGGCCTGCCTCGATCACCTCGGGGCCGGCACCGGGCCGATGGGCGCGTTCCGATAGCGTGCGTTTCCAGTGCCGCGCGCCGGGACGCCCTGCAAACAGCCCCAACATGTGGCGGGTGATCTGATTGAGCCGCCCGCCCGTGGCCAGATGCGCCTCGATATAGGGGATCATCGCGAGGGCCACCTCCTCGGCGCTGCGCGCCTGCTCGGCTCGGTCGAAAATCAGGGCATCGGCATCGAGCAGCAGGTTCGCGGGCTCGTGATAGGCGGCACGCCCGATCATCACGCCATCCATGCCCGCAGCCAGATGGGCGCGGGCCTGATCCAGAGAGGTAATGCCTCCATTCACGGACAGATGCAGATGCGGAAAGGCCAGCTTCATATCATGAACCAACGGGTAGTTCAGCGGCGGCACATCGCGATTTTCCTTGGGGCTGAGCCCCTGCAACCAGGCCTTGCGCGCGTGGATTGAAAAGCGGGTGACGCCCGCCGCGCTCACGGTTTCGAGAAAATCCGGCAGCACCCGGCCCGGATCCTGGTCATCGACACCGATGCGGCATTTCACGGTGACCTCGACCGGGCTGGCGTCTTGCATCGCGGCCACGCATTCGGCCACCAGCGCGGGGCGTTCCATCAGCACGGCACCGAACGCGCCCGATTGCACCCGGTCCGACGGGCAGCCCACGTTGAGGTTGATCTCATCATAGCCGAAATCCGCGCCAATCCGCGCCGCCTGCGCCAATTGCGCCGGGTCCGAGCCGCCCAATTGCAACGCCACGGGATGCTCGGAGGGGTCAAACGCCAACAACCGGTCGCGGTCCCCGTGGATGAGCGCCGGGGCCGTCACCATCTCGGTATAGAGCAGCGCGTGGCGGGTCATCAGCCGGTGGAAGTAACGGCAATGGCGGTCGGTCCAATCCATCATTGGGGCGATGGATAATCTGCTGCTTACGCCAATCTGAGAATTTTCCGCCTTTTCCAATGCTTAGCTCCGAGAATTCAAGTCTGTCTGTGTTCGATATCTTGCCATTTTGGCCCAATTTTTGCCACATTTTCAACACGCGTTGCTAAATGAAAAGCCATGTTGGAAAACATGGGCACCATCATAATGCGTTGCCGCGAGAATGGCACCATAGCTTGGCTCGCTCAAATTTAAGTGGTGCGACAAGGCAAAGTTATACTTCGCGAAAGTCAGACATTCGAGCGGAGATCAACCGCTGCGGCGTGGATCGAAAACCGCGATGCTCTTGTCCCGCTTATGTTCCGATCTTTCAACTCATTTATGCGGCCTTTCGTTCGAATGCCAAGGGGCTTTTGCCGCCGAGCGATGAGTGTCGGCGGCGCGGATTGTAGAACCCGTTGATATACTGGAATATCGCGCCTTCTACTTGGCGTCTGGTTTCCCAACGGGTGCGCCAGATCAGCTCAGCCTTGAGTGATTTTGACCTGAGCCCCAAGTTTCCTCCACTTGGCGGAGAGTCCCTGGGTTTGGTTTGATGGCCTTACG
>CAXBGQ010000213.1:0-5385 GCA_963975135.1 uncultured Nioella sp. | reverse complement strand
GTGTGCTCTACCACTGAGCTACCACAGCATTCCAACGTCGTGCCCCGATACTCTGACCGGTCAGGCGTGACGGTGTGGGCGGTGAATTAGACTCAAATGCCTATGGGCGCAAGCGTTATCTGGACGCTTTTTCCCGCAGCCTGTAAGAGACCTGATATGAGCACGTCAAAGCCCCCCGGACAAGGCACAACGCCAATAGCCGCCAAACCTGCGCCGACCCGCGAGGATCGGTTGAAGGCGGCGCTGAAGGCGAATATGGGGCGTCGCAAGGCGCAAGCCCGGGCGCGGGTGCGCAAGGGGCCGACGGCGGAAGACGGGAAAGACGAAGGCTGACCTGACCGGCAGGGCAGCAGGGTAAATAAAGGCGGATGGGCAGTGGATCGGATCATAATTCAGGGCGGGGCAGAGCTTGCCGGCGAAATCCCCATTGCAGGGGCCAAGAACGCCTGTCTGACGCTGATGCCCGCGACCTTGCTCAGCGATGAGCCGCTGACGCTGACCAATGCACCGCGCCTGTCGGACATCGCCACCATGACGGAATTGTTGCAGTCGCTTGGGGCCGAGGTCTCGTCGCTGAATGATGGCAAGGTCATCGCCATGTCCTCGCATAATGCCGACAACCCGGTGGCCCATTACGACATCGTGCGCAAGATGCGCGCCTCCAATCTGGTTCTGGGCCCGCTTCTGGCGCGCCATGGCCGGGCCGAAGTCAGCCTGCCGGGCGGTTGCGCCATCGGCGCGCGCCCGATGGATCTGCATATCACCGCGCTGGAGGCGATGGGGGCCACGATCGAACTGCGTGACGGCTATCTGCATGCCGAGGCCCCGGGCGGGTTGAAGGGGGCCGACCATACGCTCGGCTTCGCCTCGGTCGGGGCCACGGAAAACACGGTAATGGCGGCGACGCTCGCCCGCGGCACCACGGTGCTGAGAAACGCCGCGCGCGAGCCCGAGATTGTGGACCTGGTGCAATGCCTGCGCGCCATGGGGGCCCAGATCGAGGGCGAGGGCAGCAGCCAGATCACCATTCAGGGTGTCGACCGGCTGCATGGCGCAACGCACCCGGTTGTCACCGACCGGATCGAACTTGGCACCTATATGCTGGCCCCGGCCATCACCGGTGGCGATGTGGAATTGATCGGCGGGCGGCTGGATCTGGTCGAAAGCTTTGCCGCCAAGCTGCATGAGGCGGGTATTGACGTCTCTGAGACCAAACGCGGGCTGCGCGTCAAACGCGCCAATGGCCGCGTGAATGCCGTCAATGTCGTGACCGAGCCGTTTCCGGGCTTTCCCACCGATTTGCAGGCGCAGATGATGGCGCTGATGTGCACCGCCGACGGGGTTTCGGTGCTGGAGGAGAAGATTTTCGAGAACCGGTTCATGCATGCGCCCGAACTGATGCGGATGGGCGCGCAGATCGATGTTCATGGCGGGCACGCGACGGTGACGGGCGTTGACCGCTTGCGCGGGGCCCCGGTGATGGCGACCGATCTCAGGGCCTCGGTCTCGTTGATCCTTGCCGCCTTGGCGGCAGAAGGCGAAACCGTGGTGAGTCGGGTCTACCACCTCGATCGCGGCTATGAACGGGTTGAGGAAAAACTGCGTGCCTGCGGGGCGCAAATTGAACGGGTTGCCGAAAATGTCTGATGCACGGTTTGAAGATGGCGGCGAGGCCCCGCTGGCGCTGCGGGCGCTGGACGCCGATGACCTCAAGGTGATCTCGACGCTTGCGCAAGACGCGATCTTTCCGATCACCGAGATGACCTGGGATCGCAAGCACCGACGCTTTGCCCTTCTGATCAACCGGTTCCGGTGGGAGGAGGGTGCCCGCATCGGGGAGCACAGGCCCGAACGGGTGCAATCGGTGCTGGCGATCGAGGACGCGATGGCAGTGGCCAGTCAGGGTATCGATCTGTCCGACGAGGAAACGGTGCTGTCACTCATGGCGATAGACTGGGTGCCGGGTGCGGATGGCACCGGTCGGCTCACGCTGGTTCTGGCGGGCGATGGCGCGGTGGCGGTCGATGTGGAATGCCTGGAAGTGACCTTGCGCGATGTGACCCGGCCCTATTATGCGCCGTCGGGCAAGGTGCCGGGCCATCCTGAATGATCTGGCGGCGGCGCAAGGGCCGCGCCACGCTTCGCCGGTTGCTGGCCGATGATGCCGCAATCTGGCGGGATCTGCGCCTTGAGGCATTGTCGCTGCATCCAGAGGCCTACGGGTCGAGCCATGATGATTGGGCGGGGCAGCCGTTGCGGGCCTTTGCCGACCGGCTGAGCGCGGGCCGCGTGTTGGGCGCGTTTCGCGACGGGCTGCTGGTGGGGTCCACCGCGCTGGATCCGGATCCCGAAACCTCCGAAACGGGGCTCTTGACCGCCGTCTATGTAAACGCGGCCTATCGCGGCGAGGGAATTGCGCGTGATCTTCTGTGCGCCGCCGAAGTGCAGGCAAAGGATGCGGGCATGACAGGGTTGGCGCTCTGCGTGGCATCGAGCAATCAACCGGCGCTGCGATTTTACCGGGCGGCGGGGTTCCGGCCTGCGGGGCAGGGGCCGCGCGCGCTGGCCCGCAATGGTCAGCTTCTTGACCTTATCCACATGGTGCGACCGATCCGCGCTTGAGGCCCCTGCGCCAAGCCGGTATCTGGCAGACCCGAGAAGGAGAGCCCGATGCCCCAGTTCCTCTATACCCGCGACGCAGATTTCGACGCCCGCTTTGCCGCGCTGCTGGAGATGAAGCGCGAGGATGCGCCCGATGTCGATGCCGCCGTGGCCGGTATCATCGCCGATGTGCGCGCGCGCGGAGACCGGGCCGTCATCGAATTGACCGAGCGTTTTGACCGGCTGACGCTGACACCCGAAACGCTTGCCTTTTCCGCCGAGGAGATCGCGCAGGCGATCGAGGAGGTGCCCGCGGCTGAACGCGCCGCGCTGGAACTGGCCGCCGCCCGCATCCGCGCCTATCACGCCCGCCAGATGCCCGAGGATGCGTCCTGGCAGGAGGACACCGGGGCCACGCTTGGCTGGCGCTGGTCGCCTGTCGGTGCCGCGGGGCTTTATGTGCCAGGCGGGTTGGCCTCTTACCCGTCTTCCGTGCTGATGAATGCGATCCCGGCGCAGGTGGCGGGTGTTGAAAACCTGGTGATCTGCGCGCCCACGCCGGATGGCAAGGTCAATCCTTTGGTTCTGCTGGCGGCGCATCTGTCCGGGGTCGATACAATCTACCGCATCGGCGGCGCGCAGGCGATTGCCGCCATGGCCTACGGCACCGAAACCATCGCGCCCGTCGACAAGATCACCGGTCCGGGCAATGCCTATGTCGCCGCCGCCAAGCGCCGGGTCTTTGGCAAGGTCGGCATCGACATGATCGCGGGGCCGTCCGAGATATTGGTGATTGCCGACCGTGACAATGACCCTGACTGGATCGCGCTCGATCTGCTGAGCCAGGCCGAGCATGATGAAAGCGCGCAATCCATCCTGATCACCGACGATGCGGCCTTTGGGCAGGCCGTGGCCGCCGCCGTCGAAAAGCGCCTTGAAACGCTGGAGCGTCGTGCCATCGCGGGGGCAAGCTGGCGCGACTTCGGAGCGGTGATCACCGTGCAATCGCTGGACGAGGCCGCCATGCTGTCGGATCGGGTCGCGCCGGAACATCTGGAACTGTGCGTGGCCGACCCCGATGCGCTGGCGGCGCGGGTCAGACATGCCGGCGCGCTGTTTCTTGGCCAATGGACCCCCGAGGCCATCGGCGACTATGTCGGCGGGCCCAATCACGTATTGCCCACGGCCCGTTCGGCGCGGTTTTCATCGGGCCTCTCGGTGATGGATTTCCTAAAACGCACAACTGTGGCAAAGATGACCCCGGCTGCGCTCAGGTCCATCGGACCGGCGGCCGAAACACTGGCCAGATCCGAGAGCCTTGAGGCGCACGGGCTGTCGGTGCGGGCGCGTCTGGACCGTTTGAATGATGAGGGACTGTGATGAGCGGAGATATCTGCCAGATCGAGATCGACGATAGCGGCCTGCCCGCGCCCACGCCCGAGATCGAACAGGAACGCAAAGTCGCCATTTTCGACCTGCTGGAGGCCAACAACTTCGCGCTACCCACCCGCGACGACCGTGTCACGCCGCCCGGCCCATATCGCATTCATCTGGGCATTCGCGAGCGGCGGCTGGTCTTTGATGTCGATACCGAGGACGGTCAGGACGCGGCCGAGTTTCACCTCTCGCTCAGCCCGTTTCGGCAGGTGGTCAAGGATTACTGGCAGATCTGCGAAAGCTATTATGACGCCGTGAAGAAGCTGCCGCCCAGTCAGATCGAGGCCATCGATATGGGCCGGCGTGGCATCCATGACGAAGGCGCGCGGGTGTTGCAGGACCGCCTTGAGGGCAAGGCCGATATCGATCACGATACCGCCCGGCGCCTTTTCACCCTTGTCTGCGTTTTGCATTTCGGGAGCTGATCACATTGGGTGAGGACTTTCCCAGTTCGGTCCTGTTTTGTTGCGATCACAACGCGATACGGTCCCCCATGGCCGAGGGGCTGATGAAGAAATTCTATGGCCACACCGCCTATGTGCAATCGGCCGGCGTGCATAACGACCTTGAGATTGACGGCTTTGCCATCGCCGTTTGCGCCGAATTGGGGGTGGAGCTGGACAGCCACCGGTCGCGCAGCTTCGACGAGATGGAGCAATGGGGCGATGACCTGTCGGGATTTGATCTCATTGTTGCGCTGTCGCCCGCCAGCCAGCGCCGGGCGCTGGACCTGACCCGTCATTTCCATGTCGATGTGGAATACTGGCCGGTTTTGGACCCCTCGGGTCTGAGCGAGAACCGCGAGGCCAAGCTGGCCGCCTATCGGCAATCGCGCGATATGCTGGTGGAGCGGATGCAGGCCAAGTTCGGCCCGCCCACGGAGCCCGGTGCCTGACACTGTTTGCCCCTGACCCCGGACCGGGCCGCGTTTTGACGGGACCGGCATCGGTTAGACGCGGGCCGGACGCGGGGCGGCGCGAATTGCGGGCGAAATCGCCGGGCGCACCGGGGCAGGCATGAAAAACCCTCACTTCTGCGCGCTAAAACGGGGCATTGGCAGTTTTGGCTTGAATTCCTTGGCGTTCCGGCGCATCTAGCCGCCATTCCGCGCCCTTCGCGGCGTAAATACTCAGGAGAGACCATGGCCAAGGAAGAACTGCTCGAATTTCCCGGCGTCGTAAAGGAACTCCTGCCGAATGCGACTTTCCTGGTCGAGCTGGAAAACGGCCATACGATCATCGCTCATACGGCAGGCAAGATGCGCAAGAACCGCATCCGTGTTCTGGCCGGCGACAAGGTGCAGGTCGAGATGACCCCCTATGATCTGACCAAGGGTCGGATCAACTA
>CAXBGQ010000212.1:0-5400 GCA_963975135.1 uncultured Nioella sp. | reverse complement strand
CTTCATATCCGCAGCCCGCGCGCCGCGATAGCCCGTCAAGAGCGGCCCGCATCTGAGCCGCAGCAGCGCCGCCTCAACCTCATCGCCCGCCACCGGCACCAGCATCGTGACACTGTCGGCCATCAACTCGGTCAGCACACCGCCCGCTGCAAGCGTCATCACATAGCCATGCGCGGGGTCCAGCAGCACGCCCACCAGCAATTCGGCCACGCCCTCGGTAATCATTTCTTCTACAAGAAATTCCTCCCCCGGCATCGCCGCTGCCACCGCGCGCACAGCGGCGGCGCTGGCCAGGTTCAGGGCCACCGCGCCAACTTCGGTCTTATGGGCCATGCCGATCCCCTTCAGCACGACCGGAAATCCCAGATCAGTGGCTGCATTCGCGGCCTCTGCGGCGGTCGCATGGCGGAACTTCGGCACGCGCAACCCGTAATGCGCCAGCGCCGATTTGGCCGCCTCTTCGGTCAAAACCTTCGTGTTTTCAACAGCGCCCGGCAACAGAACCGGCGCGGCGGGGGCAGGCAGTTCCAGGGCTGCCGCCTCGATTGCGGCAACGGCATCTGACAACCCACAAAGCGGCGTCACGCCCTCTGCCACCATCGCCTCACAAACCGGTTCGGGCAAGGTTTCGGGCAGACTAGAGATCAACGCCATCGGCACGCCTCGCGCTTTCCGGGTGGCTATGGCGGCCCGTAAAACAGCATCCCAGTCTTCTGAGCTGCACCGGTCGGCGCGCGGAAAATCCAGCACCAGACAGCCAAGCGCCAGGCCGGGATCCATCAATGCGCTGAAGGTGCGGGTCTGCGCCGCCTCATCGCCCCATATATAAGTGTGGTAATCCAAGGGGTTGGCAAGCGCCACCTTGGGCCCGAGCGCGGCGCGCAGATCCTCTTTCTGGGCCGCATTCAGGGCCGGGAACACAACGTCACGCCCTTCGACAGCATCGGCCATCAGGCTCGCTTCGCCACCCGAACAGGAGGCCGAGGCGATCCTGTTTGATGCCAGCGGCCCCGCGACATGCAACAGTTTCAGCGCCTCCAGAAGCTCTGTCAGAGACCCTACCTGCGCCACCCCGAGGCGCGCCAGAAACGCCCGCGCGCCCGCATCGCTGCCGGCAAGCGACGCGGTATGCGAGATTGTGGCCGCGCGGGCCTGTTCCGATCGGCCCGCCTTGATCGCAACAATGCGCTTGCCCAAGGCGCGCGCGGTAGCCGCCATTGCCTCAAACGCGCGCAGATCGCCGATACCTTCGATATGCAGGCCAAGTGCCGTTACCCGCGGATCGCGCAGCAATGCCTGACCGATCTCTGCCATCCCCGTCTGGGCCTGGTTGCCCACCGTCACGATAAACGCCAGCGGCAAACCGCGAGTTTGCATGGTCAGGTTAATGGCGATGTTCGAGCTTTGCGTCAGGATCGCGACACCGCGTTCCACCCGCTTGCCACCATGTTGATCGGGCCACAAAAGCGCGCCATCGAGATAATTGATGAACCCATAGCAATTCGGCCCGAGAATCGGCATATCGCCCGCCCCCGCCAGCAGAGCGGCCTGCAGATCGTCCCCATCGGCCATCTCTTCGCGCGCCTCGGAAAACCCGGATGCAAAACAGACCGCGCCCCCCGCGCCCATGTCCGACAACAGCCGCACGGCTTCGATCGTGACATGGCGGTTTACGCCAATGAAGCAGGCATCGGGGGCGGTGGGCAGATCCTCCAGCCGCGCAAAGGCAGGCACCCCGCCGACGCTGTCGCGCTTGGGGTGGATCGGCCAGACCGGCCCTGCGAAACCCATTTCACGGCACCGCTCCACCACGTTTTCGCACCAGGCCCCGCCGCCGATCACCGCGATGGAGCGGGGCCGAAACAGTCGCTCCATCTCAGGCCCCCAGGGGCCGCAGCAATTCGCGGCCAATGATGTGACGCTGAATCTCGCTGGTGCCGTCCCAGATCCGTTCGACCCTTGCATCGCGCCAGAACCGTTCGATCGGGAAATCATCCATCAGCCCCATGCCGCCATAGATCTGCAAGGTGGCATCGGTGACGCGGGCCAGCATTTCAGTGGCATAGAGCTTGGCCGAGGCGATCTCTCGGTTGGCCGGCAGCCCCTGATCCAGCCGCCAGGCCGCCGCCAGTGTCAGAAAATCTGCGGCGTCTATTTCGGTAATCATATCAGCCAGTTGAAAACTCACGCCCTGAAATTTTCCAATCGGCTGGCCGAACTGTTCCCGTTCCGCAGAGTAATTCAGCGCATAGTCGAAGACCCGCCGCGCCCGACCGACGCTGCTGGTGGCCACCGTGATCCGGGTGGCATAGAGCCACTCGTTCATCACCGCGAAACCACCATCGACAGCCCCCAGAACCTGCGCGTCGGGCAACCGGCAATCGTCAAATTCCAGCACCATATTCTTGTAGCCGCGATGGCTGACGGATCGGTATCCATCGCGGATGGTAAAGCCCGGCGTGCCCCGGTCGACCAGGAACGTGGTGATGCGTTTCTTGGGGCCGCGCGGGGTCTGATCCTCGCCGGTGGCCACGAAAACGATGACGAAATCGGCGTGATCGGCCCCCGAGATGAAATGCTTGGTGCCATTGAGCACCCAATCGCCGCCATCGCGCACAGCACTGCATTTCATGCCCCGCACGTCCGACCCGGCACCCGGTTCGGTCATGGCAAGCGCATCCATCCGCTCACCGCGCACCGCAGGCAGCAGATAGCGCTCGCGCTGATCGCCGTCACAGGCCATCAGGATGTTTTGCGGGCGGCCAAAGAAATGCGTCAGCGCCATCGATCCACGGCCCAATTCCCGTTCAACCAACGCGAAATCGACATGGGGAAGCCCGGCACCGCCGACCTCTTCGGGGAAATTGCAGGCGTAGAACCCCAGCTCGATGGTTTTCTGCTTGATCCGGTCGGCGACCTCGGGCGGCACCTCGCCGCTGCGTTCGACCTCTGCCTCATGCGGATATATCTCGTTTTCAACGAAGGACCGCACGGTTGAAACGATCATCTCCTGCTCATCGGACAATCCAAAATGCATCTCGGCGCTCCCCATCGCTGAACCATTGGCAAACCCTGCCGGTGGTTGCGCCACCACACTATGCAGGTTTAGTGTAAAATCATGCAGAATGCGAAGAAATCATCTGTCACGACGCAGCAAATCGGGGTGCTGCTATTTGAGGATTTCTCGAATCATTGCCTGGCCAATGCGGTCGAGCCGCTGCGTGCCGCCAATTCACTGGCTCGCAAAAGGCTTTATCAATGGCATTTTCTGACCGTGGATGGCGGCCCGGTCACCTCCTCCAGTGGCCTACCCGTACTGCCCAAGGCGCGGCTTTCCGATCATCCGGGCGGCGACATGCTTCTGGTGCTGCCGAGCTACGGGCATTTGCGCCACTCCACACCCGGAATCACGCGAGCATTGCGCGCGGCCGCCCGGCGGTTTTCTCTGGTTGCCGGCCTCGATACCGGCAGTTGGCTTTTGGCGGCGGCGGGGCTGTTGGACGGCTACCGCGCCACCATCCATTGGGATGAATACGACACGTTCTCAGAGACCTTTCCACAAGTGACTACCGACACCGCCCGGTTTGTCATCGACCGAGATCGGGCCAGTTGCGGCGGAGCCATGACGGCGTTTGATCTGGTACAGGACTTGATAGGGCGCGCCCATGGCCCGGCCCTGCAATTGGAGATCGCGTCGCTTTTCATGCAAGGCGGGCCGACGCATCCAGAGGCCAAAGGGCGCATCAACCTGGTCGATGCGGGCGTCGCGCTGATGCGACAGAACCTGGAGGAGCCGCTGAGCATTCCGGCGCTGGCCCGCAGGCTTGGCTGCACCCAACGCAAGCTGGAGCAGCGGTTTCAGCAGCGTTTGGGCGACAGCCCGCGCAAGTTTTACCAGCGGCTGCGGCTGCAGGCGGCGCGGCGGATGTTGACCGAAACCGGCAGCAGCGTGGCCGAGATTGCGCTGCGTTGTGGCTATGGCGATGCCAGCGCGATGACGCGTGCCTTCGGGCGGCAATTTGGCAGCACACCGACGGCGACACGGGCAGCGCATCAATTGGGGCGGGCGGTTCCGATTACCGGAGCCAGCAATTCATCGTCGAAATAGGTGTGCTGCGCACGGCCGCGGTTTTTCGAGGTATAAAGCGCGATATCGGCGTCATTTAGCATCTGATCGGGGTTGGGAACCTCATAACGCGACGCCAGCACCGAGCCCGCACTGGCAGATATGCGGCAGGGCTGGCCGTCGAATGTGGTGGGTTCTTCGAGCCGGGCAATCAACCGGTCGGCGATGGATTGCAGCAACCCCGCATCGTCGCATTCACGAAACAGCAACACAAATTCATCGCCGCCCACACGCGCCACGATATCGCCTTTGCGGATTTCCTCACGCAGGATATCGGCAACGCGGGTCAGTACAAAATCGCCCGCCGCATGGCCGAGCGTGTCATTGACCTCCTTGAAGAAATCGAGATCGAGATGCATGAGGCCGAACCGGGCCATCGGTTCCGCAGTCAGCTCCTTCAGCGCCGCATCCATCG
The DNA here is from genome assembly GCA_963975135.1 of uncultured Nioella sp. Taxonomy (GTDB): domain Bacteria; phylum Pseudomonadota; class Alphaproteobacteria; order Rhodobacterales; family Rhodobacteraceae; genus Alterinioella. The sequence continues at coordinate 859 of CAXBGQ010000212.1, read as the reverse complement.
CACGGCGGTTTTGCAGACCGGTCAGCGCATCGGTCAAGGCCTGCGCCTCGGCGTTTTGGCGGGCCGATTGCAGTCGCGCGGTCAGGTTTCGGGATTCATGGGCGATGGCGGCATTGGCTTCGCGCAGATAGAGCAGGTCAATCGTCTGATCGCAGGGCGAAAAATCATTCAGCGTCAGATCACAATCGGCAACCGCCTGGGCAAATGAGACGCCAAGCGACAGGTTGATGAAACCGCCCTGCCCGCCCGGCATCGGCACAACGACGCCGCGAAACGGCAGATCGGCACGGCAGAAAAGCGCGAGCCTGAGGCGTGTGCCCGCCAGCGCCAGGATCGCCTCCATGCTTTGCGCGGCCTGCGGACGCCGCAGATCGATGATATCGAACAGAGGCTGACCGATCAGTTGCTCCTTACCCGCGATCTTGGCCAGCGTCGGGCCGACCCGCACCACCCGTTCGTCTGCGCCGAACCACAGATGCATCGGCATGAGAACATCGAGCGCGCCGCCTTCCAGCGCAAAAGCGGTGGACCCGGTCACTTCGGCACCGCGCCAAGCGAGAATTGCCGCCCCGAAGCATGGGCCATGTCCAGCAATTCGATCTTGACCCGTTCGATGCCGCCGCCCGCACCGTCAAAATCGAGGATCGCCAGCGCGCCATAATCGTCCGCCAGCGCCCGGAGCGCGCCCAGAAACACCGCGCTCACCCCCGGCACCGGCCATCTCACCTCCAGCACGAATGAATTGCGGTGCAGATGACAGATATGCAGGTCCGGCAGGTCGAGATCGGGCACCGCCAACCTCGCGCGCCCGGCCAGATCGTCCAGCGATTGCAGGAAATCGTAGAAGGTATCGCCGCCA
>CAXBGQ010000211.1:0-5406 GCA_963975135.1 uncultured Nioella sp. | reverse complement strand
ACCAACCGGTTCACCGCCTCGCGCCGGTCGGCATCATAGGCGGCCAGCGCGGCCTCCCCCTGGCCCCTGCGCAATTCGCGCGCCAAAACGCGCCCATCGATGATGGCCTGCGTCGCCCCGTTCGACCCGATCGGATACATCGCATGCGCCGCATCGCCCAACAGCGTCACCCGTCCGTGGCTCCATCTGGGCAGCGGGTCGCGATCGACCATCGGGTATTCCCAAATGCCCTCGGCGGCGTTGATCAGCGCCGGTATATCCAGCCAGTCAAACTGCCAATCGGCAAATTCTGGCGCGAAATCATGCAGATGGCCCTCACGGTTCCAATCTTGCTTGTCCCATTCATAATCCGGCGGCAGTCTCAGATCGGCAATCCAGTTGATGCGCTGTTCGCCGCCCGTGAGATCCTGGATCGGGTAACAGACAAATTTGCGATCCGCCGTGCCTGCCATCGCCATGCTGCGCCCGGACAAAAACGCAGGGGCCCGCGTCACGCCACGCCACATCATCGTGCCGCGCCATTTGGCCCCGCCTTCATCAGGGAAAAGCATGCCGCGCACCGTCGAATTGATGCCATCGGCCCCGATCAGAACCTGCCCGTGCAGATCCTCCAGCTTGTCGCGGGTCTTGCGGTTTTCCAATTGCACGACCACACCAAGCGCATCTTCCTGCCAGCCAGTCAGCGCCGCACCGGTGGTAATCACCTCCGGCCCACAGCGCGCCAGCAATTCACGATAGAGCAGGAATTGCAGCTCACCGCGGTGGATCGAGTATTGCGGCCAGTGATAACCGGCCTCCATGCCGCGCGGCTCGGACCAGATCAATTGCCCCTGGGATGAGAAATAGGCCACTTCCTCGGTGCGCAGCCCAATGCCATCCAGCTTGTTTTCAAGGCCAAGCTCGAACAGCTCGCGCACCGCATGCGGTTGCAGGTTGATGCCGACGCCAAGCGGTTTGACATGGCTTACCGCCTCGACGATGTGGAAATGAATGCCAAGCTGATGCAGACTCAGCCCCAAGCTCAGCCCCCCGATGCCGCCGCCGGCAATGATTACGGTCATGATGCGCCCTTTCTCAGCAAACCACCCTGCCTTCTTCCAGGTAGCATAGCGCCATCAGCAGGTAGGCGCTGCCCCAGATCAGCTCGGAACGGTTGGCAAATTGGCGCGGCTGGTTGAAACAGCCATCCACCAGGCGGCCCGTGGGGTGCAGGTGGCCGCAAAGCGCCTCCAGCATCGGGTCCAGCGCACCCAGAAATTCCAGCGCCTCGCTGTTGTCGCTGTCGACGGCCATGCGGGCCAGTTGTTCGACCACGATGGCGCTGGCGGAGGTGTCGGGCGGGCCTTGCGGATCGTCGAAATCCCAGGCCGGAACGCGCGTGCCGCATTTACCCTGCCAATAGCCAAAGAGCCGCCGCGCGGCATCGCGATAGCGGGGCTCGCCGAATTCCTGCCAACCGCGCAGATAGCCCGCGATGGCCCAGGCCTGGCCCCGGCTCCAACAGCTGTCATCGCTGGCCCCGAGCAGGGTGAAGGCGCGCAGAATACGGTCATCGCTCTGATGATATTCGATAAATTCAATGGTCGAGCCATCGGGGCGGATGAAATCGCGCGCCGTCACATCGAGATGCCGCATCGCGCCTTCACGAAAAACCGGATCGCCGGTTTCCGCCGCGGCCCAGAAATCGAGCCGCAAATTGGGGTGCACATTGTCGACCGCCACGATGCGGCGCGAGGCCAGCGTGGTCGATTTCACCTGCACCTCATGGCCGATGGGCATCGCGCCGTTTTGCGGGATCGCCATTGACCGAACCGCATAAGCCGCCGCCAGCGCCAAAGTGCGCAGCGCCGGATCGCCGGTCTCGGCATGCAATCGCGCGGCGGAATAATAGAACCGGTGGCCGCGGAACTGGTCGTCTTTTTCCAGCTTCGGTCGCAGCGCCTCGGTGCGCGCGCGCGCCTCTTCGGTCAGATCGGGCCGGCCCAAAATCCGCCCGGCGATGCGCAGACACTCGACCCAATGGCCGCCGCACCAATCGCCATCCTCGACCGTCTCCCAGAGGCCGGTTTCGGGATCAGCGTGATAGGGCCAGGCGCTGCCCACCTGCGCGCGGGTTTCCTCTACCCTCGCCAGCAGTGCAGCCAAAGCCGATGAATGATCCATGCGCGCGCGGGCTCCCGGTGATCAAGGGTGCGCCGGACACGGGGGGCCCGGCGCGCCCGATCCTTGCTTAGTTGCTGCCCTCTTGCGCGGCGATATAGCCGCGGGCGTCTTCGACGATCTGCGCGCCATCCAGACCCAGGCCGTTCATCTCCTCGATCCAGGCTGCGGTGACTTCTTCACCGATGACCCGCATCTCGGCAACAACCTCATCGGACAGGGTCACGATGGTGTTGCCATTGGCGGCCGTGACCTCGCGACCCGTGACATCGCCGAGATCCATCGCGCGCCCTGCCAGGGCCGAGGTCTCGATACCGGAATTGGCGTCGATCACGGCTCGCAGGTCATCGGGCAGGCCCTCATAGACATCGCGGTTCATCGCCCAGATGAAATAGGTGTTGTAAAGCGCCCGGTCGCCACCGATCTCGGTATGGCTGTCGGCCAGCTCATGGATGCGCAGCGGTGGCACGATCTCCCACGGGATCACCCCGCCATCGACCACCCCCCGGCTCAGCGCCTCGGGAAATGCCGGAACCGGCATGCCGACAGGCGTCGCGCCCAGACGTTCCAGCAAAGCGTTGGCTTGCCGCGACGGTCCGCGCAATTGCAGCCCCTCGAAATCGGCCAGCGACGTGATCGGCTCACCGGTCTTGTGGATAACACCGGGGCCATGCACATGCACCGCCATCAGCTGCACATCGCCAAAGCGCTGATCGCGCAGATACTGCTCGGTGAATTGCCAGGCAGCGCGGCTGCTTTCCTCGGCGCTCATCGTGGTCATGAAGGGCAGTTCCATGGCCTCGGCCTCGGGGAAACGGCCCGGTGTATAGGCCGGGATCGCCCAGCCGCAATCGATCACGCCATCGCGGATCTGGTCATAAAGCGCGGGCGGCGCACCACCCAGCTGCATCGCCGGATAAAGCTCGACATTGATACGCCCACCCGACTGCTCCTCGATCGCTTCGGCCCAGGGCTCCATGAAATAACGCGGTACCGATCCCAGCGGCGACAGGAAATGCTGGCAACGCAACGTCACTTCTGCTTCCTGTGCTGCGCCCGGTGCGGCCGTCAGCGTCAGTGCCAGGGCCCCCATGGCCAGCGTGGTTATGGTCTTCGTCATGCCTATCCTCCCAAAATTGGTGACATATCATCGTAGTCGCAAAGCAACGCGCGGCTCCAAGGTTTTTTCACGGTTTTGCTTGAATTCTTCGCCGCATTCCTGTTCGCAAACCGCATCTATCGGTGTATTTTCCAATCATCCATTCGGAATTTCTTCTCGGCCCCGGTCCCGCCCGCCCCTGTTTTGACGGCGCGCGCGGACCCGCCTGATTCCCTCTCTTTCTATTCTTTAACCGAACGGTCGGTTATTGTCACCTGTCGCGATTCCCCCTGCGCTTCGGCTTGACCGGATGGCGCAAATCCGGCATCGCGCGGTAACCGTTTCGGAGATACCCCGGATGATCCGCCGCTTTTACGACTGGACGCTTGGCCTGGCCGAGCATCGTTACGCCCTTGTTGCCCTCGCGGTGATCGCGTTTCTGGAAAGCTCGGTCTTTCCGATCCCGCCCGATATCCTGATGATCCCGATGATCCTGGCGGCACCGCGCCGCGCCTTTCTGATTGCCGGAGTCAGCCTGGTTGCCTCGGTTCTGGGCGGCATGTTGGGCTACTGGATCGGCTATTCGGTGTTCGAAACCGTCGGCCGCCCGGTATTGGAATTCTACGGCAAGGACGCCTATTTCGAGGAATTCAGCACCCGCTACAATGAATGGGGGGCCTGGACGGTCCTGATCGCGGGCGTCACCCCCTTCCCCTACAAGGTGATCACCATCCTGTCGGGCGTTACCGGGCTCAGCCTGCCGGTCTTCATTATCGCCTCGATCACCGCCCGTGGCTTGCGCTTTTTCATTGTCGCCGCCCTGTTGTGGAAATTTGGCGCACCCATTCGCGATTTCATCGAACGCCGGCTTGGCTTGATGTTCACGCTCTTCGTGATACTTCTGGTCGGCGGATTTTTTTTGGTAAGATATTTATGACCCTGACCTATCGTTTTCTTGTCGGCCTCGCCGGTGCCGGATCGGCGGCCATTTTGCTGGGGGCCTTCGGGTTTCAATATATCGGCGGGCTTGAGCCCTGCGCCATGTGTCTCTGGCAACGTTGGCCGCATGCCATCGCCATCGGCATCGCGGCCCTCGGTCTCACGGTTCCGCGCGCCTTCTTTGCGCTGGCCGGGGCCCTCAACATGGCCGTGTCCGCCGGGCTGGCCATCTTTCATTCCGGGGTTGAACGGCACTGGTGGATCGGCCCATCGTCCTGCACCTCGCGCGGGGTGGACCTGACCGCCGGCGATTGCGGCCTGCTGGACCCGACCTGCGGCAGCGCCATCGTGCTCTGCGACCAGATCCCGTGGGCGATGTTTGGCCTGTCGATGGCCAATTACAACATTTTCGGCTCGCTGGTTTTGATGGTGATCTGGCTGATGGCAGCAAAACGTGCCTTGAGCAGATTCGGAAATATCTGACTCACGCGTCACTGCCTGAAACCCGAAATTCCAACGCCAAACGCTGCGCCATGCCTCGGCCATTCCGAGAGCTGCCTTGGCATTCAGCCGCGCCATTCGGTATCGCGGCACCGGCACCGCGATCAACGGGCCAGAATTGCCGCAACATCACCGGGCACCAGAACCCCATCAGCGGCGCGCGCGGCGTCGGCTGCGGCGGCAAGCCCTGTCTGACTGTCATCTCGCAACGCCGCAAGCGCGGCTGCGACAGCGTTTTCTTCGGCCATAGCGCCCGCACCTGAGCCACTCCCGGAAACAGCACCCAGCGCTGGATTGCCGCCAGCCCCACCCGCGAGTGGCCCCGTTGTCCGGCTCGTCCACGCGGTGGCGGACGCGGGGGCACCCTGCGCGTCGGCAGCCATGGCTGCATGGCGGCGATCGAGATAAGCGGCGCGCGCCTCCAACCGGATCCGGGCTTGGCCGAGCAGCGTATCGCGCAGGGCCCCGGGTTCGGTGATCCGGGCCAGGGCAATCAGCGGGGCCACCGGCGTTGCAGCAAAGCCTTCGCGGGCCGCAAGATCGCCCAGATCGGCGGTTGGGCGATCCCCAAACAGATCGGCAAAAAGGGCGGCATCATTCAACATCGCGCGGCGCGCGGCAGGCGTATCGCCCCCTTCCAGCGCCAGCGCCTCGCCCCGCAAGGCCAGCCCTGCATAGGCCCGCGCCGCGGCGTCGAAATCAGGCGA
>CAXBGQ010000210.1:0-5494 GCA_963975135.1 uncultured Nioella sp. | reverse complement strand
CCAGGTTGACGGCCAGCGTCGTGGCCCCGGTGCCGCCTGCCATGCTTTGCACGGCAAAGAGCACATGATCCTTGATATCGGTGGTTGTGGGCTGGATCGCGTCGGCACCTTCCGAGACATGGCCGCTGATCTCGGCCGGGGCGGGTGTGTTCGACCGGATCCGCTGCAGCGAATCGTGAAACGCATGTTCGGGCAACGGGTAGGGCACGAAATCATCGGCCCCCGATTGCAGCAGTTTGTGCAACCCGGCGGGGCTGACATCCTCGGCGATCAGCATCACCTTGACGTCCTTGGATTTCGCCAACCGGATGATCGAGCAGACAAGCTCGATATCGGGCTCGTCCTGATCGTCAATGGCGATCGCCACGAATTCAAGGGTTTCGCCGTCGGGCTGGTTCAAAAAGGCCTGCGCCTCCATGAAACCCAGATCGCCCCAGGCCTCGCCCAGTTCCGCCTCAATGTCGTCAATCAGCAGGTCAAATGTCTGCACATCGCGCGCGATTGTGCAGGCTACGATCGGTGCTGGATTCGACTGTAATGCCAAGCCTCCACTCATCCTCAAAACCCCGAATCGCCCGACTTTTTGTCGGGTCAGTTGTCAGTTCAGCTCCGGCAACCAGCCTGTGAACCGGGGGGCGCTTTGGGGCTCATGCTCGATCAGAACCCGGCATCCGCGCCTCCGATCCGATTAGTGCCGGTTAACTTGGGCAAGAATGCGACAAAAAAACCGAAATACTGGGGTATTGTTCTCGATTTGTGGCTATTTGCGTGGGTTACTGGCCGGCATTGGCCAGACCGGTGTAAGTTCTGTAAACAATGTCGGCATAATTGCCATCCAGAACCATCTCATTGTCCTGCACAAAGCCGCTGACTTCGGTCACGGTGCGCCGGTTGCGCAGTTCGCGGTTTGGCGTGGCCACCAGGGGCTGCGTTTCGCCAAGCGATACAAGCGCATCCAGCCTGTCGCGATCAATGCCCTGGGCGACCAGGAAGTTCACCGCCGCGCGGGCCCGGCGCAGGCCGAGCCGGTAGTTATACGAATCTGAACCGACCAGATCGGTATGGCCATAGACGCTGAACCGCACTTCGGGGAATTGCTGGATCCATGCGGCCTGTGTCCGCAGCACGTTTTGCGATGTCACGTCCAGCTCGTCGGAATTGAAGGCGAAATTGATCGTTGTTGGCACTTCCTGTGCAAACCGCTCAGCCAGCTGTTCGTAATAGCTGCGCTGGCCGGTCATCACCAGAACGTTGTTCATGGTGGGGTCGCCGAAACGCCCCTCATCCAGAAAACGCCCCGCCTCGCCGGCTGACCGGATCCGTTCGCAACCCGAGACCACCAGAAGGGAAACGCCCGCGATAAATGCGATTGAGAGACTGATTTTCATGTTCTTACTCCATCACATAGCCGTAGGAGCCGCTGAAATCCTGCTGCGCGACATCGCCCGCAGCACTGCCCGCAGCGGGCCGCCCACTGGTTTGTCCCAGAAGGAACAGTTCATTTTCGGTCGGAATACGAATGCGGTCGGTGGGCAGCGCCAGCGCCTCGCCCCGGGTCGGTGACACCAGATGCGCGGTGATGATAATCACCAGCTCGGATTGCTCACGCTGGTAGTTGGCACTGCGAAAAAGCGCACCCAAAACCGGAATTTCGCCCAACCAGGGCACCTGGCCGATACTGTCGCGGAAATCATCCTGCAACAGCCCGGCAATGGCAAAGCTTTCGCCGTCGCGCATTTCGACTGTGGTGCTGGCGGTTCGGGTGCGCAACCCTGGCACGCCGTTGACAGTGGGCACTTGCGAGTCGATTGCGGAGACTTCAGCCCTGAGTTCCAGATTGATCACCTCATCGCTGACCACGGTAGGGGTGAAATTCAAGTTGATGCCAAAGGGGCGGAACTCGATCGAAGTGCCGTCTTCTGTCTGCACCGGCACGGCAAATTCGCCGCCCGCGTTGAACGAAGCCGTCGCACCCGATAGGGCACTCAGGTTGGGCTCCGCCAGTGTGCGCACAAGGCGGTTCTGCTCGAGCGCCTCCAACAAAACCGAGACCTGAAGGCTGTTGCCGCCAAAGCTGAGGCCCAGGGCACCCTCGCGCCCTGCTGTGTTGCTCGGAATGGTCGAGCCGATGCCAAAGGTGCCCGGGCCGGATGTGTTGTTTCCCCCTGTCCCAAGCGAGAACCCGTTACCATTGCCAAAGGCTTCTCCCGCGATACCAAGCGACATGCCCAGTTCACGCCGCACCGTGCGCGACATCTCCGCGAAGCGCACCCGCAGCATCACCTGCTGCGTGCCACCCACGACCATCAGATTCGAGACCCGACCGGGCGCGTAGCGTTGCGCAAGCTCCAACGCGCGGTCCAGGGTTTGCCCCGAGGACACTGTGCCGCTCAGAACGATGCCATCATTGGCGCTGCGCACTTCGACCGGCTCATTGGGCAGGATCTCGCGCAGGCGTTCGCGGAATTCGGCCAGATCGGGGACCACTTGAACCTCGACATTGGCAATCAGGCTGCCATCGGCACCCAGCAAAGTCATGGTGGTGCGCCCCGGTGCCCGGCCCAGAACGTAGATGGTGCGTTCCGACAGCGTGGCGATATCGGCGATCTGCGGATTTGCGACCGACAACTCGGCGAACAAGGCTTCGCTTTCCACTACCACGGCGCGGTTCATCGGAACCCTGAGCGTGGTTGCGGTCGCGCCTTCCAGCACACGCAGAACCTGCGCCTGGGATGAAACGGGGGTAAGAACGAGTAACGCACTGCCAAGAACGGCCGCGCAAATTTGGCGTAAAATGCTCATTGTGATCCTGCCTCTCTGATCACGGGATTATAGCGGGTTCTTTTGACCCATTTTCCCGCACCATGCCCGAAAATACATTAATGCGCAAGAATCAGCATCTTGCAGCGCGAATCTCATGTGATTTTAAAGGCACGCGACCGTAGGGGTGGTGCAAAAGCAAAACCGGCCCCCAACATCGTGGGGGCCGGTTCCCGGTTTTCTTTGCTCCTATGGCGCTTTTGCATAAGCCTGCGTCACTTGATGCTGCCTGACATCAGGGGTTTCAGCGCGCAAAGCGAAGCACCCTGTCTCAGCTTTTTCGAGGCGTATTTTAGTTAACGCAAGGAACCGCTGTTACGATCACCTCGGCCCCGCGCCGGTTGCGCACGGTGCAAATCACCGGGGCATCGGCTTCGGTAGTCTGTGCAATGCCCAGCAACGCATCCTGGTTGATCTCGATCGTTTCGCTTCGGGTCTCATCGCGGACACCCACCAGCGACAGGCTCAGCCCGCCGGTGGACTGGGCCTGCGCCAGCGCGGCAATCTGACCTGCGGGCGCGGCGATGGTAATCGTGCGGGCCACGGTCGGGTTGCGGCGGTCCTGATCCGAGATCTGGTCAATCGCGATGATCGGCACCGAAGCCTGAATGAGCCGCGTTACGTTCTCGCCGCGGGCATTGCCGGACCAATAGACATCGACCCGGTCGCCGGGGCGGATGAAGCCGGACACACCGGTGGCCACGTCGACACGCAGCGCAAAGGCGCGCATGCCCTGTTCCAGCTGCGACGCAACGCCGGCATCCTCGCCGGGGGCCGACACTTTCGAGATCAAGACCGGTTCGTTGCGTTCCATGACCCGCAGAACGGTGCGCAGATCTTCGCCATCGGGAAACAGATCCTCGGCATTGGTAAAGGCTCCGAACGGCACGTATTCCTCGGGCCATTCGATAGCTTCGACATCGGCGGGCCGGATCTGTTCGCCATATCGCATCTCGCGGGTGACGACATAGACCGACGTCGTGGGCACGATCGCGTCGCGTTGTGACGCAAGTGCATCTTGATATTGGGTGAACCGGTCTTTTGCCACGTAGACGGCAAATCCCGCAAGGCCCACGCCTATGATAAGGACAAGTCCGAATATAACGCGCATTTTTCAACCCCTTAAATTAGTGCCTGTGAAGTGGCCAGGTTGTTCCCGGCCGGATTAATTCCTCGCTAACCTGTCTGATGATTGGGGCAAAAGAATGGAACGAACGGGACGAAGTTTCGGCAGCCTTGGCCCGGCGCGGCACAGCATTCGGTTTGCCGCGCCGGGCATTTGCCTCGCGTCACGGCGTGGTCGTGGTCGTGGTTCCGAAGGCATCGGTGATGTGATCGGCTGCCAGTTGGCCCTGGATATCGGTCGACAGGTCTTCAAGACCGGTGGACACGACCGACATCACGGCAAGGCCGAGACCAACAAGGGCGGCGGTCAACACGACCCAGTCGACTGTAACGGCACCCGAATCGTCAGAGAGAAACTTCTGGAATGATTTGTAAGACATGGCTTGCTCCTGCATTTGCCTTGAACATTGCCCCGCAGGTTTTGCGGGAAAGAGCAGCGCTTTCTGTCGCCAGCACCTCGAAGGGTCTGTGCAAATGGCCTTCGGGAGGCGGCAGAAAAAAGGCAGAGCAGGGACAGAGCCGTGCAAAAAGGCGTAGGTTTTATTCAAATGCACCAAGGCCCGACCGGGGCCGGACCCAGGAAAAAGGCGCTGGCGGCGTTATTCGAAGCCGGTGTTGACGTAGTCTCGTTCCAATTGGGTTCTGATTTGGGATGACAAATCCGACAATCCCGAGCTGACAGTGTTGGTGACGGCAAGACCCAGGCCGACAAGGGCGGCGGTGAGAACGACCCAATCAACGGTGACAGCACCGGATTCCGAATAGGCAAACGATTTCAGGCGAGCGGCAGCACGCATGGCAAATCCTCCAGGGTTTAAGGGATGTGGCAGCATCCCGAGCAGACCTAGACAAGATCGCGGCGAACTGGGGCGGAAATTGGGCAAAAATGGGCAATTGATGACAAATTGCGGCGGTATTTTGGAAACAAAATATGCGAATAATGTTCAAATCAGAAACGAGAAAGGGGCCGCGCTGGATGCGCGGCCCCTTTTTGGGATTGTTCTGGCTTAAGCTTACGGAGTGACGGGCGCGGCCGGGAAGGATGTGGTGATCGTCTGATCGGTCAACTGGGTGTCGATGGCGTTCGACAGGTCCTGAACACCGCCCGAAACGACGGCCATGACGGCCAGGCCCAGGCCGACGATGGCTGCGGTCAGCACGACCCAGTCGACGGTCACGGCACCGGATTCGGATTTGGCGAAGTTTTTGATATATGCGGTCATTGGTTTGCTCCAGGTTTGGTCTTCAATAGGGTTGGCCCGCTTGGGGCGTGCCCCTTGGGATGAGGTGAATATGCCGCTCCAATGGGGCGCGAATTGGGCGATGAAAAGAAATTGTCGAGAATTATCAGGGTCTTTTCCGAGACTTTTGCGAACCCGGATGCACGGCGCGAAATGAAAAGGGCCGCGCTGGAGGCGCGGCCCTTCTCGATGGGATCTGTGTCGACCCGGATCAGTCGGTAACGAAGGTCGAGGAGATCGTCTGATCGGTCAGCTGGGTGTCGATGGCGTTCGACAGGTCCTGAACACCGCCCGAAACGACGGCCATG
>CAXBGQ010000209.1:0-5523 GCA_963975135.1 uncultured Nioella sp. | reverse complement strand
ACAAAGCTCTATAGCATCGGACGCATCCCGAATTCCGAATTCCGACCGCCCCCCCGCGCTACAGCAACACCGCCGCCGCAAGCCCCAGAAAGGCCAGGAACCCGACCACATCGGTGACCGTCGTCACAAACGCGCCCGAGGCCAGCGCCGGGTCGACATCCATCCGTTCCAGCGCCACCGGGATCAACACTCCCGCCAGCCCCGCGATGACCAGATTGATCACCATGGCGATGGCGATAACGACGCCCAATGCAACCGAGCCGAACCAAAAGAACCCGACCAACCCCATGACGACGGCAAAGATCAGCCCGTTGATCAGGCCAACACCGGCCTCGCGCACCACAACGCGCATCAGGTTCGATCCGGTAAGGTCTTTGGTGGCAATCGCGCGCACCGCGACCGTCAGGCTCTGGGTTCCGGCATTGCCGCCCATCGAGGCCACGATCGGCATCAGCACCGCCAGCGCGACAAACTGCGCGATCGTGGCCTCGAACTGGGCGATGATCACCGAGGCCAGGATGGCGGTGACCAGATTGACGAAAAGCCAGGGAAACCGGCGCTTGGTGGTTTCGAATATCCGGTCGCTCAGGCTGCCCTCACCGACACCGGCCAGACGCAGGATGTCTTCCTCGGCCTCTTCCTCCAGCACGATCATGGCGTCGTCGATGGTGATGACACCGACCAGCCGGCCATCTTCATCAACCACCGGGGCCGAAATCAGGTGATACTGGCTGAAGGCATAGGCGACCTCCGATTCCGGCTGGCCGACCGGGATCGTCACAAAGGTTTCTTCGACGATATCGCGCATCTTGATGGCACGCGGCGTCGCCAGAAGCCGCCCAAGCGTGACATTGCCAACCGGCTTCATACGCGGATCGACCAAAATGACATGGTAGAACTGTTCCGGCAGGCCCGTCGTCTGGTTGCGCAGAAAGTCGATGGTCTCGCCGACCGACCAGAATTCGGGCACGCGCACGACCTCACGCTGCATGAGACGCCCGGCGCTGTCCTCGGGATAGCTGAGTGCCGTTTCCACCGCCGCCCGGTCGACATCGTCCAGCGCATCGAGGATGGCCTCCTGCTGATCGGCATCGTCCAGATCTTCCAGAAGGTCGACAACATCGTCGCTTTCGAGATCGCGCACCGCCTCGGCCAGCACGTCTCGCGGCAGCAAAGCGATGACATCTTCGCGCAGGGCTTCATCCAGCTCCGACAGCACTTCGCCGTCGATACCGGCGCTCCAAACCCCAAGCAGCCCGGCGCGTTCACCATGGCTGAGCTGTTCCAGAAGGTCGGCGATGTCAGCCGAGTGCAGCGGATCAAAGAGTGCGCTCAGCCGGGCCGCATCACCTGCATCAACGGCAGCGACCACATCGTCATGCAGCGTCACATCCAGCGCATAGGCATCCTCCAGGGTACCCTCGATGGAATCGTCGTCCTTAACCATGCGCCGCCTTCCCCCGAAAATGACCTGTCCGCTTTTTCCCGGTAACATAGACGGCACCCCCGCGATATGACAGGGGCAGAAAGCTGCGGAAGGTATGGAAATGGACGAAAAACTGATCCTGGGCCAGACCTTGGTTTTTGACGGCGATCCCTTTGTGGATGGCCCCGATTGCGCCCGCCACGAGGCCCGGGGGGCGGTGGTGATCAGCGCCGGGCGGATCGCGGCCGTCGGGCGCGCCGATGACCTGCGCAAAGACCACCCGCAGGCGCGCATCACCGATCACGGGGCGGGCCTGATCCTGCCGGGCTTTGTCGATGCCCATGCCCATTACCCGCAAACCGCGATCATCGCCTCCTGGGGCAAGCGGCTGATTGACTGGTTGAACACCTATACCTTCCCGGAAGAGATGCGGTTTTCCGACCCGGCCTATGCCCGCGCCATCGCGGCGCGGTATTTCGATCTGGTGCTCGCGGCAGGCACCACGACGGTGGCCAGCTATTGCACCATCCACCCCGAAAGCGTCGATGCATATTTCGAGGAGGCCCAGGCCCGCGGGTTGCGCGCATTGGCGGGCAAGACCTGCATGGACCGTGACACCGCGCCTGCGGGCCTGCGCGACACGGCGCAATCGGCCTATGATGACAGCAAGGCGTTGCTTGCCCGCTGGCATGGGGTCGACCGGCTGTCTTATGTGATCACGCCGCGGTTTTCGCCGACCTCGACGCCGGGACAGTTACAGGCGCTCGGCGCGCTTTGGTCCGAACATCCCGATTGCCTGATGCAGACGCATCTCAGCGAGCAGACCGACGAGATTGCCTGGGTGAAATCACTCTACCCTGCGGCGCGCGATTATCTGGATACTTACGAGGCGCATGGGCTGTTGGGTGCCGGCGGCGTCTATGGCCATGCCATCCACCTGGAGCCGCGCGAAGTGGACCGGCTTCGCGAGGTCGGGGCGGCCTTGGTCCACTGCCCGACATCGAACACATTCATCGGGTCGGGGTTGTTTGACATGGGCCTGGCTGGCGGGGCCATTCGCGTCGGACTGGCCACCGATACCGGCGGCGGATCGAGCTTTTCGATGCTGCGCACCATGGCCTCGGCCTATGAGGTGGCGCAGTTGAGGGGTCGAGCATTGCACCCGGCAGAACTCATTTGGCTGGCCACCGAGGGCTCGGCCCGCGCTTTGCGGATCGCCGACAAGGTGGGGCGGCTGGCTGCCGGGCACGAAGCCGATCTGGTGGTGCTGGATCTGGCCTCGACGCCTGCGATCGCGCAACGCGCAGAGCGGGCCGGGAGCCTCTGGGAGGCGCTTTTTCCGACCATCATGATGGGCGATGACAGGGCGGTGGCGCAGGTCTATGTCGCCGGGCGGAAGATATAAACCACCAAGGCAGAACTGGAAGATGCCCATGCCGCACCTGCCAGCGCGATTTGAGGGTGGGCGGATTTGGGCCGCAGAGGGATGCGTGCGCTGTGGGATTGGATGCCTCCGGCGGAGGTATTTTGGCCAAGATGAATTTGGATTCAGCAAGCGGCGCGGTCTCAGGCCATCAAGGCCTGCGCGAGGGCGCGTTGTCGAGCCAGCGTTTTCGGAAGATCGATGCTGGTCATCCGGCCATCGGCCACGATCTGACGGCCTTCGACCAACAAATCGCGCACTGCCATGGGGCCCGCCAGCAGGAGCGCCGCCAGATCCCAATTGCCCGCAGCCGACGGTCCCGACATGTCCCAGACCGCGATATCGGCGCGTTTGCCAACCGCGATCTGGCCACAATCGAGACGGCCCAGAACCTCGGCCCCACCACGCGTGGCAATCCACAGCGCCTCACGCGCACTCATTGCATCGGCTCCGAATTTTACCCGCTGCAATAGCAGCGCCTGGCGCGCCTCGGCCACCAGATTGCCGGTATCGTTGGAGGCCGAGCCATCGACGCCAAGCCCCACCTTGACGCCCGCATCACGCATCCCGCGCACCGGGGCGATGCCCGATCCAAGGCGACAGTTCGAACACGGACAATGCGCCACCCCGGTGCGTGTTTTCGCAAAAAGATCAATCTCCTGCGCGTCGAGCTTCACGCAATGCGCGTGCCAGACATCATCACCGGTCCAGCCCAGATCCTCGGCATATTGGCCGGGACGGCAGCCGAATTTTTCCAGGCTATAGGCGATATCCTCATCGTTTTCGGCCAGGTGGGTGTGCAGCATCACGCCCTTGTCGCGGGCCATAAGAGCGGCCTCGCGCATCAGATCGCGGCTGACCGAAAACGGTGAACAGGGCGCGATGCCGACGCGGCACATGGACCCCTCGGACGGATCGTGGAAGGCGTCGATCACCCGGATGCAATCCTGCAAGATCGCCGCCTCACGTTCGACCAGACTGTCGGGCGGCAGACCGCCATCGCTTTCGCCGATCGACATCGCCCCGCGCGTCGGCTGGAACCGCATGCCGATCTCGGCGGCGGCGGCGATGGTGTCATCAAGGCGCGCACCATTGGGGTAGAGATAAAGATGATCGGAGGTCAGCGAACAGCCCGACAGCGCCAGTTCGGCCAGACCGGTGAGGGCGGATACATACACCTCCTCGGGGCCGAACCGGGCCCAGATCGGGTAGTGCGTTTGCAGCCAGCCAAAAAGCAGCGCGTCCTGCGCTTGCGGCACTGCACGGGTCAGGCTCTGGAAAAGATGGTGATGCGTGTTCACCAGCCCCGGAGTGACGAGACAGCCGCTGCCGTTGATCTCACGCGGACCGGTAAGACCAGTGCCAATCTCGGCCACAACACCGCCCGAGACCCGGATATCGACACCGGACTGCTCCCGCGCCGCATCATCCATCGTTAGCAGGTGGCCACAGGATTTTATTACAACATCAGTCATTTACACCTCACACCTCATCTTGCCCGCTTCAGTGTAAAAGCGTGAAATCCGGGCAACAGAACACGGGTGAAAGGGCTTGCCGGACCTTTCAAAACTAACCGGTTCGCACTGGCGCGCAAATCCTAAAAATCGGAAAGGATTTTCAGGCATTCAGCGTGCAATTGCGCGCAGCCTGCCGCCACCGCACGCCCGCCATCGTACACCGGACCGCCGCGCCAATCGGTGACGATGCCACCTGCCGCCTCGATCACCGCAATCGGGGCAGCGATGTCATAGGCATTGAGGCCGGCCTCGATGACCAGATCGATCTGACCGGCAGCCAGCAAGGCATAGGCATAGCAATCGGTGCCGTAGCGGGTCAGTTGCACGCGGTCGCGGACGCGGTTGAACCCGTCGCGGTCGGTCGTATCCCCGACCTCGGGAAACGTGGTGAAAAGTGTTGCCTGGGACAGTGCGTCGCTGGTCCGCGTCGCCAGCGCACGAACGCCATGCGGACCCTCAAGCTGCGCACGGCCAAGCCCGCCCTCAAACCGTTCGCCGATATAGGGCTGGTCGATAATGCCGTAAAATGGCCCATCCCGGTCAGCCACGGCAATCAAGACGCCCCAGGTCGGCGTGCCCGAGATAAACCCGCGGGTGCCGTCAATCGGATCCAGCACCCAGGTCAGCCCGCTGGCACCGGATTTCGGGCCAAATTCCTCGCCCAGGATGCCATCCTCGGGGCGATGTGCGGCGATGATCTCGCGCATGGCGGCCTCTGCTGCACGGTCGGCCTCGGTCACGGGGTCGAACCCGGCGGCCAGCTTGTTTTCGGCCGCCAATCCAGAGCTGCGAAAATAGGGCAGGATCACGCGCCGCGCGGCATCGGCCATCGCGTGGGCCGTCGCCATGAGGTCGGCGGCCATGGCGGCAGAGATATCGGCGCGGGTCAGCATGCCGGCATCCTTGGACCGCGCCAACGCCAAGGTCAAGCAGCGCTGCCCGACAGCACCCGCGCCAGTTCAAAAAGCTGGCGGCGCTGGTTTTCGGGGATCGCGTAATAGGAACGGACAAGCTCCAGCGCCTCTCGATCAGCCAGCACATCGCCGGGAAACGGGCTGATACCGTCGGCACCGCCTTGCAGCCCGTCAAAGAAATAGCTGACCGGCACCTCCATGGCGCGGGCAATCTCCCACAGGCGCGAGGCGCTGACGCGGTTC
>CAXBGQ010000208.1:0-5648 GCA_963975135.1 uncultured Nioella sp. | reverse complement strand
GCCGATCGCGATGGAACAGGGCCTGCGCTTCGCCATCCGCGAAGGCGGCCGCACCGTCGGTGCAGGCGTCGTCTCGAAGATTATTGACTGACAACGCCTAAGGCGTTGTCAGAGTGGGTGGCAGGTGCCTTTTGCATACGCAAAAGCACCGGGAACCCACCCCGGTGAAGAATTAGAAAAGGCCGCCCTCCGGGGCGGCCTTTTTTTCGCACCGGCACCATGTCACCATGTTGACTTGGCGCAATGCCGGATCTGCACAATGGCGTAGAATGGCCCCAATCCCTCATGAAACCTGGCTGGAGACCGTCCCATGTATAAGAACATCCTTGTTCCGATAATCCTCGACGAAGAACACGACACCCAGGCGTCCTTTCTGGTGGCGCGCGCGCTGGCGGCGGAAGATGCGCAATTCACGATCCTGCACGTGATGGAGCAACTCCCGGCCTATGCAACGGCCCGCATCCCCCGGAACTTCATGGACCAGAGCCGCGAACATATCGAAAAGCTGCTGAAACTGGCGGCGCGGGCCTTGCCGGACGCAAGAGCAGAAATGATCGAAGGCCATGCCGGCCGGGCCATCGTCGATTATGCCGACGCCAACGGCATCGATTGCATCGTTCTGGCCTCGCACCGGCCGGGGATCGAGGATATCTTTCTGGGCTCGACCGCCTCGCGCGTGGTGCGCCACGCCAAATGCGCGGTTCACGTCATCCGGTAGACCCCACAGCGCCGGGCACACCTTGGCGGGAGCGCTGCTTTGCATCTGCCGCCAAATCGCCGATACTGATCCCCGAATTGAGGGAGGCCACCATGATCAACGCCGCGATCTGAACCCGTCCGCCAGCGCCCAGATCCAAAAGGCCCGACATCATGCCCCTCTTTCCCGCTCCCGACACGCTGCACCCCGTCATACTGCCGGACGGCACGCCCCACACCGGCAGCGTGTTCCTGCAAGCCGCCATTACGCATACGCGCTGGCAGATCGGCGAATACAGCTATGCCAGCGCGCATCGCCCGCCCGCCGACTGGGCCTTTCATCTTGCGCCCTATCTCTATGATTCCAGCCCGGAATCGCTGATAATCGGCAAATTCTGCCAGATCGCCGATGGCGTGATCTTCATCACATCCTCGGCCAATCACCGGTATGACGGGTTCTCGACCTTCCCTTTTGTGGTTTTCGGCGGCCCGCGGGAAGGCCGCCCCTCGATGCCAGATTCCGGCCCCGATACGCGTGTCGGCGATGATGTCTGGATCGGGCAGGGGGCCCGGATCCTGCCCGGGGCCGTTATCGGAACCGGCTGCATTATCGGCGCCGGCGCGGTGGTGTCCGGCCATATCCCGCCCTATTCCGTGGTTGCGGGCAATCCGGGCCGGGTGGTGCGGGCGCGGTTCGGCCCTGCCATTGTCGCGCGGTTGCAGGCCCTGCAATGGTGGCATTGGCCGATCGAAACGATCCTGACCCATGAGGCCGCGATCTGCGGGGCTGACCTGTCCGCGCTCGAGGCGGCCGCGCGGAGTTTGCCCAAGGGCACGAACGGCTCTTGATTCCCCTCAGGCGATGGCATATCCGATGCCTCGGTCTAGGGGTGTAGCTCAGTTGGTAGAGCATCGGATTCCAAATCCGACGGCCGGGGGTTCGAGTCCCTCCGCCCCTGCCAGTTTCCTTGATTTTTATACGCGCGCGGCCTAGCCTTGCCGGTTATTGCATATCTGGGGGGATGGCATGGCGGAGGGTTTTCAGCCCGATGAGGTTCTGGAGTTCTGGTTTCCCGATAACGGGCATTGGACCTGCGCCGAGCGCCACCGGGATTTCTGGGCCTGGCGCATGCAGGGCGGGGCCGATGCCGATATCTGTGCCCGGTTCGCCGATCTGACCCTGGCTGCGGCGCGTGGGCTGCTGGATCACTGGGCTGAGACGCCGCGCGGGCGGCTGGCGCTTCTGATTGTGCTGGATCAGTTCCCGCGCTCGCTCTGGCGCGATACCCCAAAGGCCTTTTCGCAGGACCTCAAATCCGCGCGCCTGGCGCTGGAGGGGCTCGAAAACGGCCATTACGCCGCGTTGGAACATGGCTGGGAACGGCAGTTCTACATCATCGCCATCAGCCATTGCGAAGGCCCCGATCATCTGGCGAGGATGGAGATGTTGAAAGACCTGACCAAGGCCAGTATCGCGGGCCTGCCGCCGATTCTGGCCGATTTTGCGGATACCGCCATGGCGCAGGCAGACCGGGTGCATGCGATCATCGCCCGGTTCGGCCGCCATCCGCATCGCAACCCGATTCTCGGGCGCATCTCGACGCCGGAGGAAGAGGCCTATATCGCCAGCGGAGATTTCCCGCATGTGGGCGCGGTAAAGCAGGTGTGACACCGCAAAAGTGACGCAGGTGTCATTTAAAAGTGACGGATCCGTCATTTATTAGTGACGCAGGTGTCATTTTTTATGCCCGGTCCGGCCCGAAGGCACCGCTTGCAACGGGGCGGGCGCATGCGTATATACCCCCGGTCAGACGCACGCATATTCGGAAATCTCCCCATGGCCATGACCAACCCGCTCCAGTTCCTGCAACAGACCCGCTCGGAAATATCCAAGGTGGTCTGGCCGTCGCGCCGCGAAGTTGTGGTGACCACGTTGATGGTCTTTGCGCTGGCCGTTGTCGGTGCGGCCTTTTTCTCGCTGGTCGATATCCTGATCCGCATGGGGCTGGAGCAGATTTTGAGTCTGGGTGCCTGACCAAAGAAACCGTGGCCGAACCCCTTGATTTCCGCAAGTTTCAGGGATAGGTCACGCCTCAATTCCCAGGCAATGGCGTGCGTCGATTCGTGATGCGCGCTGTTTTTTATTGGGGCTGTTCAGGCAAGCCCTTGGGAACACATGGAATTTCGGGCCAATGGCCCATGGACGAGGAACGGGCTGCGATATGGCGAAACGGTGGTATTCGGTGTCTGTGTTGTCGAATTTCGAAAAACGCATCGCCGAACAGATCAGAACTGCCGTGGAAGAGGGCGGTTTGCAGGACGAGATCGAGGAAGTGCTGGTTCCCGAAGAGGAAGTGATCGAAGTGCGCCGCGGCAAGAAAGTGACCGTGCCACGCCGTTTCATGCCGGGCTATGTTCTGGTGCGCATGGAAATGACCGATCGCGCCTATCATGCGATCAACTCGATCCAGCGCGTCACAGGTTTTCTGGGCCCGCAGGGTCGCCCGATGCCGATGCGCGATGACGAAGTGAACGCGATCCTGAACCGGGTCGAAGAAGGTGAAGCCGCACCGCGCAACACGATCACCTATGAGATCGGCGAAAAAGTGAAGGTCAACGAAGGCCCGTTCGAAGATTTCGACGGCATGGTTGAGCAAGTGGATGACGAGAACCAGCGCCTCAAGGTGACGGTCTCGATCTTTGGCCGGGAAACCCCGGTCGAGCTGGAATACACGCAGGTCACCAAACAGGCCTGACGTGACCATTCGTGGGAGGCGAGGGGCACGCGTGCCCCGGACCGCACCACGCTAATCGAGAGGCCCGGAACGCGTTTCGGGGCTTGCAGGGTGGGTTCTCGGACCCACCGATGACAAAGAAGGAGAGGCCAGATGGCCAAGAAGCTTATCGGCAAGATGAAGCTGCAGATCCCGGCGGGCAAAGCCAACCCGTCGCCGCCCGTGGGCCCGGCGCTGGGTCAGCGCGGGATCAACATCATGGAGTTCTGCAAGGCGTTCAATGCCAAGACCCAGGAGATGGAAGAAGGCTCCCCTTGCCCGACCATCATCAGCTATTATCAGGACAAGTCCTTTACGATGGACATCAAGACGCCGCCTGCGTCCTACTACCTGAAAAAAGCCGCCGGTCTGAAGAATGTCGGCAAACGCAACCGCCCCCGTGGTGCGGAACTGCCCGGTCGTGAGACCGTGGCCAGCGTCACCGTCAAACAGGTGCGCGAGATTGCCGAGGCCAAGATGAAGGACCTCAGCGCGAATGACGTCGAAGCGGCGATGAAGATCATCGTTGGCTCGGCCAATTCGATGGGTATCGAGGTGAAGGGGTAAATCATGGCCAAGTTTGGAAAACGCACCCGCGCCGCCCGTGAGGCATTCGCCGGCAAGGAAAATGTCACCGTCGAGGACGCCGTCGCCCTGGTCAAAGGCAACGCCAACGCCAAATTCGACGAAAGCGTCGAGATCGCGATGAACCTGGGCGTCGACCCGCGCCACGCAGACCAGATGGTCCGCGGCACGGTCACCCTGCCCAACGGCACCGGCAAGACCGTCCGTGTTGCCGTCTTTGCCCGCGGCCCCAAGGCAGAAGAAGCCCAGGCCGCCGGGGCCGACATCGTCGGTGCCGAGGATCTGATGGAGGCCGTTCAGGCCGGCAATATCGACTTTGAACGCTGCATTGCCACGCCCGACATGATGCCGATCGTCGGCCGTCTGGGCAAGGTTCTGGGCCCGCGCAACCTGATGCCGAACCCCAAGGTGGGCACGGTGACGATGGATGTGACCGAAGCCGTGAAAGCGGCCAAGGGCGGCCAGGTCCAGTTCCGCGCCGAAAAGGCCGGTGTGGTTCATGCCGGTGTCGGCAAGGCCAGCTTCAGCGCCGAACAACTGACCGAGAATGTGCGCGCCTTTGTCGATGCCGTGTCGAAAGCCAAACCTGCCGGTGCCAAGGGTGCCTATATGCAGAAGGTTTCGCTGAGCTCGACCATGGGGCCGGGCGTATCGGTGTCGGTCGACAGCGCGACCGGCAACTAAGAGATTTCGCACCGGTTTTGCCGGTGTGAATGGCGGGGCCAGACGATCGGCCCCGTCCTGTCCGAGACGGAGGGTTGGGTGAAAGCCTGCTAATTCCTTCCTGAGATGGGAAGCGAGACCAGGAATTTCCGAGGGGCACACCTTCGGGCGATCTTATGGCTCGGGACCCTGACTTGGACCCGAAGCGGTGGGGCAACCCACCATCAAGGGTCGGGGAAACCCGACATTCAAGAGCCGGGGGTTCGCCCCCAAATTGGAGTAATACTGTGGATAGAGCCCAGAAAGAGAAAGTGGTCGAGGAACTCGGCCAGATCTTCGAAAGCTCTGGCGTCGTCGTGGTCTCGCACTACGAAGGCCTCACGGTTGCTGAGATGCAGGATCTGCGCGCGCAAATGCGTGAAGCGGGTGGATCCGTTCGTGTCGCCAAGAACAGGCTCGCCAAGATCGCCCTTGAGGGAAAGCCGTGCGAAGGCATTGCGGACCTGATGACGGGCATGACCGTTTTGTCCTTTTCCGACGACCCTGTGGCTGCGGCCAAGGTTGCGGAAGACTACGCCAAGGCCAATGACAAATTTGTCATTCTTGGCGGTGCCATGGGCGAAACGGCACTGGATCCTGCCGGTGTGAAAGCCGTCGCAGCGATGCCGTCCCGCGAGGAGCTTATTGCCTCCATCGTTGGCTGCATCGGCGCGCCTGCTGCAAACATCGCGGGGGCCATTGGCGCACCTGCTTCGAACATCGCGAGCATCCTTTCGACCATCGAAGAGAAGGCGGAAGCCGCGTAAAGCAACCTTATGAGACCATATCGTAGGGGCACCCCTTGCGACGTTGGAACACATACCTAGATACGGAACCTGTAAAATGGCTGATCTGAAAGCACTCGCCGAAAGCATCGTCAACCTGACCCTG
>CAXBGQ010000207.1:0-5656 GCA_963975135.1 uncultured Nioella sp. | reverse complement strand
ACAATCGCGATCAGGATCAAGCCGCCCGATAATCCGTCGATGGTCAGACGTTTAACGCTCACTTCGGGCCCCGTTCCTTGTCGTCGCGCCTTGCCAGCCGGTGCCCATCCCCGCCGAGGGCGCGGTGGTACCCTGGCAAAGCGCATCCGTGACCTTCGTGACCTGCTCCCGCCACGGGGGCTTTGTCAATATCGGGCGCGTGGATCTCCCTGGGCAATATAGTCGCGCGTAACCGGAACGGTGACGTTGCGTTTCGCAAGCTGAAACTGGAACACCACCAGACCGCCATGGCGAAACGCCGCCTCGCACGCGGCCAGATAAAACTCCCACATCCGGCAGAACCGGTCGTCGTAAACGCCCGCAACTTTGGCCCGGTTGGCCAGGAATCGCTGCCGCCAGATGCGCAGAGTTTCGGCGTAATGCAGACGCAACACTTCAATATCGGTCACGATCAGCCCGCTTTTCTCAATTGCGGGCAGAACCTCGGACATGGCGGGGACATAGCCACCGGGAAAGATATATTTCTTGATCCACGAGGAGGGGGCCCCCGGCGGTCCGCTGGACCCGATGGTATGGATCACCGCGACGCCGTCATCGGTCAGCCGGTTCGCGACGCTGTCGAAATAGCTGCGGTAATGCGGCGTGCCTACATGTTCGAACATGCCCACCGAAACGATCCGGTCATAGCGCCCCGTCTCGTGCCGGTAATCGCGCAGGTGAAACGCCACCCGCTGCTCCAACCCGGTCTGCGCGGTTTGGGCATTGGCATAGGACAGCTGTTCCTCGGACAATGTCAGACCGGTGACGGAAACATCGGCCTCGCGCGACAGATACCGCGCCAGACCGCCCCATCCCGACCCGATATCGAGAACCCGCTGGCCGGGGCTGAGCAGCAGCTTGGCCGCGATATGGCGCTTCTTTTGAGCCTGCGCCTGTTCCAGCGTGTCATCGGGTGCGGCGAAATAGGCGCAGGAATATTGCCTGTCGGCATCCAGAAACTGTTCATACAGGTGGTCCGTCAGATCGTAGTGATGCGCCACGTTGGCGCGCGACCGGCTGGCGGGATTAAAGAGGTGCAGGGGCCGGATCAGGCGCCGACAGGCAAGCCAAAACCGGCGCACCGGAGACTTTGCCGTAGCGCCGAGGTTGCCCATAACAAGGTCAAGAAACCCGTATATATCGCCGCTATCGACGCGCAGGCCGCCATCCATGAAAGCTTCTCCAACGGCCAGATCGGGGTTCAACGTGATGCGGCGCAGGGTTTGCGCGCGCGTGATCGTGGCCGCAATCTGCGGCTCGCCGCTGCCAAAGCGGTGCCGCGATCCATCCGGGAAGGTCAGGATCAAGGTGCCGCGTGTGATGGACCGGGTCAGAAACCCGCCAAGGAAATATTTCCAGATGTTGAACCGGCCTTGCCGTTCGTCATGGGCAACAGGAAGGACCCTGGTTGCGGTGGATTTGCTCACTTCGGTTCTGTCATTCATGTCAGTTCCCCCAATTACTCAGTCTCCCTCTCAGGACGTGATCGGGGAAAAACCGTTACAGATCGGGGTCCGCGATCGCGAAGGATCGGTCGCGCGCCGCCGCCCAACCGACGGATTGCCTCGGGGCAAACACCCGTCAGCGCGGGCTTGTCATTATTGAGGGGGGCGTCCGCTATGTCGCGTCATTCTTCGCTTGTGCCGCAATCCCGGACACAGCAGTTTCTTCGAACGATCAGAGCCGTCTCGTTCTTGGCGAAAACGGCCGCAACAAACAAGGCGGCGCTTCCCGTGACCATGATTGCGGGGCCCAAATCGAAGATCCACGACATCACATATCCCCTTCATTCCATGTATTTGCTGGCGGCTTGATGCTGCCCTGATGATAAAGACGTGAACCGCGCGGGGGCGTTACAGAACATGCCCGGATCCTTCGGATTTTTTTCGGTTTTTTTGCCACAGGTGGACCAAATGCCGTAACGGTCGCCCGCCTCGGACGTCAGTTGCAGTGAGCGCGATGCAATCAGGAGGCGTCCAAAGATGAGACACGGCCATTTCGAACACGCAAAGCCGCAAAATCGCAAGGCACCGCCTTGCCGGTGCGGCGTCTCGGACCCCGAGGATGCGGAGCTAAAGGCGTTGTTCCACGATCTGGCCCTGTCGCTCTACAAGGTGATGGATCCCGCCGATGCCGATATTCTGACACGGACCGAAATGCAGGGCCAGAGTCCGGCCCAGATCGCCGCCCAAATCGGGTGTTCGCAGGCCGAGGCCACGCGTCGCGTCAAACACGCGCAGCGCTGTTTTTGCCGGCTTGTTGCGCTGTCCTTCACATCTGCATATTCGCGATGAAATCGCTGAAGTCTTTGCAGTCCATTAATGGCGTTGCCGTTAGTGAAGGGGCATGACGCCACTTTCCATATCCAAGATCATTGCGGCAATGCTGCTTTGGGCAGCCTGTTTTCCGCTGATTACCATCGGGATCACGCTGGCCCCGCATCTCAGCTTTGCAACACTGCGCGCGGTCATTGCCGGTCTGGTGCTTGTCGGCCTTGCCTGCGCTTTGCGGCGGCCCTTTCCCCGCGGCCTAAGGGTCTGGGCCTCCTTGTCCGTGATGGGGATCGGGGCCACCAGCCTCGGATTTCTGGGGATGTTTCACGCCGCCGAATTCGTTTCGCCGGGCATCGCTACGGTCATTGCGAACACCCAACCCCTGCTGGCGGCCGGCCTGGGGGCTGTGGTTCTGGGCGAACGCCTGTCTGCCAGAGGCAAGGCCGGGCTCTTTGTCGGGTTTCTGGGCATCGTGGTGATCGCCGCCCCCCGGCTCCTCGCCGGCGGGCAGGACAGTTATCTGATCGGCATGGCCTATATCGTGCTGGCCGCCCTTGGGATCACGTTCAGCAATGTGATGATCAAGAAGATCGCCGGCCAGATCGACCCGCTGATGGCGATGGGGATGCAGTTTCTGATCGGCAGCGTGCCATTGGCCATCGCTGCGGGCCTGACCGAGGATCCAGGCGCGATCCAATGGTCTTTCACCTTTATCGTCATCTTGCTGGCGCTGGCCCTGTTCGGGTCGGCCCTGGTTTATGTGTTGTGGATGTCGGTTCTGGAAAAGGTGCCGCTTTATCAGGCCAATGCCTTCAGTTTTCTGGTGCCGGTATTCGGACTGACCATGGGCATGCTGTTCTTCGGAGAGACCCTGGATCTCACCAAATTGATCGGCATTACCTTGGCCATTTTCGGCGTGGTATTGGTGGCAGGCCGGCGCACGGCTCAGCAGCCACCCACCCCGGTGCGAATTTGATGTGGATCATGGTAGTAATGGCCCCCGAGTTCATATATTAGAACGGCACTAGCGCTGAAAGCCTGAAACATGAATGCCCCTGTAGACGCCCAATCAGATGGTTTGCGCCCGGTCTCTCCGGCGCTGGAACGCGCGCTAAAGACGCATTACGTTGACTTCCTGCGCTACCTGATGCGCCGGGTCGGGGATCAGGCAACCGCCGAGGACGTGTTGCAGAGCTTTTGCATCCGCGTGATGCAAAGCGAAACACAGCTGCGCGATGAGCGTAGCGCCATCGGCTGGCTTTACACCGTTTTGCGTTCGGTTCTGATGGATCACTTTCGCGGCGACACGGTCCGCAAACGCGGCGACGCGCGCTATTCCCGTGAGCAGATGGTTTTGGAAAGCGACAGCATCGAGGCCGAGGATGCAGCCGGGATCTGCAATTGCCTGCGCGGATTGCTGCCCGAATTGCGGCCCGACTATGCCGAGCTTTTGCGGCGGGTCGATTTTCTTGAGGAACCCCGGCCCGATGTCGCCGCCGAAATGGGTATTTCGCAACAGAACCTGCGGGTGCGGCTGCACCGGGCCAGATCCGCCATCGGCGTGGCTCTGAAACAGCATTGCGGCCCCTGTTGCGAGACCGAGTTTCGCGATTGCTTTTGCGACCGCGACTGCACTGATGATGCGGCCATGGCCGAGTAGACCACGGCCCGCAATTCGTTTCAGGGCAGGCTAGAGCGCGTCGCGTTAGATCGAATTCAACTTTCTGCCTGAACGCGTTCGCTGGTGCAAACGCTGCCTCAGTCAGAAAGTTGAATGCATGAATCGGGTTAAACGAGACGCGCTCTAGAACCCAACTGCGTTCAGCGCCGCCTCCAACCAGACCGCCGCGAACAGAACAAAGAGATAGAGCAGCGTCAGCCGGAAAAAGCCGCGCTCGGTCGCATAGCGATCATCGGCGGCCATGCTTTCATCGCGGGACGCAATGGCCAGCGCGCGGCGCAGCAAGACCAGATTGAGACCCACCGCGGCGACCAGAAAGATCGGCCCGCCAATTGCTGTAAACGCGATGGCGATCGAAATCACCGTCAGGATCACACTATATAGCAGGATCTGGCGACGGGTGATGGTCCGGCCATGCGTGACCGTCAGCATCGGCACACCGGCGCGCGAATAATCGTCGTGCATGTAGAGCGCCAGGGCCCAGAAATGCGGCGGCGTCCAGAAAAAGATCAGCCCAAACAGCAGGAGGCTCTCGATTTCGATGCTGCCCATCGCCACGGCCCATCCGATCATCGGAGGAAACGCCCCCGCCGCGCCACCGATCACGATGTTCTGCGGCGTGCGGCGTTTCAGGATCATGGAGTAGATCACGACGTAAAAGAAGATGGTGAAGGCCAGCAAGCCCGCCGCAAGCGCGTTGGACACGGCCCAGAGAGCTGCAACGGACAGCACCGACAGAACCAGCCCAAAGACCAGCGCAGCGCGGGGCGTCACATCGCCATTGGGGATCGGGCGATTGCGGGTGCGCCGCATCTGAATATCGATATCGGCATCCCACCACATGTTCAGCGCGCCCGAGGCACCGGCCCCGATGGCGATGAACAAAAGCGATAGCAGCCCGGTAACCGGGTCCACGCCATCGGGTGCGGCAAAGATCCCGACCATCGCGGTAAAGATCACCAACGACATCACGCGCGGCTTCAACAGCGCAAGATAGCTTGCCGGCAACGGCCTGCGCAGGGCAGGGGAATAGTTTGAGGTATCAGCCATATCGGCCCCCCGGAAGGCTTGAGATGCGGTGCCGTGGCCCGGACTTGCGTGTCCGGGCCACGGGCGGAATGATCGCCGGAAATGTCGCCCGGAAGGACTACATTTCCATTGCCATGCCTGCGGTGGCCAACTGACCCATCATGCCCATCTGCATGTGATAGGGCACCATGCACATGAACATCCAGACACCGGGGCGCACGATCTCGGCGACAAAGGTGATCTCGTCACCCGGCAGCAGCAGCGATTTTTCATAGAGCGCCTCGTGCTCCAGAAGGTTCCAATCGGCCCTGCGGGCGCGGTATTCGACACCCTGCATCTGCGCCATGCCCATGAACATGAACTCGTGCACGATCTCGCCGTCATTGCGCAGGGTAAACTGGATGCGTTCACCGGGCTCTGCGTCGATCTCAAGATCCGAGAACGTCCATTCGCTCATCGAAAGAGCGATCTCACGATCGAAGTCGCCCTCATCGGTGACGATGAGGCCGGCCATTTGACCCGCCATCAGACGGTCGGCTTCCTCTTCATCGGCTTCGGACATTTCCATCTGGGCGTCTTCGCCCATATCCATGGCACCATCGGCTGGCATGTCGGCAACGGCCATATCCCTGGC
>CAXBGQ010000206.1:0-5744 GCA_963975135.1 uncultured Nioella sp. | reverse complement strand
GTCGATGTGGGATATGGATATCAGCACCAACCACCGCGTCGACCTGCGCGCCCAGAACGTGCGCCGCGACGGGTTCGAGCTGGTGTTCCGGACCTGGGAAGACAGCAAGATCGCCCGCGTGCGCGCCGATTGGATGGCCATTGGCGAGCTTCTGCACGAGGATGATTGGGATTTGTATTGATCCGCGCCACGGAGCATCGATGATATGACCGCCCAGACGGCCCCGATCGTGTCGGTTGTTGTGCGCCGGTATCGCCCCGAGGATGAGGCCGCGTTCATGCGTGTCACCGAACGGATCGGTGCCGAGGTCGCGCGCCGCCCCGGTTTCGCGGGGCTGCAGACCAAACGGACCGAGCGCGGCGATCTCGTCGAGCTTGTGACGGTGTATGCCTTCGACCAGCGTGCCAATATGCAACGTTGGGAGGAAGCGGAAGCCCGGCACCGGTTGATGGGCGAATTGGATCGCTTGTCGGTGGAAGGCAGCAGCCAGACCAGGTTCAGCGGGCTTGCCATCCTGACCGATCCGGCGGATGGGATCACCACGTTCGAAACCGTGGTAATCCTGATCTTCTGGATCCTGATACTTGCTGTTCTTTTGGAAAAACTGGCGGTTCTTGTCTTGCCGGGATGGGCCGGCGGTTTCCTGCGCGACGCCGTTCTGATTTCCATAAACGTGCTGTTGATCAGCTATCTGTTCCTGCCGGTATCCAGCCGGATCTGGGCCCGTGCCAAAGCCATTTGGACGGGCCGAGGCCGTTAGCGCGAATACATGCCCTCATAGATCGGGGCCAGCGTTTCGTCGCGAAAGAGCGACGAGACCGAGGTGCCGCTCCAGGTGTTCAGGATGGCCTGCGCGAACATCGGAGCCATCGGCACGATGCGGATATTGGGCGCGGCGCGGGTGGCCTCGGTGGCCTCGATCGAATCGGTAATCACCAGCGATTTCATCACCGATTTGGTGATCCGTTCAACGGCCGGGCCCGACATGACGCCGTGGGTGATATAGGCATGCACCTCGGAGGCACCTTGTTCCATCAGAACCTCGGCCGCCTTGCAGAGCGTCCCGGCGGTGTCGACCATGTCATCGACGATGATGCATTTCTTGCCCGCGACATTGCCGATCACCGTCATTTCGGCCACTTCACCGGCCTTTTCACGGCGCTTGTCGACGATCGAGAGCGGCGCGTTGATCCGTTTGGCCAGTTCGCGGGCGCGCGCGACACCGCCGACATCGGGCGAGATCACCATGATGTCGTCGGTGGATCCCTGGAAATGATGCAGGATATCCAGCGCGAAAACCGGCGAGGCATAGAGGTTGTCGACCGGAATATCAAAGAACCCCTGAATCTGGGTGGCGTGCAGATCCATCGTCAGCACCCGTTCGATCCCGGCCCGCACGATCATGTTGGCCACCAGCTTGGCCGAAATCGGTGTGCGCGCCTTGGTGCGCCGGTCCTGTCTTGCATATCCGAAATAGGGGATCACGGCGGTGATGCGCGCGGCCGAAGACCGGCGCAGCGCGTCGGCCATGATCAAAAGTTCCATCAGGTTGTCATTGGCCGGGTTCGACGTGCTTTGAATGATGAACATGTCCTCGCCGCGGACATTTTCATAGACCTCGACAAAGATCTCCTGATCGTTGAACCGCTCCACCCGCGCATCGACCAGACCGACCGACATGCCGCGATGCAATGTCATGCGGCGGGCGATGGCGTCGGCCAGCGGTCGGTTGGCATTACCGGAAATAAGCTTGGGGTCGGTTGCGGGCATGGGCAGGGTTCTCTCAATGCAGCGCGGGTGAGACGTTGACACCCCCTAGCATCCGGTTACCGTTCGCGAAAGTCCAAACGGGAGGTCAAATTGGCCCATATCGACATCTATTTCACACCGCTCTCGCCCTATACCTATCTGACCGAACAGCGGATTAACGACATCGCCACCCGCCACGGGGCCAGCGTGACCTACAAGCCGCTGGATATCATGGCACTTTTCGCCCGCACCGGTGGCACAGCCCCCAAGGACAGGCACCCGGCGCGGCAGGCCTACCGGTTAGAGGATATGCGGCGTCAGGCGGCCAAGGCGGGGCTGCCGTTGAACGAAAAACCGATGTTCTGGCCGACCAACCCGGCCCCGGCCTCTTATGCGCTGATCTCGGCACAAAAGGCGGGCGGCGGCGATCTGGCGGGCCTGGTCTTTGCGCTTGGCCGGGCGGTCTGGGCCGAGGAAAAGGACATCGCCGAGGATGACGTGATCCGCGGTGCATTGGCGGAGTCAGGCTTTGACCCCGATCTGGCCGACAAGGGCATGCTGGCGGCGGCCGAGGAATATGCCCGCAACCTTGAGGATGCGGTCAGCGCCGATGTGTTTGGCGCACCGTTTTGCGTTGTCGACGGGGTGGCGCATTTCTGGGGGCAGGACCGGCTGGAGGATCTGGATCTGTATCTGTCCGGCAAGCTGTGACCGCGGGCGTCCGGGTCTGGGGCGAGGGTCCGCGCGACGTGCTGATGCTGCATTGTTCGCTGGCGCAGGGTGCCGCGTGGAAGGGCGTGGCCGCGGCGCTGCCCGGCGGCCTGCGCCTGACGGCCCCCGATATGGTCGGCCACGGGGCCGGGCCCGCCCATGACCCGGCCCGCGACCTGCATGATCAGGCCTATGAGGCGGTGCTGCCGCATCTGCCCGAAGGGCGTTTTGATGCTGTGGGTCACAGTTTCGGGGCCACGCTGGCGCTGAGACTGGCCATTGAGATGCCCGACCGTGTCCGCAGCCTGATCCTGATCGAACCGGTGCTGTTCGCCGCCGCAAAGGGCAGCGGCACATTCGCGGCCCATCAAGCCGCGCAATCGGCGATCGATGTGGCGATGGGGCGCGAAGAACGGTTATCCGCGCCCCGGGGCTTTCTGAAGCTATGGGGCAGTGGCGCGGACTTCGATGATCTGCCCGCCCATCAGCAGGCCTATATGTCCGCGCGCATCCATTTGATCGGTGCATCGGATCCGGCGCTCTTTGGTGACAGTGCCGATCTGGTGCCGCGCCTGGGGCAGGTGGCGGCCCCAACATTGCTGATGGCGGGCGGAAATTGCCTGCCGGTGATGGCCGCGATCCTTGACCGGATGCAGGCCGAGATGCCGGTTACCACACGCACCACCATCCCCGGCGCGGGCCATATGGCCCCGATCACCCATCCCGCCGCGGTGGCCGGTGCCATCGCGGATCATCTGGCCCGGGTCAGCCCCTGAAATGCGCCAGCAGATCCTGCACGCTTTGGGGTGTACAGGACCAATCCGTGACGAACCGGCATCGGATCAGCGCATCATCAGGGCCATCAAGGCTGCTATCGGCGGGAAAGAGGTAATATTTCGCGCCCGCCGTCATCGCCCGGCGATGCGCGGCGCGGGGCAGATGGGCAAAGACCATGTTGCCCGCCGGCTCCGCCTCGATCACCGCGCCCGGCAGGTCGCGCAGACCAGAGACCAGTTCAGCGCATCGCGCATTGGCGGCCTCGGCC
The DNA here is from genome assembly GCA_963975135.1 of uncultured Nioella sp. Lineage (GTDB taxonomy): Bacteria > Pseudomonadota > Alphaproteobacteria > Rhodobacterales > Rhodobacteraceae > Alterinioella. The sequence goes on along the minus strand of CAXBGQ010000206.1, from coordinate 2,239 downwards.
AGCCGCAGCCACAGCCCATCGGTGACATAGGCCTGCATCTGCGCCGACATAAATCGGAATTTCGAGGCCAGATGCGCACCGCGTTTGCGCCGCAGCTCGATCTCCCAGGATTTGGCGGGATCGAAGAAAATGATCGCCTCGACCCCGATGCAGCCGTTCTTGGTGCCGCCAAAGCTGACCGCGTCGATCCCGGCCTTCCAGCTCATCTCGGCGGGCGTGCAGTTCAGCGCCGCACAGGCATTGGCGAACCGCGCGCCATCGAGATGGGTTTTCAGGCCAAAGGAATGCGCCAGATCGGTGATGGCCCGGATTTCCTCCAGCGTATAGAGCGTGCCGACCTCGGTGATATTGGTGATGCTGACCGGGCCGCATTGCACGCCCCGGACACCGCGATCGGCAGTCAGCAGGATGGCCGCGCGCAAAGCGGTGGGGTCCATCTTTCCCTCCGGCCCGTCGATCAGCGTCAGCTTGGCCCCGCCGGAGAAAAGCTCGGGCGCGCCGCATTCATCCTCCTCGGCATGGGCGATCCGATGCACGAATATAGCGTCCCAGGGATTGGCCAGCGTCGCCAGCGCCACGGCATTGGCCGCCGTGCCGGTCGAGACCAGATGCACCGCCGCCTCGGGAGCTTCAAAGAGATCACGCAGCCCCTGCACCGCGCCTTCGGTGAACGCATCCGCGCCATAGGGCATGTGATGGCCCTGATTGGCACGCATCACCGCCTCCATGATCTCGGGCGCGGCGGGCCCCATATTGTCGGATGCAAACATCATATGCCCGGCTCCTCGATGATATAGTCTTCCCAATCTTCTTCCGGCACCTCGAATTCGGGCACCGAAAACCCGCGCATCGACACGCCCGCCTGATGCACCGTTTCGGGATCGCCCGAGATCAACGGATGCCAGTAACAGAGCGGTTTGCCCTCATAGAGCAGACGATAAGCGCAGGTTTCGGGCATGAAATAGGCGACATCGGCCATGGTCGCGGGCGTCAACTGAATGCAATCGGGCACCAGCGTCTTGCGAATCGCATATTGCCCGCAGCGGCAGCTTTGATCGTCGAGCAGCCGGCAGGCGACGCGGGTCAGGGCGACCTCGCCGGTTTCCTCATCCTCCAGCTTGTTCAGACAGCATTTGCCGCAGCCATCACAGAGCGCCTCCCATTCCGCGCCCGTCAGCTTGGAAAGCGGGAACCGCCGCCAGAATTCGGGCCTCATGGCAGGGCTTTCAGAATGGCGCGGGCCTCATTGCTATCGGCATCCATCTGGGTGACCAGGGCGTCGAGCCCGTCAAAGGTCAGTTCAGGGCGCAGATAATCGATCAGCGCGATGGACAGATCGCAGCCATAAAGGTCGCCCGAGAAGTCGAACAGGAAAGTCTCAAGGTTCGGTGCATCGCCATTGAACATCGGCCGCACGCCAAGCGAGGCGACGCCGTGATAATGGCCCGGATGGGTGCCGTTCAGAACATCGACCAGAACCGCGTAAACGCCAAGCCGGGGCAGGTGCAGGCCTTCCAGCCCCATATTGGCGGTTGGATAGCCCAATTGCCGGCCGCGTTTCTCACCATGCACAACCGGGCCTTCGATCCGGTGCCAGTGGCCCAGCATGGCTGCCGCATCGCGAGGGCGGCCGTCACTCAGGGCGGCCCGGATATTGGTCGAGGATATCGCGCCCAGGTCACCATGCAGAATCGGTACCACATCGACATCAAATCCCAGATCCCGGCCCAGATCGCTCAGCATCTCGACGGTGCCCTTGCGGCCCTTCCCAAAACAGAAATCAGCCCCCACGATGACCCGCTTCAACCCAAGACCCTCGGCCAGAACATCGCGCGCGAAATCCTCGGCGCTTAGCCCCGAAAGCGCCGCGTTGAATGGCAGCTCATACAGGATATCGACGCCCAGCTTCTCCAACCTGTGGCCCCGCGCCTCGGCATTCATCAGCCGGAAGGGCGGCGCGCCGGTGGCGAAAAATTCGCGCGGATGCGGCTCGAACGTCAATATCCCGAGCGGCAGCCCATCGATGCGGGCCCGGTCGATCACAAATTGATGGCCCAGATGCACACCGTCGAAATTTCCGATGGCGGCCGAGGCACCCTTGTCCTCGGGCAAAGCATATTGATAGTCGCGCAGGATTCTCATGCGCCCGGATTATCCGGCACGTCAATCGAGGGCAACTCTGCCTTTTCATCTTGGCAAAAATACCTCGGGGGTGTGGGGGCAGCGCCCCCACCCGGAT
>CAXBGQ010000205.1:0-5814 GCA_963975135.1 uncultured Nioella sp. | reverse complement strand
TGCGACCTTCCGTCCCCCAGACGGACGCGCTACCAGGCTGCGCCATAGCCCGACTGCCATGCGTTCTAGCGATTTTGCAGGCCGGTGCAAGCGCGAAAGGGGGCGATATCTGCGCAAGGTCCGAGATTTGCCTAGGAGGCGCGCGATCTGGCGGCCAGCCGGTCGGCAAGCGCCTGCAACCGGTTAACATGCGGGGCCAGTTCCGCGATCCGGGCACCATCGAGAGACCGGGTTCGGGTGATCAGATCGTGCAGGGCCGCCAGCGGGTCTTCCTCGGTGGCACCTGCGGCGACGGTGCGTGGTTCGGGTGTTTGAACCAGGACAGGCGTTTCGGCCATGGCGGGGGGGACGGTCTCTTCCGGCGCGTCCTCGGCTGCTCGGCTCAAGGGTGCATCCGCTACAACCGGTTCGCGCGGCGCAGCCTCCTCCGCCGGCACCGGTGCATCTGGCTCAGGCCTGTCAGCGCTGGCCATTGCGTCAATATCGAAGAACCCGGCGACAGCCTCTGATGGCGATGCCTCCAGTGGCTCGGCGGTCACGGTTTCGGGCGCGGCGACCTTGATCACCTCGCCCACCAGCAGATCCTCTTCCAGTGCTGGCGACAGCGTCGAAACATGGGCAACACCTTCTTCGCGGATCACCTTCTGGACGCCGCGAATGGTCAGCCCCTGATCGTGCAGCAACACCTTGATACCGCCCACCAGCCGCATATCGGCGGGGCGATAATATCGCCGCCCGCCGGCACGTTTCACCGGCTTGATCTGGCTGAACTTGCTTTCCCAGAACCGCAGCACATGCGCTTCGATCGCCAACCAGTCGGCGACCTCACGAATGGTGCGAAATGCCTGGGGCGATTTTGACGCCATCGGCCCGTCTACCGCCGGTTGCCGGTGGCGACGCGGTCCTTCATCAGATGCGAAGGGCGAAAGGTCAGCACCCGGCGCGGCGGAATCGGGGCCTCTTCGCCGGTCTTGGGGTTGCGGCCCACCCGCGCGGTCTTGGAGCGCACCGAAAATGTGCCAAAGGACGAGATCTTGACCTGTTCTTCCTCGACCAGGCTGTCGGACATCAGGTCCAGCACCCGTTCGACCAATTGCGCGCTTTCATTGCGCGACAGGCCCACTTCGCGGAACACCGCTTCGCTCAGGTCCATTCGTGTCAGTGTTTTTCCGGCCATATCACAAGATCCCCCAAATGATGCGGCCATCCTGCGCTTTGTGGTTTCCCAAGTCAATATCAAGGGCTTGCACGGCAGAGTTTCGCCGCCGCCCGAGCCAGGCTACCAGCGCAGAACCGCCGATCCCCAGGCCAGGCCACCACCGATGGCCTCGGCGACCAACAGATCGCCACGTTTGATCTTGCCCTCTGCCACACCCACCGACAGCGCCAGCGGGATCGAGGCGGCAGAGGTATTGCCGTGATCCTGCACCGTCACGATGACCCGGTCCATGCCGACGCCCATCTTTTGCGCGGTGCGCGTGATGATGCGCAGATTGGCCTGATGCGGCACGATCCAGTCGACATCATCGGCCCCAAGCCCGGCGCGGGTCAGCGAGGCATGCGCGGTTTCGGCCAGCTTTTCGACCGCGTGGCGGAACACCTCGCGCCCTTCCATGCGCAGCACGCCGGTGCTTTGCGTTTTCGACACACCACCATCGACATAGAGCAGATCCTTGAACCGCCCGTCGGAATGCAGATCGACCGCCAGAATGCCACGATCCTCGCCGGTGCCCGCGCCGTCCTGCGCCTCCAGCACCAGCGCGCCCGCGCCATCCCCGAAAAGAACCGATGTCGTCCGGTCCTGCCAGTCCATGATCCGCGAAAAGGTCTCGGCCCCGATCACCAGAACCCGATTTGCCTGACCCGACAGGATAAAGGCGTTGGCCGTGGACATCGCATAGATAAAGCCCGCGCAGACCGCCTGCACGTCAAAGGCAAAGCCCGATGTCATGCCAAGCCCGCTCTGGACCATGGTGGCAACCGATGGAAATGTCAGATCGGCGGTCGAGGTGGCGACGATCACCGCGTCGATATCGGCGGCGGTCAGGCCCGCATTGTCCAGCGCGGACTCGGCGGCCTTGACGGCCAGATGCGACGTGGTCTCGCCCTCGGCCGCGAAATGGCGCCGTTCGATGCCGCTGCGGCTGCGAATCCATTCATCGCTGGTGTCGATGGAGGCCTCGAACTCGGCATTTTCAACCCTGCGGTCGGGCAGGTAATGACCGATGCCGACCGCCACCGCGCGGCGTGTGTTGTCCCCTGCGGTCATGTTTCGGCTTCTCCGTTTGCTTGGGCCAGCGCCCGTTCAGAGGCCGCGATGCGCGCAGCCAGCCTGTCGTTGAATCCGGCCTCGGACAATTGTGCCGCCAGGTTGATCGCGGCCGAAACGCCGGTGGCATCCGAGGCCCCGTGCGATTTGACCACAGTGCCGTTCAGACCCAGAAACACACCCCCATTTACCCGGCGCGGATCGATCCGCCGCGACAGCCGCCGCATCGAGCCCATCGACAGCACCGCCGCGATTCGCGACAGGATTGAATAGCGAAACGCCTGTCCGAGAAACTCGCGGATCAATCTGGCTGTGCCCTCGCCGGTTTTCAGCGCGATATTGCCGGTAAAGCCGTCGGTCACGATCACATCGACCCGGTCGGAGGGAATATCGCCCCCCTCGACAAAGCCGACATATTCGAACTGCGCGGCGGTGGCGGATTGCGCGATGGCCTGACTGCCCAGTTTCAGCTCGGCCCGGCCCTTGAATTCCTCGGTGCCCACATTCAGCAAACCGACACGCGGACGCGAGAGGCCAAAGCCGTTGCGGGCATAGCTGGCCCCCATCAGGGCATATTGCAGAAGATCGTTCTCATCGGCGCGAATATCGGCCCCGACATCCAGCATCACGTTGAACCCGCCGGGGTTGCGCGATGGCCAGAGACAGGCAATCGCGGGGCGGTTGACGCCTTCGATCTTGCGCAGGCGCACCATGGAGATGGCCATCAGCGCGCCGGTATTGCCGCAGGAGATGGCGGCGGTCGCTTCGCCGTCGCGCACCGATTCGATCGCCGACCACATCGAGGTGCCCTTGCCCGAGCGCACAACCTGGCTGGGTTTGTCGGTCATTGTGACGACAGTGGCGGCATGGCGCAGGTCGCACCGCCCCGCCAGAACGCGCTTGCGCCCGATCAGCGCCTCAAGCTCAGGCTTGTGGCCATGCACAATGAAACGAAGGCCACCGATTTTCTCGGCGGCCTTGGCCATGCCATCGACAACAACCGATGGTCCCAGGTCGCCCCCCATGGCATCAATTGACAGCACCGTCTCGGACGCCGCGGCGTCGTTCGCTTGTGCTGTTTCTGCCATAAGGGGACCTGCCTTGCGGATAACGCCGGCTTAAGCCGCGTCGTCGTCCAGATCGACCTCGGCCTGTGCGATCACTTCACGCTCGGCATAGGTGCCGCAGGAGGGGCAGACGTGATGCGGACGCTTCAGCTCACCGCAGCTGGGGCATTCATTGGGGTTGGCCGCAACCAGCGCGTCATGCGACCGGCGCATGCCACGGCGGGACGGCGAAATCTTGTTCTGTGGGACAGCCATGTCTCAACCTCGGAATTTTAGGGGGCGGACCTTGGTCGCGGATGGCCCCGGAAGTGTCATGTAACGTTCATATCTCGGCACCGCCTAACGCTTGAAATCCGGCTCGGCAACCCTTTTTCGGGCCCGGTGCGGGCGCACCACGGGGGCGCGGCATTCTTGCGCGGCGAATGAGGCCGGGAACATACTGGGATTTTGCGCCCATGCAAGCCCTAATCGCCGGGTTCGTCAGGACGATCCATCCGGCGCGTCATCGGAGTCTTTTTCGCCCAACGCGTCACGCAACCCGGCCAGGCCCGCAAAGGGGCGGGCATCCTCATCGTGCATCGGTGTCACCCCGGGCTCGGCAAAAACAGCATCGCCCAGATCGGCCCCGCTGGCACGCGGATAAAGCGGCAGGTTCAGCGCCAGCGCCTCGATCATCACCGCCGCCGGGTCGATCACCGGGTCAAGCGGCTCGATCGTGTCATCCTCTGGCATCAACGCCTCGCCTTCCTCGGTCAGCTCCGGCTCGGGCGGGGTAACCATAAAACGGCGGCTGATGGCCAGATCGAGCCGGGTGGTCACCGGTTCAAGCGTCACAACGCAAGGCTGCACAACCGTGGCCCCCAACGTCGCCTCAAGCCGCCAGTCCTGGCCCGTATCGGCACGGATGGCCCCTTCGAACCGCAGCTTGCGCAGGCCGGATATGTTCAGCGCCTCGGCAATCGCGGCGCGGGCCCCGGCCTCGGGGCGCAGATCAAAGCTGTTGGGCCGGTTGGCGCTCAGATCGTTGACGCGCAAGGGTGTGCTTGGCAGATCGGGCATGGAGATTGGCCTTTCTTCAGGGACGCGGACGGCAAAACCGAAAGGGGGAACTTGCCCTACCGGTTCGGGTCGGGTAAGCCGATAGAAAGCTTTGCCGGGCCTTGCAAGAGCCCGCAAGATGTTTGGGGCATCCAATATTGGTGGCGCGAAAGAGGGCCGGGCAGATGAAAACGCATCCCAAGGGCATAAAATGGGTTCTGGCGACGGTGCTGGCGCTTGGCCTGTCGGCCTGTGCCGCTACCTATGTCAATCACGGCTATATTCCACCGCCCGAGGAACTTGCGACCATTTCACCAGGCGTCGATACCCGCGCCAGCGTCGAGCAATCGATCGGCCGGCCGACCGCGTCGGGCGTAGTGGGCGAAAATACCTGGTTCTATGTCGCCTCGCGGCAGCGGTTCTACACCTATACCGCGCCCGAGGTCATCGAACGCGAGATCGTGGCCATTTCCTTTGACGAACGCGGTGTCGTGGAAAACATCCGCGAATTGGGTCTTGAGGACGGCCAGGTCGTCCGCCTGTCGCGCCGGGTCACCGAATCGAACATCCAGGAAGTGACCTTCCTGCGTCAGCTGATCGGCAATTTCGGACGTATCAGCATCAGCGACGCGCTGAACGGGAACTGATTATTCCGCGTCGGGCTTGAAATCCAACGCCACCCCATTGATGCAATAGCGCAGCCCCGTGGGCGCGGGGCCGTCGGGAAAGACATGGCCCAGATGCGCCTCGCAGCGGCTGCAATGCACTTCGGTCCGGCGCATGAAAAAACCGCGATCCTCCTTTTCGCCCACAGGCGCGCCCTCCATCGGGGCATAAAAACTGGGCCAGCCGGTGCCACTGTCGAATTTGGTGGATTGATCGAACAGGGGCGCACCACAGCAGACGCAATGAAAAACGCCGTCCTGCTTGGCGAAATTGTCATGGCTATGGGCGCGCTCGGTGCCGTGTTTGCGGGTCACCTTATAGGCCAGATCGCTTAGGTCGCGTCGCCATTCGGCATCCGGTTTGACCACTTTATCCATCCACATTCCCCCTTGTTGCCAGTGCCGCATGGTCCCATTGTCGGGACATCTTGAACCCGGGATGTAGACCTTGCGGCGCGCTGCGCCAAGAGGCAGGAGCGCAGGCGGGCGATAACATTGGCGGGAGAATCGCAGCAGATGCTGGCACTCGGAAAAGGCCGCTACCGGGCGCGCGGGGCGCAAGGCGCGCAGGATTTGCGCCGGGCACAGCGTCTGCGCGCCCTGGCCTTTTACGGGCGCGACGGTGTCGATCGCGATGATTTTGACGACCGGTGCCAGCATGTTCTGATCGAGGAGGTCTCGACCGGCGCGCTGGTCGGCTGTTTCCGGCTGTTGCCCTTTGCAGACGGTCCGGCAATCTCCGACAGCTATTCGGCCCAGTTCTATGACCTGACCG
>CAXBGQ010000204.1:0-5816 GCA_963975135.1 uncultured Nioella sp. | reverse complement strand
CTCATCGGCAATCGGTTCAACGCCTTCGGTCAGCGCCGCGCGCAGCCGTTTTTCCAGCTCGCGGCGGGCGCGTTCGCTGTCACTCAACGTATCATCGGGCCGTGTTCTGTCTCTGCTCATCGTATTTCATCGTCCATCTGGGGCGTGGTCGGACCCTTTGGGTGGTTTTGCCCGATAATCTTGGCAGAATTAAGCCGGCTGGTTATAGCCCAAAGAGGCCCGCCTGATCTATCGCCGCGCACAGAAACGCCTCGCGATCGGCTGTCGGGTGCCAGCCAAGCAGCGCCTTGGGGCGGGCATTGTCGAACCGCGCCAGATGCGCCCGCGACCGCCAATCGGCCAGCGACGGGCGCACGGCGTCGGAGCGGCCCAGGCCATAGCGCTTCAGCGCGTATTTCACGCCATCGACCGCCCAAAGCCCGGCCAGATGCCCGGTTCTGACCCGAATGCGCGCGTTCAGGCGGGCATGGATCGCGTCGAAATAATCGCGCGCGGTGAGCATCGGGTCGCCAACCAGGTTAAAACTCTGTCCAATTGCCTGGCCGTGATCCATCATCGCGATCAACCCCTCCGACAGATCATCGGCCAAAACGAAGGGCAGGATATTGCGGCCATCACCCCAGAGCTTGACCGCGCCCGCCCCGTGCCAGCGCCCGATGCCCCAATGCTGTAACGGTCCGTCGCCACCCACCACGATGCCGGGGCGGGCAATGATCAGGGGCAGGCCACGGGTGCGATGCAGATCCATCAGCCGCGCCTCGCATTCCGCCTTGGAGCGGGCATAGATATTGCGGTTTTGGATATCGCCAAAGCCGGTTTCCTCGGTGATCACGGTCGTTCGATCGGACATGTCATAAGAGGCGATGGTGCCGGTATAGATCAGGCGCTCGACGCCTGCCTGCAACGCCGCTTCGCCGATGCGCAGGGCGGTGCCGACATCGTTTTCCAGCGCCGCGTCCCAGGTTTTATCCATCGATTTGGCAAGGTTATAGACCGCGTGGATTCCCCCCATCGCGCCCGCTATAGCCTCGGCATCGGTCAATTCCACGGGAACGGTTTCGACATGATCGGCGATATCGGCAAAGGGGCCATGACTGCCCCGGCTCAGCACCCGCACATCGCGCCCGCGTGCCACCAGAGCCCGGGTCAGGTGGCGCCCGATATAGCCGGTGCCGCCGATCACCATCACGCTTGGATTGGGCGTGCCGGTGATGGTCGCGGGGGCGGCGGAGGCGGGCAGATGCGCCAGCGCGGCCTCGATTGATTGCATCACATTTACCGCCGATGCCCCGGAAAACCGCGCATCAACGGGGCGGTTCGCGGCCAGATCGGCGTAGACTGTGCGCATCATGCCGCGAAAGCTCTGCCCATAGGGTGATTTTCGGTTCAGCGAGGCGATTTGGAGGGATGCATTGCGCAGCCCTTCGCGCAGATGCCCGCCAGCCTGAGACAGCGATTTCAACAGCGGGTTCAGCACCAGATCGGCGGTATTGTCGTGGCTCGTGACCAGCGTATCGGCGGCGTAATCCAGCCGCGTCATGCCTGATGAACCGCGCAAAGTGACGCTTCGATCATCGGTGGTTTCGACCAGCGAAAGGTCAAAGGTGACGTCAATATCGCCCGCTCGCGCCAGAATGCGCCAGCTTTGCGGGCGGGTCTCGCCGCCGGGCAGGGTCACGTGTTGACCCAGATCGACGGCGCGGATGTCGAGCGGGCCAAAGAGGTCGACCGCAAAGGAGAACGGATGCGGGCCAAGCTCCAGCAGCAGGTTTTTCGCCTCGTGCAGCAGCCAGAGCCCGTAAGGCCCGGACCGCAGAGGGGCCAGCGGCAGGGCCCAGGTGATGTGGGCCGAGGACATGCGGCCAAGCGTGCCGGCCCGGGCCAGGGATTTCAGGCGTTGGTATCCGGGCAGCCCCAGAAAATTATGCCCCGCGACAAAGGATTTCCCTGCGGCGCGGGCCGCGTCCTCGATCGCTTGCGTCTCGGTCACGCTGAGGGCCACGGGCTTTTCGACCAGCACATTCAGCCCGCCCGCGAGACATTCCAGCGCGATGTCGTGATGCAGATCGGGCGGCGTCAGGATATGAACGGTGTCGCAGAGACCGGCGGCGATGAGGTCGGCCACCGCGCCGAAAGCCTGTGCCCCATGCCCGGCCGCCAGCGTCTCGGCGGCCGCAATGTTGCGGTCGCAGACGGCCGTGATCCGCACCCCGGCGGTGGCCTTGAGCGCAGCCGCGTGCCAGTCGGCGATATACCCGGCCCCGATCAGGCCAACGCGGATGGGATTGGATAAAGACACGAACGTAACCTTCTATTTATATTCAATGATTTGCATATCGCTTCCACGCCGGTTGCGCAGATGAAAAGTGAACATGCCGATCAGATTGGGAAATTTTGAAAGGCTGAGGAACATTGCCTGATGCACCGCCATGGATCGGTCCATGCCGTCGCCGATCAGCCCGAGAACCGTGCGCAGATACGAGCCCAGATAGACCGCGAGAACTCCCAGAAATAGCCAGGGCGTCACGGCGAGGGCGATCACCGCCAGCACCGGCAGGACAACGGCAAAGATCAGCACCCGCATGCGTTCACGCGCCAGATGGTGGGGGTGGAGCGAACCCAATTGTGCAAACCCGTGGCCATTGCGGACCGCGCGCCGCCACCACTGCAAAAAGCGGTGCATATCTGCGTCGTGGCGGGTCATGTTCTGCGGCAGACGGATCAATGTGAACCCGGCCATGGCAACGCGCAGGCAGAACTCGTCATCTTCCGCCGCGATCACCGCATCGTTGAACCCGCCCGCCTCCTGAAAGGCCGCGCCGCGCACCATCATGTCGCCGCCGCAGGCCGTGATCGGCCCTGCCGGTCGGTGCCATTCATGGTCGCAGATGGCATTGTAGATGCTGGCCTCGGGGTGGATCTCGGCGCGCCATCCGGTCACGATGCCAAGCCCGCGATCGGCGGCCATCGCAGCTTTCGCGGCACCGATCCAGCCCGGCACCATCACGCAATCGCCGTCGATGAAGTGAATGAATTCGGGCAGGTCGGGCCCAAGTGCCGCAACGCCTGCATTGCGCGCGCGCGCCGCGGTAAAAGGGGTGGCGGGGTCCAGCTCGACCACCTCGGCCCCCAATCGGCGCGCAACGGCAACGCTGTCATCGGCGGATCCGCTATCGACATAGATCAGGCGCTCGGCCAATCCCAACAAGCTTTGCAGACAGTTTTTCAGGCGGTCACCTTCGTTGCGGCCTATGGCGATGATGGCAAGCTCGGTCATGGGCGGGCCTCGGGGCGTGTTTCGGGGGGCAGGGCGGGGCCGGACTGAAACAGCCTTGCAAGCCGCGCGGCCTCTGCGTTGATGTCAAACTCGGCCTCGACCCGGGCGCGGCCCGCTTGCCCCATCGCGGCGCGGTCGGGCCCGGTCATCACGGCCAGAATGGCGTCGTGCAGCGCCCCGGCATCGCCCGGCGCGATCAGGTGCCCCGATACCCCATCCTCGACCAGTTCCGCCGTGCCGCCGACGCGGCTGGCAATGACAGGCAGGCGCGCGGCCATGGCTTCCATCAACACAACCGGCACACCTTCGGCGAAACTTGGCAGGACCAGGCAATCGGAATAGGCCAGCAGGGCGGCCACCTCGGATTGCGATCTGTAGCCCGCGAAATCGACGGCATCGCCGAGGTTCATCGCGCGGGTCTGTGCCATCAGCGCCGCCCGGTCCGGCCCGTCGCCCACAAGCGTCAGCCGCAGATCGGGCAGGCTCTGCCTTGCTTGCGCCAGTGCCTCCAGCAGCAGGGGCACACCCTTGACGGCGGCCAGACGTCCGACAAAGAGCAGGTGGTTGCCATCGCGCGGGCCATCCGTGTCATAGCGGTCCGGATCGACGCCGCAATGGATGATCTTCAGCTTGTCCCAATGGGCTTGATCCGAAAACAGCATCGCCTGGGCGCGGGCGAAATTGCTGATGCAGGCCACGAACCGGGCGCGGGCGATCTTGGCGTCCAACCGCCAGTGTTCGGGAGCATAGAAAATATCGGGCCCATGCAGGGTAAAGCTGTAGGGGATGTCCGAAAGCGCGCTGGCCAGCATCGCCACGGTGCAGCTGGATTTGGCGATATGATTGTGCAGATGGGTGATGTTTTCGCGGCGCAGATGATGCGCCAGCACCAGCGCCTCTGAGAAATAGATCAGGTTATAAAGCCGGCCGCGCAGGCCCTTGGGCGCGGTTGTCCAGGCCAGCGAAAGGGCCCGGAAAAAGCGGGCCGGGTGGCGCAGAGCGTATAGTTTGGCTTTGCTCAACGTCCAGAGGTTCAGCGTGGCGGACAGAACATGGAACGTGGCCTGGGCCTCGAGCCGTTGTTCCTCGCCCACCAGATGCTGCGCCCCGGTGCGCCGGATTGAACAGGTGGAGACCTCCAGCCCAAGCGCGCGCAGGGCGGCGACCTCGCGTTGGATGAAGGTATCGGTGGCGCGCGGGTATTGCCCGGTGAGATAGGCGATTTTCATGTGCCCCCCTTTGCGCTGAGCGCATCGGCCATGAGGTGTTCAAACGCCGGTTGCGGCGGCAGGTCAAGGGCGGTTTCCGCCGCCGCCCCGGTCCAGCCCATCGGGGCCATCCGGGCGCGCAACGTGGCCCGGCGCAACAGACCGGGGCGGCGCATATCGGGCAGGCGGGCGGCAATCGCATCGAACAAGCGCCAGCTAACCGGCAGCACCAGTTTCGGCCAGCCACCGGCCTGCAACGCATTGAGATAGCGCAGACGGTCGGGCAGGTCGGCATCGAGAATGTTGAGCGGATTGGCTCCGCTCGGGCCATGCTCTGCCGCCCCGACCAGCGCTGCCGCGACCCGGTCGATATGGGCCAGCGGGATCTGCCCATCGCGGCCCATACGCAGCAGAACCGGACCTTTGGCCACGCCGATATGGGCGTTCCAGACCATCCCCGGCCCCCAGACCGCGCCGATGCGCAATATGGTGGCGGAGCAGGCACCGCCGATCACCACCTGTTCCTGTGCCAGCTTGGCCCGCGTATAGGCGTCGCGGTTTTTCAGGTCGCGCTCCAGCCCCGTGTCCTCGGTGACAATGGTGCTCTCGGCCAGGGAGGCCAGCCCGTAAACGGCCACCGATCCGGCCAGCACGAAATGGGCCACGCCTGCGGCCCCGGCGGCGGTCACAAGCCGTTCGGTTGCGGTCACGGTATCGCGCGCCATCACCGCATCATCGCCGGTCATTGCTGCGGCACAATGCAGGATGGCATCGACCCCCTGAACGGCGGCGGTCAGATCGTCGCGGGCCAGGTCGGCGCGCAGGACGGTCAGCCCGGTGCACGGCGTCGGCTCCGGCCCGCCCCGGATCAGGGCGCGTACCCGGTGACCATCGGTCAGCGCACGCGCCACACAGGCCCGCCCGACATGGCCCGCCGCCCCGGTGATCAGGATGCTCAGCGCGCCCATGGCATCGGCTCCATCTTTGTGCAGCTTGTGGTCATCTCGTGCAGGCCAGTTTGCTGGCAGGCCAGCGTCACTTCGGTCAGATGCAGCGCATAGTCTCCGGCCAGGCGCGATGGGCGGCCCTCGGCAATGGCCTCCAGCATCTCGGCCGGGCCAAGCGCAAAATTCATCGCCGCCGCCCCTTTGCGCGGTACGTGCGGATGGGTTCGGCCCGCCAGCCGGATCCGTTTTGAAACAGGGCTTTCCAAAAGACGCCGCCGGATGCGCAGGCGCTTGCGGAACCGCACCGGGGCGGCGTTATCCCAGGCCCGGGCCACTTCCAGCACGCCGGTATCGCCGATCACACGCAGCCGGTGATCGTGCGGG
>CAXBGQ010000203.1:0-5831 GCA_963975135.1 uncultured Nioella sp. | reverse complement strand
TCGACATGCACAATCAGGTCACCGGCGCTGAGGCTCTGGGCCTCGGTCAGGTAGTTCTCGGCCCGCTTTGTTTTGCGTTTCGGCCGGATCAGGCGGTCGCCCAACACGTCCTGTTCCGAGATCACTGAAAGCCCCGCGCCGGTGAACCCCTGCTCCAGCGGCCAGACCACCAGGTTGAGGCTGCCCGGCGCAAAAGTGACGCTCATGTCATTTTTTAGTGACGCATCCGTCACTTTTTGGTCTTCCAGCAGGCCTTGCAGCCGTTCGCGGGCACCCTCGGACCAGGAGGCGATCACCACGGCGCGGGTTTTCTGTTCGCTGCGGATATGATCGGCCAGCGCCTCGAAAAGCCCGATGCTTTCCTGCTGGCGTTCCGGCGCGAAACTGCGCCCGATGCGCCCGCCCGCATCGACAACACCGGGGCCCGACGCCTGTGGCAGGGCCGAGAACTGAACCACGCGATGCCCTGCCACGGCCTTGTCCCAGGCGGCTTCATCCAGATACAGCAACCCGGGCGGGCACGGCTTGTAGACCGAATCCATCCGGCCCTTCTGGGTCAATGCGGTTTTACGGGTATCGTATTGATCCTCAATGGTTTCCCACCGCGCGATACGCTGCGGCTCGGTCTGATCATCCAGCGTGATCGTGGCACCGGGCAGGTAATCAAAGAGGGTTTCCAGCCGCGCGTGAAAGAACGGCATCCAATGTTCCGCACCCTGATGTTTGCGGCCCGCGCTGACCGCTTCATAAAGCGGATCGTCGCTGCCGCCGGCCCCAAATTCGACGCGGTAATTTTGCCGGAACCGGGCAATGGCGGCGTCATCGAGGATGACCTCGGAAACCGGGGCCAGCTCGACGCGGGCCAGTTTTTCCGTGGTGCGCTGTGTGGCCGGGTCAAACCGGCGCGCGCCATCCAGCATGTCGCCAAACAAGTCCAGCCGCACCGGCGCAGATTCGCCCGGCGGCCAGACGTCGATAATTCCGCCGCGGATGGCGTAATCGCCGGGCTCCATCACGGTGGGCGACTGGGCATAGCCCATGCGCACCAGAAAACCGCGCAGCGCACCTTCGTCGATGCGTTGATCGACCACGGCCAGAAATGAGGAGCCGCGCAGCAGATCGCGCGGCGGCACATATTGCGTGGCGGCATTGAGCGTGGTCAGCAGGATAAAGGGCCCCGTCAGCCCCGCCGCCAAACCCGCCAGCGTCGCCATGCGCGCGGCCGAGATATCGGCATGGGGCGAGACCCGGTCAAAGGGCAGGCAATCCCAGCCGGGAAAGTGCAGCACCGGCACCGAAGGATCGAACACCGCCAGCGCCGTGGCCATGGCGGCCATGCGTTTGTCATCGCGCGCGATGTGGATGACCGGCGCGCCGGCCTTCAGCTCGGACAGCACGCGAGTGGCATCAAAGCCTTCGGGCACGCCGCCCATCAGGAGCTGTTTATCTTTATGCATCAGACATTTGTCCAGCGAAGTTAAAGTCCGAGCGCGCCGTAGTTAAAATTGGTCCACATGCCCCAGAATGCCGTAATGAAAATCGAAAAGACCCCGATCCCCTGCACCATCATACGGTGGTTTCTGAGCCGCCGACCCAGATCGGCAAATCCGGTTGCGCGCAGGCTGCGGGCCGTGTGAACCGTCAGGATCGCGACCAGCGACATCGGAAAGGCCAGCAGGAACACGGCCTGGGCAAATTCGACGCGATAGCCCCAGCCCAGAACGCTCAGCGCCGTAATCGCGAACGCGGTGAACCCGGCCAGCCAGGGCCCCGAAATTTCAACGATGGTCAGGATCCGGCTGACATTGACCTCGGCCAGCACGCGCATGTCATGGGCCGAGCGTTCATGCCCGCGCCGGGCGCGGGTCACCATGTCAAACGGAACCCCGATGACCCAATGGCTGGCGGTGGACCAGAGCGCGGCCAGCGCGATCCAATACCACAGGTTCGAGAACGACCTGAGGTCGATCAGTTCGGTTACGAGTTCGAGAAAGTTCAAGGCCGCTCTGCCTCTGCTGCCAGCGATTTTCGCGCACATTAGTCGCGTGCGCCGGGGGTTTCCAGCCCTTGAGAAAAGCCTGGGAACATGCCACCCCATTTGCAACAGTTTTTCATCTCAGAGGTTGCCCCCGATGCGTCGAAATCAGGCCCCCTACCCGATGACCCGGTTCCGCCGACCCCGCGCCCGCGCCGCGCTGCGCGATCTGGTGCGTGAAAACAGCCTGTCGGTGACCGATCTGATCTGGCCGGTTTTCGTGCGCGAGGGCAGCGATGTCATGGAACCCGTGGCCTCGATGCCGGGCGTCCACCGATTGTCGGTGGACCGGCTGGTGACAGCGGCCAAGCACGCCCACGGGCTTGGCATTCCGGCGATCTGCATTTTTCCCTATACCGGCATGGCCGAACGCACCGAGACCTGCGAGCTGGCCTGGGACGCAGGCAACATCGCCAACCGCGCCATCGCGGCGGTCAAGGAGGCGGTGCCCGATCTGGCGGTGATGACCGATATCGCGCTGGACCCGTATAACGCCAATGGCCATGACGGCATCGTGCGTGACGGCGTGATCGTGAATGACGAAACGGTCGAGGCGCTGGTCAGGATGGCGCTGGCGCAGGCGCGCGCGGGGGCCGATATTCTGGGCCCCTCCGACATGATGGATGGGCGCATCGGCGCGATCCGGGCCGCGCTTGAGGCCGAGGGGCACCAGAACGTCGCCATCCTGAGCTATGCCGCCAAGTTCGCCTCCGCGTTTTACGGCCCGTTTCGCGATGCGGTTGGGGCGTCCGGCGCGCTGACGGGTGACAAGAAGACCTATCAGATCGACCCGGCCAACCGGCGCGAGGCGCTGCGCTGTGTCGAGCGTGATCTCAGCGAGGGGGCCGATATGGTGATGGTCAAGCCGGGGCTGCCCTATCTCGATATCTGCCGCGAGGTGAAGGACGCCTTTGGCGCACCGACCTATGCCTATCAGGTCAGCGGCGAATACGCGATGATCCGGGCGGCCAGCGCAAATGGCTGGATCGACGGCGACAAGGCGATGCTGGAAAGCCTGATGTGTTTCCGGCGCGCCGGATGCGACGGCGTGCTGAGCTATTTCGCGCCGCGTGTGGCCGAGATCCTGAACGGGTAACGCCTATAGCACTTTCGGAAAAACCTGAACCACTTAACGCTGCCTGAAATCAAAGATTTCAACGCGTTAAGCGATCCACTGTGCTTCAAGTATTCCGAGACGTGCTTTAGACGGGCATGTCGTTGAACAGCTCATCCTCGTCATCATCGGCTTTGGCCTCATCCTTCCAGCGCGGTTGCAGCCGGGGAACGCTGTCCTTGGAGGCCTCGGGCGCGGGGCGGGCCTTGTCTTCCTGAAACTCTTCGGGTGTTTTCGCCATAGTCTTAATCCTGTTTGCGGCCCCGGATGATCGGGGCGATATTTATGAGACCAAGGGCCGGTCGCAATGCGGCACCCGGCCTCTGGTCACGCGCGATGGCAGCCCCCAAGCCCCAGCAGAGGGTTGCCCTGCCTCCCCTTCAGGGAGCGCATTTGCGGCAGAACGGCGTGAACGGAAGGACATCAAGCCGGTCTTCGGAAATTTTCCCGCCACAGGTGCCGCAAAACCCGTACTCACCGGCATCCATCCGGGCCAGCGCGGATTTGATCTGGCGTATCTCGGCCTGGCCCTTGTTGCCCAGACCCTCCAGCACTTCGTCGCCTTCGCGTTCCACCGCAAGCTCTTCCCAATCGCGATTATGATGGCTTTCCAGCTCATCCTCGATGCCATGCAACTGATTGTTGAGCGCCTCCAGCAGACGGGTCAACTGAGCGCGGCGGGTGTCGAGATCAACCATCGGGGCCTCCTGGCGGTTTTGCATTGTGTAATTCTAGCGCGCACGGTGCCACGCGGGCCTTGACCGAGATCAAACCCGCGCCTATCTGTCTTCGGTATGATTGACTATGACAATTGAATGGGAGTTTCCGGCATGCGACCCGATGTGACCGCCTTTTTCGATAACGCGACGAATACCGTGTCCTATGTTGTGCATGATCCGGCCGGCAGCGCCTGTGCGATCATCGATACGGTGCTGGATTTCGACCATGCCTCGGGGCGCACCGACACCGCCTCGGCCGATGCGATCATCGCCTTTGTCCGTGACAAGGGGTTTGAATGTCAGTGGATCCTGGAGACCCATGTCCATGCAGATCACCTGTCGGCGGCCCCCTATATCCAGGAGCAGCTTGGCGGCAAGATCGGCATCGGGGCCAATATCACGGTGGTTCAGGATGTGTTTGGCAAAGTGTTCAATGAGGGCACCGAATTTCAGCGCGATGGCAGCCAGTTCGATCAGCTGTTTCAGGATGGCGACAGTTTCCATATCGGGCAGCTGCGTGGCGATGTGTTGCACACGCCCGGCCACACGCCTGCCTGCATGACCTATGTGATCGGCGATGCGGCTTTTGTCGGGGATACCGTCTTCATGCCCGATTTCGGCACCGCGCGCTGCGATTTCCCGGGCGGATCGGCAGAAGAGCTGTTCAATTCGGTGCAGAGAATCCTGACCCTGCCCGACGAGACCCGGATTTTCGTGGGCCATGATTACAAGGCCCCGGGGCGCGATGAATTTGCCTGGGAAGCGACCGTTGCCGAACATAAGGCGCGAAACGTGCATATCGGTGGCGGGGCCTCGCAGGAGGATTTCGTGGCCATGCGCGAAGCCCGCGATGCCACGCTTGGCATGCCCAAGCTGATCATCCCCTCGTTGCAGGTCAATATGCGCGCCGGTCAGATGCCGCCTGCCGAAGACAATGGCACCACCTATCTGAAAGTGCCGATCGACAAGCTCTGATCGGGGTGATGTCCACGAAGATAACGGTTTCTTCTTTTCTTTCCTGCACGACACCTGCAGGGTTTCTCCACTCAGACCGCCGCAGACAGGATACCGCAACATATGGACCTCCGCCCGCTTACCAAAGACTACATGATCGGGCCGCAACTGGCCCCTGGCGACATGGCTGCTCTGGCCGACCAGGGTGTGCGCCTGGTGATCTGTAACCGCCCCGATGCCGAAAACCCCGCCGATTTGCAGGCCAGCGCGATGCAGGCCGCCGCCGACGCCGCGGGCATCGGGTTTGTCTATAACCCCGTCAAGGGGGCCGCGATGACGCTGGACAATGTCGAGGAACAGGCGGCGGCACTCGAGGCCGCCGAGGGTCCGGTCGTGGCCTATTGCGCCTCGGGTATGCGGTCGGCGGTGATGTGGGCCTTTTCCCAGGCCGGCCAGATGGAAACCGATGCCATCCTTGCCGCCGGCAATGCCGCCGGGTTTTCGCTGGATGGGATGCGCGGCCAGATCGAGGCGATGGCCGCCCGGGCCGAATGAAGCGGTTGTGATGCGGCGTGTGGCGCATTAAGCCTGTGGAACCGGCCCCTGCCCCTTCCTGACGATGGTTCTGCCCTGCCCATGGCCCACCCTGAAAAACAAAGCCGCAGTTTGGGCAACTGGCTGGTGGACCGCCTGTTGCGGGCGGTGATCGGCGTGCTGTTGCTGTTGCCACACCCGGTGCGGGTTCCGTTGATGGGCTGGCTGGCGCGCGCGGTGATCGGGCCCATGACGGGATATTTGCGCCGGGCACGCGAAAATCTGGCCTATATCTGGCCCGAGATGCCCATGGCCGAGCGCCGCGCCATCGCCCGCAAAGTGCTGGACAATGCTGGTCGCACCGTGATCGAAAACTACGCCACCGATGATCAACAGACCCGCGCACGGGATTGGCAGGTGCACGGGCCCGGGCTGATTGCGGCGCAGGCGGCGCTGGCTGAAAACCGGCCCATCT
>CAXBGQ010000202.1:0-5861 GCA_963975135.1 uncultured Nioella sp. | reverse complement strand
CCAGGTTCAGGCCCTGCGCATCGCCAAGGCTCTGCCCGATGGCTTTCAGCACCTGATCGGCGGGAAGGGTGAACCGTTCGCCCGTGCCTTTCAGGCCATCCGGGCCATCCACGGTGTATTCGGCCTCCAACGCAGCGGCGGCTCCGTTTCCGGTAACCCGCACAGGCATCGCGTCAAAAATGATGTGCACGCCATTGGAGGCTGCCAGATCCTGTTCATAGCGGCTGGCGGGCATGGCGTCGCGGCCCCGGCGATAGAGGATGGTGACGTTCTCCGCCCCGAGGAGCTTGGATTGCACGGCGGCGTCCACCGCCGTCATGCCGCCGCCGATCACCACCACGTTGCGGCCCACGGGCAAGGCGGAGAGGTCGCCCGCCTGGCGCAGGTCGGCGATGAAATCGACCGCGTTGGCCACACCCTCCTTGTCCTCGCCGTCAGTGCGCAGCGCGTTCACACCGGCCAGCCCCATGCCCAGGAACACCGCGTCGTAATCGCCGCGCAACTCCTCCAGCGTCAGGTCGCGGCCAAGCGCACGCCCGTTCAGCATCCGGATGCCGCCGATCTGCATCAGCCAGTTCACTTCCGCCTCGGCGAAGCCACCCACCGTCTTGTAGGCCGCGATGCCATATTCATTGAGCCCGCCGCCCTTGGGCCGGGCATCGAGGATCTCGACCGAATGGCCATGCATCGCCAGCCGGTGCGCCGCCGCCAGCCCCGCAGGGCCCGCCCCCACCACGGCCACGCGCTTGCCGGTCTCGGCGGCGCGCGCGAAGGGATGCGTGCCCCTGGCCATGAGCGCGTCGGTGGCAAAGCGTTGTAGCCTGCCAATTTCGACCGGTTTGCCTTCTGCCGTTTCGCGCACGCAGACCTCTTCGCACAGGGTCTCGGTCGGACAGACGCGGGCGCACATGCCGCCCAGAATGTTCTGCTCAAAGATCGTGCGCGCGGCGGCCTCGGGCGTGCCGGTGGCGATCTGGCGGATAAAGAGCGGGATGTCGATCGTGGTCGGACAGGCCGTGACACAGGGCGCGTCATGACAGAAATAGCAGCGATCGGCAGCGACCAGCGCCTCATGCGCGTCCAGCGGCGCATGCAGATCCGCGAAATTGGTGGCGATCTGATCGGCATCCAGGCGCGCGGGGGCGATACCGGGGGTTTGGGGGCTGTTCGTCATGGGGACCTCTGCGTGATCGAATGGCGGAACCTTCCATGAAAAGCTGGCACAGGTCCGTTTTTTGATCAAGTGGTAAAATTTTTGGATTGGGCCTCATTTTTCGGGCGCGGTCGCAAAATCCCTCCCCCTTGCGTTGAAAATCCATCCCAGAGCGGGCTTTTGCTTTTCACCCCCGCCCTGACCGCCTATATACGCCCGAAGCGAAGTGCGGTGAGTCAGGCAAACAACAGCACCGCCCGCAGCAAGCGAGGGAAAACAGCAAATGGCAAACAAGACGCATGACGGGGACGTCGCATTCATCAAGGCGCTGGCCGAATTGCTGGATGCCAACGACCTGACCGAGGTCGAGGTGATGCGCGAATATGGCGACAATGACAGCCTGAATGTCCGCGTCAGCCGGCAACCCGCCGCGGCCCCTGCCCCTGTCTATCACGCCCCCGCACCGGTGGCGGCCCCGGCAGCCGCCGCTGCCCCCGCCGCCGCAGCGACCGCGCCCGCCACGGGCGGCGATCCGGCGCAAGACCCCGACGCCCTGACTTCGCCCATGGTCGGCACCGCCTATATGGCCCCCGAACCCGGAACGGCCAATTTCGTGTCGGTCGGCGACAAGGTCAGCGAAGGCCAAACCCTGATGATCGTCGAGGCGATGAAGACCATGAACCAGATCCCATCGCCCAAATCCGGCACCGTGACCCGGATACTGGTGGGCGATGGCGATGCGGTTGAATTCGGCTCGCCTTTGATGATCATCTCGTAAGGCCAGATCATGTTTGACAAAATCCTGATTGCCAATCGCGGAGAGATCGCCCTGCGCGTCATCCGTGCCGCGCGCGAGATGGGCATCCAGACGGTTGCCGTCCATTCCACCGCCGACAGCGACGCGATGCATGTGCGCATGGCCGATGAGGCGATCTGCATCGGCCCGCCCTCGGCCACGCTGAGCTACCTGTCGATCCCGGCCATCATCTCGGCCTGTGAAATCACCGGCGCGCAGGCGATCCATCCCGGCTATGGCTTCCTGTCCGAAAACGCCAATTTCGTGCAGATCGTGCAGGATCACGACCTGACCTTCATCGGGCCCACCGCCGATCATATCCGCGTCATGGGCGACAAGATCACCGCCAAGGACACCATGAAGGCGCTCGGCGTGCCTTGCGTGCCCGGCAGCGATGGCGGCGTCGATACGCTGGAGGAGGCGCTGAAGATCGGCGAGGAATTTGGCTATCCCGTCATCATCAAGGCGACGGCGGGCGGCGGCGGCAAGGGCATGAAGGTGGCCGGGTCCGCCGAAGAGATGAAATCGGCCTTTCAGACCGCGCGTGCCGAGGGCAAATCCAATTTCGGCAATCCGGACGTCTATATCGAGAAATACCTGACCACGCCGCGCCATATCGAGATCCAGGTCTTCGGCGACGGCAAGGGCCGCGCCGTGCATCTGGGCGAGCGCGACTGTTCGCTGCAACGCCGCCACCAGAAAGTGTTCGAGGAGGCCCCCGGCCCCGCCATCGACGCCGCGACCCGCGCCCGTATCGGCAAGATCTGCGCCGATGCCGTGGCCAATATCAACTATATCGGAGCCGGCACGATCGAGTTTCTGTATGAGAACGGAGACTTCTTTTTCATCGAGATGAACACAAGGTTGCAGGTCGAACACCCGGTAACCGAGGCGGTGTTCGGTGTCGATCTGGTGCGCGAACAGATCCGCGTCGCCGCCGGGATGCCGATGTCCTTCACCCAGGACGATTTGCAGGTGCAGGGCCACGCCATCGAGGTGCGGATCAATGCCGAAAAGCTGCCGAATTTCTCGCCCTGCCCCGGTCGCATCAGCCAGTATCACGCCCCCGGCGGGTTGGGCGTGCGAATGGATTCCGCACTTTATGACGGCTATTCGATCCCGCCCTATTACGACAGCCTGATTGCCAAGCTCATCGTGCATGGCCGTGACCGGCCCGAGGCGCTGGCGCGGCTGCACCGGGCCTTGGGTGAGCTGATTGTCGATGGCATTGACACCACCATTCCGCTGTTTCGCGATCTGCTACAAGAAGATGCCGTTTTGTCAGGGGATTACAACATTCACTGGCTGGAGCATTGGCTGGACCAGAAATTCGGCTGACGCCATAGGATGCTGTCCATGGCGCTGTTGCGCTGCGGGTGGCGTATTGCCGCCGAGGCTGACGCTGATTTCGCAACAATCTGTCCTGCACACAGGGCCTGCATTCCCGATATTTCCTGCTAAAGTGCTGCAAATGGCCCATGACGTTTTAACCCCCCTTCGCCCGGCGATCACGCCCGATCTGTTGCTCCGGGCCTATTCGGCGGGCATTTTCCCAATGTCCGAGGGCCGTGACGACCCAAACCTTTTTTGGGTCGATCCGCCGATGCGTGGCATCTTTCCGCTGAACGGGTTCCACATCTCGCGCAGCCTGGCCAGGCAAATCCGGTCGGAACGGTATGAGGTCCGCATCAATGCCGATTTCGCGGCCACGGTGCAGGGATGCTCCGAGCGCGAGGAAACCTGGATCAACGAACAGATCACCGATCTTTACGATCAGCTGCACGCCGCAGGGTTCGCCCATTCCGTCGAGGTCTGGGAAAACGACACGCTTGTCGGTGGCGTCTACGGTGTGGCGCTTGGGGCCGCGTTTTTCGGCGAAAGCATGTTCTCGCGCCGGCCCAACGCCTCGAAAATCGCGCTGGCCTATCTGGTCAAGCGGCTGCGCTATGGCGGGTTTCAGCTCTTTGATACGCAGTTTGTAACCGACCACCTGCTCACCTTGGGGGCGGTGGAAATCCCGCGATCGGATTATCGCAAACGGCTGGAACGCGCGCTGCATTGGGAGGCTGATTTCCTGGCTCAGCCGTCCCCGGTGCCGGTTCCCGAGATACTGCAGCGCAAAACCCAGACATCATAGCGCGGGTGTTCCAGCGCCACCAAAGCCGGGCTTGAGGCGACCATCCAGCCGTTGAACAATTCCACCCCGTCAAGATCGAGAACCTGAATTTGCGCATAGGCTTCGGCCTCGGGCGTGTCCTCAGGGTAACGGCATTCAATCAGGCGCACCGCGATGCGGCCAAGCAAAACGGTCTGCCCGCGCGCGATGTCGATATCGGTGGTGCGGCCAACGGTCTTGTCCAACGCCCGCAGCACCGCGCCGGGGGCCTCAAGAACCACGGGGGCCGCCTCGAAATTCGGGTTGGGCTCCTGGATAAGCTCCACATCGCCCTGCCCGGGTTCCCCGATATCCTCGGCAGCCACCAGCTGGGGCCAGAGAAGAACCGCCAATACAGCAAGCAGACGCGTCATTCGCTGTTCCCGGCACCGGTGCCGCCATTGCCGCCGTCGCCGCCGACATAGCGCAACAACAGCGTCACCAGCGAGACCGAACTTTGGGTGTCATAGATTTCATCATCGGCGGCGAGGTATTCAAACGAGCCACCGGGTAAAAGCTCCACGAAATTGCCGCCAAGCAACCCTTCCGAGGATATTGCGGCCGCGCTGTCACTGGGCACGGCAATGTCGCCCAGAACGGAAAACCCGACATCGGCGCGGTAGGTCTCGGCGTTCAGGGTCAGGTCGGTGACACTGCCCACCCGGACGCCCGCAAGGCGCACATCGGTGCCCACGGCAATACCATCGGCCGAGCGGAAAGATGCGGATAACCGGTAGCTGTCGCCGCCCGTCTGATAGCCGCCGACCTGCGCGGCATAGGCAAAAAACCCTGCCGCCGCTGCCAGAACGACGCCGCCCACCAGAACTTCGGTTACATTCTCGGACATCGGTTGCGCGCCTTTATTCCGGGCTCCAGGCCTCGTAATCGCGGCGATCGGCCGGCGTGGCCTGCCGCATCGACCCGGCCGGCGCATAGGCCGCCGGGGTGCCGGTCAGGTTGGGCTGATGCGGTTTTTCCCACGATTTATGCACCAGCGGGCGGTCGGCGGGCGAATTGTCAAAGGTGTGGTGCAGCCAGCCATGCCAGTCGGGCGACACCCGGCTGCCTTCGACCTCACCGTTGAAAATCACCCAACGGCGCACGCCATCGCGGGTCTGGTAATAGATGTTGCCCTCATCATCCTCACCCACCTTTTCACCCTTGCGCCAGGTAAAGAGCTGCGTGCCCACAGTCTGGTCGTTCCACCAGGTAAAGAGACGGTTAATGAACGCAAGCATGGCGCGGGCCTCCGGCAAGAAATCGGTCCCTGTTCTAATGCCGCAACTATGCGCCAAGGTCCAGCGGCAATGCCGCAAACGCAGCTGTCGCAGGCAAGGGTCCGCCCCCTGCCCGCGACATCAGTAGTGCACAGCGCTTATGCGGCCAGCGCCGTGGCCAGATCGGTAAAGCCAAGGCCTAGCGCATCCGACACTGCCCGATAGGTCACCTGCCCGTTCCAGACATTCAGACCGTTGGCCAGGTTCGGATCGGCCTTGAGCGCCGCGCGCCAGCCCTTGTCGGCAATGCGCAGAGCATGCGGCAGGGTGACGTTGTTCAGCGCATAGGTCGAGGTGCGGGCAACACCGCCCGGCATGTTGGCGACGCAGTAATGCACAATGCCATCAACGGTATAGGTCGGTTCGGCGTGGGTGGTGGCCTTGGAGGTTTCGAAACAGCCGCCCTGATCGATCGCGACATCGACCATCACCGCGCCGGGCTTCATGGTCTTCAGCATCGCGCGCGTCACCAGCTTGGGG
>CAXBGQ010000201.1:0-5892 GCA_963975135.1 uncultured Nioella sp. | reverse complement strand
ACGGTCGAGGCCAAAGGTCTCTTCATGGGCGGCGATCTGGAAAACGCTGTCGGCGGAAGTGTAGCAGATCGGCCAGCCGGTTTCCTGATGGCGCGCGCCCTCGGCTTCGATGATCGCGGTGCCGGGCGCATGGCGATTGCCCAGAATACCGCTGACGCCCGCGATGGATTTCACTTCATCTACAAGATATCCGGGAAACGCCGGGTCGGTATCGGGGAAATAGGTCCAGTCCCAGGGCACCGGCACACCGGCCAGTTCCCAATGGCCCGAAGGCGTGTCCTTGCCCAGGGATATCTCGGTCGCGGCCCCCCAAAGCCCTTGCGGCGTGGCTTGCAACCCCGGCGTGGCATCACCCGAGGCCAACCGCACCGCCGCCCCAAGCCCGAGACCGTCCAGATGCGGCAGGTGCAAAGGGCCGCTGCGGCCCTGGTCGGCTTGGCCCTGCGCACAAGCCATCGCGATATGGGCCAGTGTATTGGCCCCGGTATCGGGCAATGTACCGTTGAAGAACCGGCCCGCATCGGGGGCACCGCCACAGCCGACACTGTCCATCACCACCAGAAACGCACGCGCCATCAGCCGATCCTTTCCTGGATAAGCGGCGGCGGTGTCACCGTGGCGGTGCCGAGCGTATAGGCCGCGTGCAGGGCCGATGCCGCCGCGCGGGCCGCGTCTTCGCTGGCGGCATGGATACGCGCCAAAGGCCTGTGGCTGTCGACCGGATCGCCGATACCGGCAATGTCCGACAGGCCGACGCCATGATCCAGACGGTCCGATTGCACCAGACGGCCACCGCCCAGATGGACGACAACTTCGCCCATGGCACGGGTGTCGATGGCGGTGACAACACCTGCGCCTTTCGGAAAAATCTCGACCATCACCGGGGCGGCAGGCAGCCGGTCGCGCCAGCGGGCCACAAAATCGGCGGGACCGCCAAGGGCCGCGACCATGCGGCCAAACCGTTCCGCCGCAGCCCCCGAATTCAGCGCCTCGTTTATCTTTGCCTCGCCTTGGGCCGCATCCGCGACCAGCCCGCCAAGCGCCAGCAATTCACCGCCAAGCGACAGCGTCAGCTGCCTCAACCGGGGCGAACCACCGCTGCCGGTCAGCATCTCCATCGCCTCGATCACCTCCAAAGCGTTGCCCGCAGTGCGCGCGGCAGGCTGGCTCATATCGGTCAACAGCGCCGTGCATTTGCACCCCGCCCCCTGCGCCGTTTCCACCAGCGACCCGGCCAGAGCCAGCGCGTCGGCGGGATCGGCCATGAAGGCCCCCGATCCGGTCTTTACATCGAGCACCAGACCATCCAACCCTTCGGACAGTTTCTTGGACAGGATCGAGGCCGTGATCAGGTCGATGCTTTCGACAGTCGAGGTCACGTCGCGCACGCCATAGAGGCGTTTATCGGCGGGCGCGATCTGATCCGAGGCCCCTACGATGGCGCAACCAACCTCACGCACCACGCGCGACAGCTCCTCATTGTCAACAATGGCGCGGTAGCCGGGGATCGCCTCCATCTTGTCCAGCGTGCCGCCGGTATGGCCAAGCCCGCGCCCCGACAGCATCGGAACATAAGCCCCGCAGGCCGCCAGCGCGGGGGCCAGCGGCAGCGACACGGTATCACCCACGCCGCCGGTGGAATGCTTGTCCAGAACCGGGCCGGGAACGTCCCATTGCAACACCTGCCCGGTATCGCGCATGGCGTGGGTCAGATGCACGCGGCCCTCGCGGCCAATGGCACGGGTATAGATCGCCATGGCAAAGGCCCCGGCCTGCGCATCGGACACGGTGCCATCGGCCAGGCCTTGCGCAAACCATTGATATTGCTCGGGGCTCAACCCCTGACTGTCGCGCAGCCGGGCCAGTATCTCACGCGCATCCATCGGCTCAGCTTCCCTCCATATGGCCCGCGTCAAAGGCCCCAGGCAGCAGATCGGCCACCGTGGTCCGGACGGTCATGCCCGTTGTCGTGGCCAGCGTGACAGGCACATCGCCATCGGCGAATTCTGACAGTTTCTGACGGCACCCGCCGCAGGGCGGCACCGGCGTCGGGCTGCCCGCGATCACTGCGACCTCCGCGATCCGTGAATCGCCCGCCGCGATCATCGCGGCAATGGCCCCGGCCTCGGCGCAGGTGCCTTCGGGATAGGCCACATTCTCGACATTGCAGCCCAGATGCAGGTTGCCCTCGACACTGCGGATCGCGGCCCCGACCTGAAAATTCGAATAGGGCGCATAGGCCTTTTCGCGCACCAAAGCGGCGGCATCGACAAGCGACATGAATGGTCCCTTTCTATGGCGGACCGCGCCAGTGTGGGCTTTGGTCTGACCGGTTGCAAGGGCCTCACCCCTCGCGCTGCCCGCGTTTTTCGACCTGCCCGATCAAAACGTCAAGCGCATGCAGGCAGGTTTCAGCCAGCACCGGAGCCTCGGCCAGCCGGCCACGATGCGCGGTGGCATTCAGCGATTCCGCCAGCTCCTGTAGTCGGTCCGCGCCAACAGCCCCGGCCAGCGAGATCAGGATATGCGTCTGTGCGCGCACCTCATCGGCACCCCGATCGGCGATAGCGCCGGCCAGAATACGCGCAACCGACCGCAGATCCTGTAAGAGATGGATCAGAAATTCGACCCGGCCCTCGGGGCCCGCGGCCTGTAACAAAGCCTCGAACCGATTGCGGTCCATTTCACCGATCGATTGCGACGTATCCTCGACCGCAATCAAGGTGGCATTTGCGGCCAGGGTCGAGCGGTCGACATGGCGCCGGATCGCCTCGCCGAAACCCGCGACCGACCGGATCGGCTTGGCAATCACGCCATCGGCCCCGGCGGCATATATCGCCTCGCGGTTGTCGCGCAGGATATAAGCCGTCAGCGCCACCAACGGCGTATCTATATCGCCCCGGTCGCGCAATTTCCGCATGACTTCGATCCCGGTCATGTGCGGCATTTCGATATCGAGCAGGGCCAGATCATAGCGCCGCTTGCTCAGGGCCTGAAACGCCTCAACGCCGTCGCGGGCCAGGTCCATCCGGGCCCCCATCCGCTCCAGCATCTGGCGCACCAGGATCTGGTTGGTCACGTTGTCTTCGGCCACCAGCACCGACAGGCCGGACAGATCGGGCAGGTCGCGCGAGCGTTCGGTGCTTTGCCACCGGTCGCGCGGCAGGATCAGCGTGACGCTGGCCCCCTGACCCGGCGCGTTGGTCACGTTCAACGCCGCCCCCAGGCTGTTGGCCAGTTCCTTGGAGATATGCAGACCCAATCCGGTGCCGGGCCGGGTGGCATCCTGCGGCCGGCCATCCGGGGTAAACAGCCGTTCCAGCGCCGTGTCGGAAAATCCCTGTCCCTGATCCATCACGCAAAACCGCAAGCCGTCATCGACCATATCGACCCGCAGCGCGACCCAGCCGTGATCGGTGAATTTCAGCGCGTTGGCGATAAGGTTGCCAAGAATTCGGTCCAGCTTGATCCGCGACACGCACACCCGTTCCGGTGCGCGCCTGTCCACCTCCAAGCGAAACGCCAAGCCCTGTTCGCGCGCCCGCCCCGACCAGCGCATTTCCAGACCGGCCAGAAAACTCCGAAACTCAAAACTGTGGTCGGTTGCGTCCTTGTCGGTTTCACCATCCAGCGACAGGACCGCCGCATCGACAAGCTCGGCCAGTGTTTCGCCTGCGATCTGAACCCGTTCCAATTGCACCTGAATGTCGGGGTTCAGACGGTCCCGGTCAATCAGGCGCAGCCCGCCAATCACATCGGAAACCGCGGCGCGAATATCGTGGTTGTAAAGCCTGAGCGAGGCCTGCACCGCAGCACCAGCAAGCCTGTCGGCCCGGGCCTCTGCCTCATCCCGGTTTTCATCTGCATTCATGCTGCGCCGCCCTGCCCTCTGCCCTGTCCCGGCATCAGCGTAAAGCACTGGTGCCGCGACACAAGCGCCGCGCGGCGATCATGTTTATTTCGGGTAACCCAGATCCGTCAGCGCCTCGGCGATTTCGTCCAGAATGACCGGATCGTCGATTGTTGCGGGCATCTTGAACTCCTCGCCATCGGCGATCTTGACCATGGTCGCGCGCAGGATCTTGCCCGACCGGGTTTTGGGCAGGCGTTGCACCACCGTAGCCAGCTTGAAGGCCGCCACCGGACCGATCTTTTCGCGCACCAGTTTCACGCAATCGGCGACAATATCCTCGCTGGCCCTCTGGGTGCCGGCATTGAGGCACAAGAACCCCATCGGCATCTGACCCTTCAGTTTGTCGGCCACACCGATCACGGCGCATTCCGCGACATCAGGGTGGCCTGCCAGCACCTCCTCCATCGCGCCGGTCGACAGGCGGTGGCCCGCGACGTTGATCACGTCATCGGTGCGCGCCATGATATAAAGATAGCCGTCCTCATCCATGAAACCCGCATCGCCGGTTTCATAGTAGCCGGGAAATTGCTGCAAATAGGATTTGCGGAACCGGTCTTCGGCATTCCACAGGGTCGGCAGGGTGCCCGGCGGCAATGGCAGGGCGATGGCAATCGCCCCCAGTTCGCCGCGATTCACCTCATGACCGCCTTCGTCCAGAATACGCACGTCATAGCCCGGCATCGGCACCGAGGGCGACCCGATCTTGACCGGCAAAGCCTCGATCCCCAGTGGATTGCC
Organism: uncultured Nioella sp.; assembly: GCA_963975135.1. Taxonomy (GTDB): domain Bacteria; phylum Pseudomonadota; class Alphaproteobacteria; order Rhodobacterales; family Rhodobacteraceae; genus Alterinioella. The sequence continues at coordinate 1,241 of CAXBGQ010000201.1, read as the reverse complement.
GGCGATGGCCCACCCGGTTTCGGTCTGCCACCAGTGATCGATCACCGGCACGCCCAGTTTGTCCTGCGCCCATTCGATAGTGTCGGGGTCCGCCCGTTCACCGGCCAGAAACAGCGATTCCAGGCTGCTGAGATCATAATCGCCCACCAGCGCGCCTTGCGGATCGTCGCGCTTGATGGCGCGAAACGCCGTGGGGGCCGTGAAGAGGCATTTTACCTTGTGGTCCTGAATCACCCGCCAGAAGGTGCCGGCATCAGGCGTGCCTACGGGCTTGCCCTCAAAAACGATCGTGGTGCAGCCATAAACCAGCGGCGCATAGCAGATATAGCTGTGGCCCACGACCCAACCGACATCGGAGGCGGCCCAGAACACCTCGCCGGGGTTCATGTCGTAAAGGTTGCGCATCGACCAGTTCAGCGCCACCAGATGCCCGCCGGTATGGCGAATAACGCCCTTGGGCGCGCCGGTGGTGCCGGAAGTGTAGAGGATATAGGCGGGATGATTGCCCGCGACCGGCACACACTCGGCAGGATCCACACCATATTGAAATGCGTGCCAATCGACATCGCGGCCTTCTTCCAGATGCGCGACCTCCTGCTCACGCTGGAAAATCACGCAGAAATCGGGCTTGTGACCGGCCATCTCGATGGCCCCGTCCAAAAGCGGCTTGTAATGGACCACGCGGCCCGGCTCCAACCCGCAGGAGGATGCGATGATGCATTTCGGTCGGCAATCGTCGATCCGCACCGCCAGTTCATTGGCCGCGAATCCGCCGAACACGACCGAATGCACAGCCCCCAGGCGGGCGCAGGCCAGCATCGCCTCCAGCGCTTCGGGCACCATCGGCATATAGATGATGACCCGGTCGCCCTTTTCGACGCCCTTGGCGCGTAGCGCCCCGGCCAGACTTGCCACCCGGGTCTGCAATTCGGCATAGGTGATTTCATGGGTGGAATGGGTGATCGGGCTGTCATGGATGATCGCCACACGGTCGCCATGGCCCGCCTCGACATGCCGGTCCACCGCGTTCCAGCAGGTATTGACCAGCCCGTCGGCGAACCACTCGTAAAGCGGTGCATTTTCGGCATAGAGCGCTTTGGAGGGCGCGCGGGTCCAGTCGATTGCCTCGGCCGCCGCCATCCAGAACCCGTCCGGGTCCTGTTTCGCCTGGCTGTATTGCTCGTGATAGCCCATGGTATCCCTCCCCGATGCGGTTGCTGTCCCTGTTAGGCAGCCGCCCG
>CAXBGQ010000200.1:0-5983 GCA_963975135.1 uncultured Nioella sp. | reverse complement strand
GGCATGCCGGTGATGAACCGGCGCAGGGGTTCGGTCTTTTCCATGCCGATCACGCTGTCGTAATCGCCGCACATCCCGGCATCGGCTTGAAACGCGGTGCCACCGGGCAGGATCTGGGTATCGGCGGTCGGCACATGGGTATGAGTGCCCACCACAAGGCTGGCGCGCCCGTCGCAGAAATGGCCCACCGCCATCTTTTCGGATGTCGCCTCGCAATGGATGTCGAAAATCGCCGCCTGCGCCACGCCGCCCATCGGATAGCTGCGCATGACGCCCTCGAGCGCCGAAAACGGGTCTGAAAACGGGCGTTTCATGAAGACCTGCCCAAGCGCCTGCGCCACCAAGACCTTGCGCCCGCCTGACGCCGTGAACAGCTGCGCGCCGCGCCCGGGGGCCGATTTGGCATAGTTCAGCGGCCGCAGGATGCGCGGCTCCTTGTCGATGAATTGCAGCATGTCGCGCTGATCGAAGGCATGATCGCCAAGCGTCAGGCAATCGATCCCGGCCTTCAGCAGCAGTTGCGCATGCGCCTGTGACAGCCCGTGCCCCGAGGAGGCATTCTCGCCATTCACCACCACGAAATCGAGCCGCCAGTCGGTGCGCAATCGCGGCAGCGTCTCGCAGATCGCGGCCCGGCCGGCACGGCCCATCACATCGCCCAGAAAAAGAAGTCTCATATCTTGGGATTAGGCGTTCGCGCGCCCGTCGGCAAGGCCCGGACCACGCGGGTTTCGGTGACCACGCCATCCAGAACCTGATCGGTGGGCTCGATCACCAGCCCCGCCATCTCCTGCGCATCATAGGCAAATCCGATGGCGCGGGTCGGGTGCAGGGCGCGCAATCGCTCAAGCGTGCGGTCGTAAAACCCGCCGCCATAGCCCAACCGGTTGCAGCCCGCGTCGAACGCCACAAGCGGCACGATCAGGATTTCGGGCTCCAGCCAATCGCCAGCCGCAGGCACCATCGCCCCGAACGGCCCGTCAACCATCGCAGAGCCGGGCTGCCATTCGCGGAAAGTCAGCGGCAGGCCCTTGCCCGCAATCACCGGCACGCAGATCCGGTTCGCACCCGCCAGCGCCGTCATCACCCGCAAAGGGTCGATCTCGGTGCGCATCGGCATATATCCCGCGATCACGGACCCGCTCACGGCCCCGATCTCATCGCGCAATCGCGCCTGCGCGGCAGCATCCAGCCCTGTGCCATGGCCCCTGGCCCGCGCCGCGAAGGCGGCCTTGCGCAGGGCGGCTTTATTCTCGGTCAAATCCATGGCGCGCAGGTTGATCCCCTTGCGCCCGATTTGCCAAGGGGGTTTCATCGCCAGACCGAAAATTGTTGGGGGGCCCATGCTGACGCTTGATCATATCGCCATCGCCTGTGAGGATCTGGGCGCGGGCACCGCCCATATCGAGGCCGCCTTTGGCGTGGAGCTGTCGGCCATCGGTCAACACCCGCATATGGGCACGCATAACCGGCTTATGTCGCTCGGGCCGGATGAATATCTGGAAGTGATCACCATCAACCCCGCCGCCCCCGGCCCGGATCAGCCGCGCTGGTTCGATCTGGACAATTTCACGGGCCCGCCACGCATCACCAACTGGATCGCCCGCGCCCCCGATCTGGAGGCCGCGCTCACGCTGGCCCCGGATGGCACCGGCCGCATCTGGGATCTTGAGCGCACCAACTTCCGCTGGCGCATGGCGATCCCCGAGGATGGCAAGCTGCCCTTTGACGGTTGCTTTCCGGCCCTGATCGAATGGCAGGGCACCGCCCACCCGGCACCGCTATTGCCCGATCATGGCATTCGCCTGACCGGGCTCAGCTTGACCCACCCGGCGGCAGAGGCGCTCGGCACCGCCCTTGCGCCGCTCATCTCCGATGCCCGCCTGCATATCGAGCCGGGCCCCGCCCCGCGTATCACCGCGACCTTTTCCACCCCAGCCGGACCCGTAACACTGTGATCACCGATGCCACCCCCACCGACGCCCCCCGGATCGCGGCAATCTGGAACGCCGTCATCCGCGACACGGTCGCCACCTTCACAACAGCCGAGAAAACTCCGCAAGGGGTTGCCGACGCGATGACCCGCCAGCCGTTTTTCGTCGCCCGTCAGGGCACCGACATCACCGGCTTTGCCACCTACGCCCAGTTTCGCGGCGGTCCCGGCTATGCACACACGATGGAACACACGATCCACCTTGCCGACGACGCCCGTGGCCAGGGGCATGGCCGCGCCCTGATGGCCCATGTCGAAGCCCACGCCCGCGCCGCCGGGGTGCACTCCATTTTCGCCGGGATCTCGGGCGAAAACAGCGACGCCATCGCCTTTCACGCCGCGCTTGGCTATGTCGAGGCCGCGCGCCTGCCGCAGGTGGGGCGCAAGTTCGGGCGTTGGCACGATCTGGTGCTGATGCAGAAATTCCTCTGACATTCCCGCGCGATCCGGGGTAAAAGCCTCCCCATGTCACTTTGGACCCGCATCACCGAAGCCCTGTCTGCCCTTGCCTCTGGCGAAGGGCTCGGCACCATGTTCGACAAACTGCGCAAGCCGCCCGAGCTGAGCGTCGGTTTCGCCATTGCCGTTATCGCGCTTGGGGCCAAGATGGCCAAGGCCGATGGGCACGTCACCCGCAACGAGGTCACCGCCTTCCGCGAGGTCTTTGCGATTCCGCTGGCCGATGAGAAATCGGCGGCGCGTGTGTTCAATCTGGCGCGTGAGGATATCGCGGGGTTCGAGGATTACGCCCAGAAGATCGCCACCATGTTCGAGGCCGACAGCGCCGTGTTGTCCGATCTGATGGATGGCCTCTTTCATATCGCCGTGGCCGATGGCACCTATCACCCCAAGGAAAACCTGTTTCTGGAACGCGTGGCCGAGATCTTTGGCATGAGCCCGCGCGAATTTGCCGCCCTGCGGGCGCGCAACGTGCCCGATGCCGCCCCCGACCCCTACACCGTTCTGGGCGTCGACAGCACCATGACCCTGGCCGAGATCCGCAAAGCCTGGCGCGATCTGGTGCGCGAAACCCACCCCGACCGGATGATGGCGCGCGGCGTGCCCGAGGAAGCCGTCAAGCTGGCCCAGACCCGGTTGATCGCCATCAACACCGCCTGGGAAGAGATTCAATCCCATCACGGGGGCTAGCGGACGCATGCGCATCGTCACCTATAATGTCGAATGGTTCGCCAACCTCTTTGACGATGACGGCGCGCTCTTGAATGATGACGAATGGTCAGGCCGTCAGGATGTCACCCGCAGCCAGCAGATCGCGGCCCTGGCACATGTGTTTCAGGCGCTCGACGCCGATGCCGTTATGGTGATCGAGGCCCCCGACATCTCGCCCCACCGCGACGGCAGCGCGGCGCTGGAAAACTTTGCCGCCTTCGCGGGCATTCGCGCGCGCAAGGCTCTGGTGGGGTATGAGAACGACACGCAGCAGGAAATCATGCTGCTTTACGACCCCGATGTGATGGCCGCGCGCCATGACCCGATCGGCGAGGAAACCGGCAAGAAAGGCTCGCGCACCGCGCCGCGCTTTGACAGCACCTACCGGATCGATCTCGATATCGACGCGACCGAGGATCTGGTCCGGTTTTCCAAGCCGCCGCTGGAGGCCGAGATCGAAACCGCCGACAGCTTGTTTCGCATGATCGGTGTGCATGTGAAATCGAAGGCACCGCATGGGGCCCGCAACCGCGATGAGATGATGCGCCTGGCGATTGCCAACCGGCGCAAACAACTGGCGCAATGCATCTGGCTGCGCGAACGTGTCGGGCATCATGTGGCGGCGGGCGATCCCCTGATCCTGCTCGGAGACCTCAACGATGGCCCCGGTCTGGACGAGTTTGAACAGCTCTTTGGCCGCTCGGGCGTCGAGATCGTTATGGGCACCGACCTGGCGGCGGCGGAACAGCTTTACGACCCCAATGCGGCCCGCGCGCTGCAATCGCGCCTGGCCGCGCAACCGGCAACGGCGCGGTTTTTCCTGCGCGAAGAAAGCCGCTATCTCTCGGCGCTGCTGGATTACATCATGGTCTGCCCGCTGATCCGCCCGCGCACCACCAAATGGCGCATCTGGCACCCGTTTGACGACCCCGTTTGCTGGCGCGAGGGATCGCTCTGCCAGGCGCTTCTGACAAGCTCGGACCATTTCCCGGTCTCCATGCAGCTTTCCGCCGAACCGGCCCCACAGGATTGAAATTCCGCGTGGTTTTCCCCATATACGTGAGCATGAAACCCGTTCTGCCGCTGATCCTGTCTGCCGCTCTTGCCCTGCCCGCCGCCGCGCAGGAGGCCGAGGAGCCGGGCATCCGCGACGGGCTCGGCATGCTTTCAGAGGGCTCACGCCTGATCCTCGAAGGTTTGATGGATGAGATGCGGCCGTTCGTGGAGGATCAGATGATCCCGCTCCTGCAGGATCTGAGCGGCAGGATCGACGATATGTCAGCCTACCACGCGCCCGAGATCCTGCCCAATGGCGACATTCTGATCCGCCGCCGGGTCGACCCCGCGCCCGAGGAAGAAAGCGACCCGGATGCCGCGACCGCCCCGGTCGATCTGTAACCCGCCGCTAATTTGTGGCCGCCTCATGTTGCACTTGCACCCGGCGGGTGCCTATCTGTTGCGCAACCACAGATTTGAGAGGTCTTCATGCATCCCACCGCTTTCCCCCTGCCCGCCTTTGACGCCAATGCCCCCCGTGGCGCTGAAAATCTGGGCGACCTGCCGGAATGGGACCTGAGCGACCTCTACGCGGGCGAGGACGCGCCCGAGATTGCCCGTGACCAAAGCTGGCTGAACGATGAATGCGCCGCGTTCGCGGCGGATTATGAGGGCAAGCTGGCGGGGCTTACTGCGGCCGACATGCTGACCTGCATCCAGCGCTACGAAAAGATCGACATGGTGGCCGGACGGCTGATGTCCTTTGCCGGGTTGCGCTATTACCAGCACACCACCGACCCCGCGCGCGGCAAATTCATGTCCGACATGCAGGAGGCGATCACCAACGCCACCACGCCGCTGGTGTTCTTCAGCCTCGAATTCAACCGCATCGCAGACGATGTTTTTGAGGCATTGATGGGTGCCGATGCCGATCTGGCCCGCTACCGCCCGGTGCTGGACCGGATGCGCGCGATGAAGCCCTATCAGCTCTCCGATGAGCTGGAGAAATTCCTGCATGATCAATCCACTGTCGGGGCCGCCGCGTGGAACAAGCTGTTTGACGAAACCATCGCGGGGCTGAGCTTCGACGTCGACGGCGAAGCGATGGGGATCGAGGCCACGCTCAACCTTCTGACCGATCCCGACCGCACCCGGCGCGAGGCCGGGAGCCGCGCGCTGTCCGATGTCTTTGCCAAGAACGTCAAACTCTTTGCCCGCGTCCACAACACGCTGGCCAAGGAAAAAGAGATCGAGGATCGCTGGCGCAAGCTGCCGACACCGCAGGCGGGCCGGCATCTGGCCAATCATGTCGAACCCGAGGTGGTCGAGGCGCTCAGAAACGCTGTTGTCGCCGCCTATCCCCGCCTCAGCCACCGGTATTACGCGCTGAAGGCAAAATGGATGGGGCTGGAAACGCTTGAGGTCTGGGACCGCAACGCGCCCCTGCCGATGGAGGATACCACGCTGGTGAACTGGACGGATGCCCGCGAAACGGTGATGGACGCCTACGCGGCCTTTGACCCGCGCATGGCCGATCTGGCGGAACCCTTCTTTGACAAGGGCTGGATCGATGCGGGCGTCAAGGACGGCAAGGCCCCGGGGGCCTTCGCCCACCCCACCGTGACCGACGCGCATCCTTATGTGATGCTGAACTATCTGGGCAAACCGCGCGATGTGATGACGCTGGCGCATGAGCTTGGGCACGGCGTGCATCAGCGGCTGGCGGCGGGCCAGGGTGAGCTTTTATCCTCCACCCCCCTGACCCTTGCCGAAACCGCCAGCGTGTTCGGCGAGATGCTGACCTTTCAAAAGCTGCTGGCGGGT